>CAYYOS010000234.1:502-1551 GCA_964473355.1 uncultured Burkholderiales bacterium | reverse complement strand
CAACGGTAAAGGTATCCCCTGTGTCCACCGTCACACTGAGCGATGCCCAGGTGCCCGTAACGGCACTGTATGCGCGCAATTGATTCTGAGTAGGTTGTGCCACCAGCGCTACATTGGTGTCTACGAGAAATGTATCGCCCGTGTCCACCGTCACGCTCAGCGAGTCCCAAGCGCCGCCAGTAATCGCGCTAAATGCGCGCAGCTGATTCTGAGTGGGTTGTGCCACCAGTGCAACATTGCCCGCGACCCGAAATGTATCGCCGCTGTCGACCGTCACGGCCAAGCTCGTCCAGGCGCTGGTGAGGGCACTAAATGCGCGCAATTGGTTTTGCGTTGCTTGCGCTAAGAAAGCAACATTGGTGCCTATGAGCGCGGTGTCGCCGGTGTCCACCGTCACGCTAAGGGACGACCACGTTCCCGTAACGGCGCTATAGGCCCGCAATTGGTTTTGTGTGGGTTGCACCACCAAGGCTACCCTAGCGAGATAAAAGTTTGGATTCTGTTCGGACATGGTGAACTCCTTAGTGGTCACATCTTTACAAGTTATGAAGGCAGCCCAGCTTTATAATGCAACACTATGGACGCACGTTTCCCGATCCCCCTCCGGTCACGACGCCCGGGGCAGTGAACTCCAACACATATGAACCCAGCACGTCGCCCTGAATCAAAAAATCGGCTTTTGTGGTATTGGCGGGGATAGTCAGGGTGATGGGGCTGCCCGGGGCTTGAAACTGGCCTCCCGGTGCGGCTAATTTAACCCGTTTAGGCGATGACTTCTCCACGACGGTGACATTGATGGGCACGGTCCGGAAATTCTGCACGCCGACAAATGCGGAGGCAGGCTGAAACTGCGTTAGATCCTTTTTAACGTTGGCATAGGTAGTGCTGTTATAAACCAAAGCGGGTGGCCAAAATTGAAATTCGTCGCTGTTGTAAACACAAAACGTGCCGCACGTCGCCGTTGCCTTAATCGTGTGTACGCTGGCGCCGGTGATCACAATCGGTACACTCGAGATTTTTCCGGGCGCCGGTGCTGGCGTGAAGCCGCT
>CAYYOS010000234.1:0-492 GCA_964473355.1 uncultured Burkholderiales bacterium | reverse complement strand
GAGTTCCGCATGCCAGGGCAAACTAGGGTTGAAGTTGGTGTCGAACTGTAGTTCTACTCGCGTAACGGGATCGTACGGATTATTACGGTCGGGCTTTAAGATATGTATGGGCGATGTGCAGCCTGAACTCACAATCGCGGCAACCACCGTTGCCCCCAAGGCGCTGTGTTTTAATACCCGATAATTTAGTAAGTTCAACATTTGACCCCCCGTTTCAGATTGATGTCGCTAGCCCGGTGGCCGGGCTTCAGCCCTAGACTCGGCTAAGCTGGATACCGCGGCCAGACTATATCTTCACTATGAGGAAGAAAAGCGGGGGTGTAAATATGGCAAAAGGTATAAGCCGAAAGTTATAGTGCTGGCAACTAACTCACGCTTTCTTCTTATGTGTAGAAGAATTGGAATCAAAGGCCGAGGAGTCTTTGGGGAGCACACGATTGACAGTAACCGTTGCTCGGTTAGCCGGCAAGATCAGAAATGGATAGCGGCGTT
>CAYYOS010000233.1:0-1571 GCA_964473355.1 uncultured Burkholderiales bacterium | reverse complement strand
AAGCGTCCGATATGTTGTTAATGCCGGATGCCGATACCGCGCGCATGGACCCCTTTCGCGACGAACCCACCTTATTGATCACGTGCGACGTGGTGGAGCCCGCCGATGGTAAGGGTTACGATCGCGATCCGCGTTCAATCGCTAAACGCGGCGAGGCATATCTTAAATCCACCGGTATTGCCGATACCGCTTACTTTGGGCCCGAACCAGAATTTTTTATATTCGATTCCGTTACCTGGGATGTATCCATGGCCGGCGCCTCGGTTAAAATCAAAAGCGAGGAATCCAGCTGGGCTTCCTCGGAGGACATAGAAGGCGGCAACATGGCCCACCGTCCCGCGATTAAGGGCGGTTATTTTCCGGTGCCACCCGTTGATTCCCTGCAAGATCTGCGCTCTGCCATGTGCCTCTCTTTAGAAGAGATGGGCGTGGAAGTAGAAGTGCACCACCACGAAGTGGCCGGCGCCGGACAATGCGAAATCGGCACGAAATTCACAACGCTGGTAAAGCGCGCCGACTGGACGCAAATATTAAAATATGTAGTGCACAATGTCGCACACGCCTACGGCAAAACCGCTACCTTTATGCCTAAGCCCATCGTTGGTGATAATGGCTCGGGTATGCATGTACACCAGTCATTGTGGAAGGGCGGCAGCAATCTATTCAGCGGTAACGGCTACGCAGGTTTATCGGAGCTGGCCTTGTATTACATCGGCGGCGTAATTAAGCACGCCCGCGCCTTAAACGCCATTACCAACCCGGGGACTAATTCTTATAAGCGCTTGGTCCCGGGTTTCGAAGCACCGGTAATGCTGGCTTATTCAGCACGCAACCGTTCGGCTTCCATTCGCATTCCGCATGTGGCCAACCCCAAAGGCCGACGCATCGAAGTGCGCTTCCCGGATCCTACCGCCAACCCGTATTTAGCTTTTACGGCATTGATGATGGCGGGGCTGGACGGCATACAAAATAAATTGCACCCCGGTGACGCCATGGATAAAAATCTTTATGACCTACCCCCGGAAGAAGAAAAGAAAATCCCGACGGTTTGCTCCTCTTTAGATATGGCGTTGGATCACTTGGATCGCGATCGCGAGTTTTTGACACGAGGCGGTGTTTTCTCTGACGACATGATCGATGCGTATATTGCCCTAAAAATGGAAGAGGTCACGCAGTTCCGCATGACTACTCACCCGATCGAATTTGCAATGTACTACAGCTTATAACGAATAGAGCAGGACTGGTGACGCGGGGATAACGAGGTAAGTTGGTCTGAAGCGGCCAAATATCCTTTCCCTGTCTCACCTGCTTTTGGGGATGGGCGGCATGTGGGCCGCCTTAAGTTGAAGTAGCAATTGGTCTTTTAAGCATTTACATTAACACTGCAGTCTTAAGCGTTGAATATTCCATCCAATTAACCTACACTTAAGAGGAGGTGGCCACGCTGAAAGAGGTTATGTGATGAATAAAGGATTTTTAATACTACTTGGCGCGGGATTATGTTTTAGTGCACACGCTGAGATTTATAAAATAATTGATGCGAACGGAAAAATAACCTATTCCAATATTCC
>CAYYOS010000232.1:0-1587 GCA_964473355.1 uncultured Burkholderiales bacterium | reverse complement strand
CAAATGGGGCAATCTAGCGGATGATTGATCAGCAAAAACTCCATCACGCCTTTTTGCGCTTTAATCGCCACGTCCGATTTAGTATGAATTTTCATGCCATCGGATATCGGCGTGGCGCAAGCCGGCAAAGGCTTCGCCGCCTTTTCTACGTGTACCAAACACATGCGGCAATTGGCTGCAATCGAGAGTTTTTTGTGATAACAGAACCGCGGAATATAAAGTCCTATTTCATCGGCGGCTTCAATAATCATTTTGCCGTCGGCAACTTCCAGCGCTCTGCCATCTATTTCAATGTGTGCCATAGCAACCTTTACACGCGGCGACGCGGGACATCATAAACTGCCCTCGCCTACCATGCATTTTTTATGCTGGATGTGATATTCAAACTCATCCCGGAAATGTTTGATAAAACTAATAACCGGGGTTGCCGCAGCGTCCCCCAAGGCACAGATAGTCCGGCCCGCAATGTTTTCGCTTAAATCCAGCAACAGATCCAAATCTTCTTGGGTGCCTAGTCCCTCTTCAATGCGGTGCACGATGCGATATAGCCAGCCGGTGCCCTCGCGGCAGGGCGTACATTGCCCGCAGGATTCTTCAAAGTAAAAATAGGACAAGCGTTCCAATGCTCTTACCATACACACACTGTCATCCATAATAATGACGGAGCCCGCACCTAACATCGAACCGGCTTTGGCAATGGAATCATAATCCATGGTCACTTCCATCATCTTTGCAGCGGGCACCACGGGCACGGAGGAGCCTCCCGGAATGCAGGCTTTAAACGTTCGTCCGCCGCGCATACCGCCGGCCATTTCCAAGAGCTTCGGAAAAGGCGTGCCCATAGGAATTTCAAAATTACCGGGTTTATTCACATGGCCCGACACCGAAAAAATCTTGGTACCACCGTTATTGGGGATGCCCAGAGATAAGAATTTTTCCCCGCCATTGTTAATAATGTAGGGAATACACGCAAAAGTTTCCGTATTATTTATGGTTGTCGGTTTGCCGTATAAGCCAAAGCTCGCTGGGAACGGCGGCTTAAAACGCGGTTGGCCCTTCTTGCCCTCTAGCGACTCCAGTAGCGCAGTTTCTTCTCCACAAATATAAGCCCCGTAACCTAAGTGGTTGTGCAATTGAAAACTAAAATCCGTACCGAGAATATTATCACCTAACAAACCGGCGCCGCGCGCTTCTTCGACGGCTTCTTCCATGCGCTCGTAACATTCGCGCACTTCCCCGTGTATATAGTTATAACCCACACGGGTGCCCATCGCATAAGCTGCAATGGCCATGCCCTCAATTAGAATGTGCGGGTTGTAGCGCATGATGTCACGGTCTTTAAACGTACCCGGTTCGCCTTCGTCGGAATTGCAGACTAGATATTTGTCGCCATCAAAATGCCGGGGCATAAAACTCCACTTCAGTCCCGTAGGAAAGCCTGCCCCGCCCCGCCCGCGAAGTGCGGATTTTTTTACTTCAGCAATAACGGCGTCAGGAGAAATATTTTCTCGCAGGATTTTACGCAATGCTTGATAGCCGCCCGCACTCTCGTAGGTCGCGAGCTTCCACGATTCTTTTAAATGCAAG
>CAYYOS010000231.1:0-1623 GCA_964473355.1 uncultured Burkholderiales bacterium | reverse complement strand
ACTTTCCATTGGCTCCCCTTATAAATTATTCCACATCATGACATGGGTTTACCGTCAGATGATCCTCGGCGCGAGCGACGCTTAATATTCGAGGTGAAGAACGCCGCCGATGGGCGGATCGTCCTCCGCAATGCTGGGTGAACCCGCAAATTGGCAAACCTTTGGCGAGGGTATAGAATGGAACCATTATGGTTCCATTAAGGTTGGAGAATGTAAATGCCTACAACGCTGACGCTGAAGAACATCCCAGACGAAGTATATGAGCGGCTTAAAGTTGCCGCGGAGATGCATCGTCGCAGCCTTAATAGCGAGGTCATTGTGTGCCTTGAGGCTGTGCTTATACCAAACAAGATAGCGCCTTGCGAACGGCTCGCCCGTGCGCGCCAGTTAAGAGCAGAGTTGGGCAAGAGTAAGTTCCGCGCGCGTGAGATTAATACCCTGAAGCGGCAGGGGCGGCCATGATTGTCGTGGACTCGAATGTCGTAGCGTACTTGTACTTGCCGGGTGAGTACACCGGCGCCGCAGAAGCGCTACTCGAAAAAGACCCCAGTTGGGCTGCACCCATTCTGTGGCGTAGTGAGTTTCGTAACATCCTTGCGGGGTATATGCGGCGAGGGCGCCTGACGTTCCAGCAAGCGCATGATCTCCAAAGCGAGGCAGAGGGGTTACTTAACGGGGGCGAATACGAAGTGGAATCGCTCAGTGTTCTGGAATTAGTGCGCGACAGTGAATGCTCTGCATACGATTGCGAGTTCGTGACGCTAGCGAAGAAACTTGGCACGAAACTCGTGACGATGGACGGCAAGTTATTGCGAGCATTTCCGAGCATCACTGTAGCACTTTCTGCAGGCTAACGTGACCGGGGTTGGAGATAGGCAGGCAATTATTCCCATGTGATGTTTGTTACGCCGGGAATTGACGGAACCAGCTCAGCCAGATGTGCCCACAGTTTATCGATCTCGGGCGCGGGATTTATGCGTTTGAAAAGGCGCTGAACGGGCGAAAGTTCGGCTACGGGATATACACTCCACTCGGTTTTGCCAACAGTATTTCCGCAGCCCAGCCAAAGCATGAATGGTTTGCGCGATAACATAACCACCCAGCCAAAATCTTCGGGGATTACTCCTTCGACAGCGACACCGCGTTCTTTGAGATTTTCGGCCAGCCAATGACCCAGCGCTTTGCCGTAGCGCCCAGGGTTGGTTTCCTCCTCTTCACCGTGCACCGGCTTAAAGAACTCAGTTTGGAAAGTGACCTGTGGATTCGCGCTCATAAAGGTGCCCGATGTTTAAAATCACCTGCCGCCTGCATTGTCTGTGTATTTGGCGCGTTTTTCAAATAACCAAACGCCATGTTTGTTGCCCATCTATTTACTCCTGAGCAGGCCATGTGTTTCGCAAAAGATAAGGGAACATCAGTAGCGCCACGAGCACGATTGTTTTCATTTCGTCACTTCCTTGCTTCACAATGGCTGAATTAGCCGACCGCCGAGCGGGTTCGGGCTTGAATGAATTGTTAGCGCTCATACCCCGTACCTTTTGTTGCCGCCCGCTGTAATGCAGAAGCGACCCCCGCGCCGGACCGAACGCGAGTTAGCCACTGTAGGTCTGACAGGACGAAAGT
>CAYYOS010000230.1:1102-1657 GCA_964473355.1 uncultured Burkholderiales bacterium | reverse complement strand
TCGTGTAGTAGTCATAGGCCTCCAGACTGGTGGTCGGCAGGCGCGTGATGCGCCAGGTGAAAGTATAGTCCGGATAACCCGCGCAAATCTCGCCCGGGCAGGCATCGAGTTTAATGGATTCAATCTGCTGATCACCGACATTGGGTAATGCCGCCTCCAGCTCCTGGGTTGTATAGCTAACCTGAGCGCTGCCAATAAAGTCGTCGCCGTTGCTATCATTCGCACAATGCGGCCCCCAGTGTTGGTCCGCGCCTCCCCAGCCGGGAATGCAGAATCCCGCCCCGGGAAAAAAATCCTTTTCCCAAAACGTAACGTTAAAAATCAACGGCGCGGCCTCGCCTGTTTCTGAGCAAATCGACGATTCGCCTAACACGGCAGAGCCGGGACGCACTCCCACGACACAGCTCCTGGCGGGTTCAAAATGATGAGTGTCGCCAGAGTCGATACCTCCGATCTCATTCGAAACGGTCCAGCCTTTGGCGTCCCTGGTCTCAATCATTACCTCATCGCTACCCCACCAATCAATGCCAGTTTCATCGCGCGCCTTAAAGCGCA
>CAYYOS010000230.1:0-1092 GCA_964473355.1 uncultured Burkholderiales bacterium | reverse complement strand
TTATAGCGTCGTTCAAGCCATTTGATTGTGTCCCAATTAATGCGGGAAGACATATTGCCAACGGATAATTCGCTCGCATTCTCCTGTGGGGGCGATGCCGCAAAAACGCCTGCGGAAAGACTCAGTGCAGCGAGCAATAAGAATGCAGCAATACGTTTTAGCCCGGGACGTGCTCTCGTACGCCGCTCAGTTTTCATTGTATCCACCCTAGTTTTGCTAGATTTCATAAAAAGTCTCTTAGGAAATTATAACGATTGTCAGAAATGGTTTCTAAGCAAAGCTTCCGCATTCCCCGAGGGGGTGCCAGCACGAATATGGATCCCACTTCGGCAGGCGATGTGAACACGCCCGGGTTAAACAATTAAACTCAGCCGCGTCGTGCCGCTTCAATTGCGGCAATGTCAATTTTCTGCATCGTCAGCATCGCGTCGAACGCCCGCTTGGCGGCAGCGGGGTCAAGATCAGTGATCGCTTGGGTCAGCGCCCTGGGCGTGATTTGCCAGGAGACGCCCCATTTGTCCTTACACCAGCCGCACGCACTCTCTTGGCCGCCATTGTCGACGATTGCATTCCAGTAGCGATCTGTTTCAGCCTGGTCATCAGTGGCGACTTGGAAGGAGAATGCCTCATTGTGTTTGAATGTGGGCCCGCCGTTGAGGCCAAGGCAGGGGATGCCCATTACCGTAAATAAAACCGTCAATACATCGCCTTTTTTCCCGGAGGGAAAATCGCCGGGCGCCCGGTATACGGCGTCGACGAAGGAGTCCGGAAAGGTTGCAGTGTAAAAATGGGCCGCCTCCTCGGCGCTGCCATCGTACCAGAGACAAACGGTGTTCTTTGCTATCTTTGCCATGTCGCTACTCCATTGTTATTGGATATTGCCCATGCGGCTTGCTTAATTGTACAGCGCAAATAATATTAGCCGGCCACCTTTACTCAGAAGGATTTTCCGCAAGCGTCTTTAATTTGTCCAGTGCCATACGCCAACCTAATTCATTGTCGGAAAGCGCGACCCCGGCAGGAATGCCCTCGTGTACTACTACTAGATGCGTGCCGCCGCCCCATTGGGAGAGCGTGTACGTGATAGTCATA
>CAYYOS010000229.1:0-1683 GCA_964473355.1 uncultured Burkholderiales bacterium | reverse complement strand
TGGTAGACGCGCTTGCCCGCGAAAAAAATGTCGATAAAGAAGTTATATTTATCGCATTAGAGCTCGCCCTGGCTTCGGCCACTAAAAAGCGTTTTTCCGGCGACGCCGATGTGCGTGTTGCCATTGATAGAGCCACCGGCGAGTATGAGACCTTCCGCCGTTGGCAAGTTGTGCCTGACGAAGCGCTGGAATATTCTGGTGATACCCAGGTTGTGCTGTCGGAAGCGCAAGAAAGGGATAGCGCCCTACAGCTCGAAGATTACATAGAAGAACCTTTGGAGCCGGTAGAATTTGGCCGTATCGGCGCGCAGGCTGCCAAGCAAGTTATTTTGCAAAAAGTGCGGGAGGCCGAGCGGGAGCAAATACTCAATGACTTTTTGTTACGCAAAGAGCTGTTGGTAACCGGGGTTATTAAGCGCATAGAGCGTGGCAACGCGATGATTGAATCCGGTCGCATCGAAGCTATTTTACCTCGCGAAGAAATGATACCCAAAGAAAATCTACGGGTAGGCGATCGAGTCCGTGCGTATTTATCTAAAGTGGAGCGCGTGAGCCGTGGACCGCAATTGGTTTTGACACGCATCGCACCCGAATTTCTAGTTAAGTTATTTGAAATGGAAGTCCCGGAAATTGAAGAAGGCTTGTTAGAAATTAAAGCTGCGGCGCGCGATCCGGGCGCACGCGCAAAAATCGCCACGAAATCCAACGATCCTAGAGTCGACCCTATAGGCACCTGTGTGGGCATGCGCGGTTCCCGCGTTCAAGCCGTCACTAGCGAGCTTGCCGGCGAGCGCGTGGATATTGTTTTGTGGTCGGCAGATCCCGCGCAATTTGTGATTAATGCCCTGGCACCAGCGGAAGTGACCAGCATTGTCGTGGACGAAGAAAAACATAGCATGGATGTGGTGGTGCAGGAAGATCAGCTTGCGCAAGCCATCGGACGTAATGGGCAGAACGTTAGACTGGCCAGCGAGCTAACCGGTTGGACTTTAAATATTCTTACTGAAGCCGAAGCCGCGCAAAAGAATCAAGCTGAATCTTCCGAGATTCAAGCACTATTTATGCAAAAACTCGACGTCGATGAAGAGGTTGCAGATATTTTAGTGCAGGAAGGTTTTAGCACGCTGGACGATATTGCTTATGTGCCGTTGAACGAGATGTTGGAGATAGATGCATTTAACGAGGAAACGGTTAATGAATTACGCAGCCGTGCACGCAATGTGTTATTGACAGAAGCCATCGCCAGCGAAGAAAAAGTGGAGAACGTTGCCGAGGACCTATTGACCATGGAGGGCATGGATAAAAGCACCGCGGGAACGCTGGCTTCGCATGGCATTACCACGATGGAGGGGTTGGCTGACCTTGCGGCGGATGACCTTACTGAAATGACGGGAATGGATATAGAACGTGCCAAAGCATTGATTATGACCGCGCGGGCACCGTGGTTTGCATAATCCTAAAAACGGCAGTTGACCGCTCATTACTTAATGGAAAGACCCATGGACATTTACCTTAATCGATACTTAAGCTTGTCACTAAAAGGTGACGCCGCTACACCCCCAATTGCACCTTTTTCAAGCCGCCTAGCGTCGTTGCTCCTCCTTGCAGGGAATGACCATGCCGCGTCCTCTCGCCTAGCCAGCCA
Organism: uncultured Burkholderiales bacterium; assembly: GCA_964473355.1. Classification (GTDB taxonomy): domain Bacteria; phylum Pseudomonadota; class Gammaproteobacteria; order Burkholderiales; family REEB80; genus CAYYOS01. Next base: position 38 of record CAYYOS010000229.1, on the reverse strand, counting down.
GCTTGAAAAACGCACACTTGGGTGTGCCCAACTGCCGT
>CAYYOS010000228.1:0-1687 GCA_964473355.1 uncultured Burkholderiales bacterium | reverse complement strand
ATTGATGCAAACCTAGCAACGATAGGGGGCAAGGGGCTTTTTGTCAAGGAATTGGAGGCGGCCCTTTTGGATGGCCGCGCAGATTTTGCGGTGCACTCCTTTAAGGATGTGCCCATGGAATTGCCGCCCGATTTTAGTATTGTTGCCACTCTGGTGCGTGAGGATCCGCGGGACGCGTTTGTTTCGAACCGCTATCAAGACTTAAGCGAATTACCGGAGGGCGCGATTGTCGGTACTTCCAGCTTGCGGCGGCAAAGCCAAATTTTGGCGCGCTATCCAAAACTTACCATCCGTCTTCTGCGCGGCAATGTGCAGACCCGATTAAACAAGTTGGACGCGGGCAACTATGATGCCATCATATTAGCCGCGGCGGGGTTAAAGCGCTTAGAGCTAGCTGCGCGTATTACGGCCTACCTTTCAACTGCTGAATTTATTCCGGCACCGGGGCAGGGCGCGTTAGCCATCGAATGTTTGGCGGCACGCCAAGATTTAAGCCAAAGCTTGGCATTTCTAAATCATACTGAGACGGCGGCCTGCGTCGCCGCAGAGCGAGGTTTCAGTACCGCGCTTGCGGGAAATTGCCAAGTGCCACTGGGCGCACACGCTGAAATTAAAGCGGGTGAGTTAACGTTGAGTGCTTTTGTCGCCACGCCCGATGGCACTCAGTTGTTACGTGGGGAGCACACGGGCGGCGTTGCAAACGCAGAAGCAATAGGACGGGAATTGGCGACACGGCTAAGCGCACTGGGCGCAAAAGAAATTCTTGCCAGCCTCATGCAATGAGTGCGCAGGCTTTACACGATTTAGGCGTAGTCGTCACCAGACCCAAGGAGCAAGCAGAAAACTTGGCTCAACTGATTAGCGCCGCAGGGGGCCGGCCGATATTATTTCCGGTGCTGGAAATTTTAGATGTCTCCGACTTGAACCCGTTGTATCAAGTTATTAAGGAGCTCGACCAATACCAGGCCGCGATATTTATTAGCCCTACCGCGGTGAGCAAAGCCATGAATTTGATCAAGGCGCAAAGAGATTGGCCGCTACAACTCCCGGTGTTTGCTGTGGGCCGTGGGAGCAAGAAGGCCCTGGAACATTTCGGCGTGGAAAAAGTGCAAATTCCGCCGGCGCGAGCCGATTCGGAAGCACTTTTGGAATTGCCGGCACTGCAGGATATGCAGAACAAACGTGTAGTGATTTTTCGCGGTGATGGCGGCCGCGAAGTGTTGGGAGATGAATTGGTTAAGCGTGGCGCGCAGTTGACCTATGCGGAATGCTATCGCCGCAGCAAACCCGATGTCGCCGCGGGCGCGCTGCTTTATCATTGGGCGCGCAATGAATTGGACGCGGTGACGGTGACAAGCAGCGAAGGGCTGCATAACCTATTCGACTTAGTGGGAAAATTAGGCCAGCAATGGCTAAAAAAAACGCCGGTGTTTGTGACCCATCCGCGGGTTGCGGTGATAGCGCAAGAACTGGGTTTGGAAAAAGTGGTGGTTACCGAACCGGACGATCAAGGTTTGCTAACAGGATTGGAGACCTGGGCGCGTGAACGAACTTAACAAAGAAGCGGCAACAGCGCAGCCCCGCTTTCGCGTAGCAGATATAAATTTCGCTATGGTGATTGCAGTGTTAGCAATGATTTTTGGCGTTTGGCAATGGTATGACTATCGGCAGCGCTTAAAAACCGTCG
>CAYYOS010000227.1:0-1715 GCA_964473355.1 uncultured Burkholderiales bacterium | reverse complement strand
TTAGGCCTCCATCGCCGCCACCGCCCATGCCCGCAGCATTTGCTCCGCCAGCTGCACCGCCTCCAAACAACCCAGCGATCCCTTGCCCTACCGGTTTCACGATGGCGCTAATAATTGGGCGGAGGATCAAGGTATTAAACAAATTCTTTAGCGTATCGCGGAAATTTTCCGCAAACCCTTTGCCGGATTCAAAGCCGCGCATGAGGGCGTCGGTCAAGCTGCGGTTGATATCGTCGCTGGCTTTGTTGTAGGTATCGGCGAGCTCTTTGGCTTCATCTTTTGTCGCTTTAATGCGCGTTCCGCGTCGTGCTTCGTCCGCGATTTGTTGCTGCAGCCCCAATTTTTTTTCTAGTGCCTCGATTTCTTCGTATGTCACGTTCTCCAGGTTCCATGCGGCATCTAGCGCTGCAGATGCCTCCGCCACTTGCAAATCTTCAAGCGCAACCACACCCTTCTCCAGCAGATCATTTTTTAAGGTCAGCGCGGCGAGCTCTTTTTGTTTATCGACTACGCCCTTTTGAAGGTCCTTAATGTAGTTTTCTTCCTCTTTAGCAAGGCGCTTTACGCCATCGGCTTGGAATTTAAGGGCTTCTGCCTGATCCTTTGTTAAATTCTTCGCGAATGGGGTGCGCTTTATATACTCCTCTACTGCTTGCACGTAACGCTCGAGACTAATACGCCCAGCCACGTAACCTGCATGCAGCAACTTTAGGTTGTCATAGAATTCTTTCGAAACGCTATCGCCGCGAGTTTCCAAGGTGTTGAGGAGCGATTGGAATTCATCCTTGGCAGTTTTAGCTGCAGCGCCGGAAGCAACTAGCGGCGCTTTAAGTTTTCCGACCTTAATTGCGGTATCCAGCCCCGCACTACCCATGCCATTCCAGATTTTATTTACACCTTCTATGGCGTCGGTAAAGTCACCCTTAATTTCCCGAGCGCCGTCTTTAATGATATTGAAGGCACCTTTAAAATCTCCCGTGGCAAGCGCAAACATTGCGCTTGCATTGGTGCGAATCACGTCACCCACAATCTCAAAAGCGTTTTTTACGATAATGGCGGCAGAAACAAGTGTTTTTAAAGCGCCCGATAATAAATCGGCGGCAATCTGCAGCGCCCCAGTGTCCTTGGCCGTTGTTAATAATTGCGATGCCAGCGCCTCAAACGTGGGTAACATGGCGGCCATAACTTTATTGGCCAGCCCGCCCATGGTCGACTTCATCACGTCCAAGGTGTCGCTAACTCGGCCGGCCGCTTGGGCAGTCTTAGTATCCATGGTGAGGCCTAGCTGTTCGGCCATCTCCGCCATTTCTCGCATGCCTTCGGCCCCGCCGTTTAATATAGGGATCATTTCTTGACCACCGCGGCCGAATAGTTGCATGGCAAGCGCGGTCTTGCCGGCGCCATCTTCCATTTTGGAAAACTTACCAGCGAGATCGATCATGACTTGATCTGCGTTTTTAAGGTGTCCGGAAGAATCTTTGACAGAAATACCTAGCGCAGCAAAAGCGCGTGCGGAAACGCCACTGCCGTCCGCTGCATCAGACATGTTTTTGCTTAACCGCCCGAGGTTGCCTGCTAACTGTTCGAGGCTGAGTCCGGACGTTTTTGCGGAGAGTTGAAGACGGGAAAGTGTTTCGACGCTGGTGCCGGTGGCTTGGGCGAGATCGTTCATTTTATCGGCGCCCGCCAGCGCCTTACTGGCCATAGCCAGCGCC
>CAYYOS010000226.1:0-1744 GCA_964473355.1 uncultured Burkholderiales bacterium | reverse complement strand
AAACACGCCCACGCCGCATAAATGCTTGGGTTGAACGACGCCTAGCGAGCAGTCAGCCCGCCTTTCCTGCTGATTTTAAGATGTCGTCGTTAAGCCCGCGGCATTCATCAGAAGGCGCAGTAGATACGCGAGGACGGCTAGCATGGAGACGCCAGCCGCCCAAATGAAAATAAGCCAAGCAACTCGACGCCACCATGAGATAGTTGGCGACGGTTGCATCAATGGTAACCCTCGCCCGCTATTACTTTCCCGCGAAATACATAATAGGACCAAACGGTGTATCCCAAAATAATGGGAATGATGAATAAGGCGCCCACCAGTGCAAAGCCTTGGCTTTGCGGGGGCGACGCCGCCTCCCAGATTGAAATTGCGGGCGGTACGATGTGCGGCCATAGGCCGATACCTAAACCGCTGTAACACAAGAAAATCAATACTAGCGTAAATAAAAACGGCGTGACCTGTTTGCGCCTTGCCAGCGCACGTAGCAGCAGCAGCGTACATGCACCGACAAGCAAAGGCACCGGCGAAAACCACAATAGATTGGGAAAGCTAAACCAACGCTGCGCGATACTTTCATCCAAGAATGGCGTCCAGATACTGATGACGCCAATTACCAATAATAAGCCCCACACTAACCATGGCGCGATACGATAAACGCGTTGCTGCAAACTCCCTTGGGTTTTCATAATCAGCCAAGTGCTGCCCAATAAACCATAAGCCACCACTAGGCCTAAGCCGGTAAACACGGAGAACGTTGAGATCCAATCCCAAGCTCCGCCTGCGTAGGCTCGATCAACCACCGGTACGCCTTGGATATAAGCGCCGAGTGTAACGCCTTGGAAAAAAGTCGCAGCGATGGAGCCGCCGATGAAGGCCTTGTCCCAGAAATGCCGTTCGTGCTCGCGCGCTTTAAATCGAAATTCGAAGGCGACGCCACGAAAAACCAAGCCCATCAGCATGAGGATTAGCGGTAAATAAAAAGCGCTTAACACCACCGCATAAGCCAGAGGGAAGGCTGCCATAAGCCCTGCTCCGCCTAAGACCAGCCAAGTTTCATTGCCGTCCCACACCGGTGCGACGGTATTCATCATGACATCGCGCTCGTCTTTGCTTTTAAAGAAAGGATACAAAATGCCGATGCCCAGATCAAACCCGTCCATCAACACATACATCATGATGCTAAATACAATAATGATGGCCCAAATGAGAGATAGATCGATGCCCATATGCTTAACTCCTGGTGCCGGTGTTGATTACACTATCCGCCTCGGACGCAGCGGATAGTGGCCGCATTGGCTGCCGCGGCTGACCTGGGCCGCCATGTTGCTGCGCGGCGTGCGACACCGGGCCAACGCGAATCAGCCGCATGATATAACCGATGCCAGTGCCAAATACCGCCAGATAAATCAGTACAAATAAAGTTAGCGTGATGCCAAGCTGTGTTGCGCTATGCGCGGATACTGCCTCTGAGGTGCGCAGTAAGCCATGAATCACCCAGGGTTGCCGGCCAATTTCTGTGGTGTACCATCCCGCCAAAATTGCAATGACGCCCGATGGGCCCATTGCTAAGGCGAAATATAGGAACGCTCGAGAATTCCATAAGCGCCCTCGCCAGCGTAGATAAGCGCCCCAAATGCCCAATGCGATCATAAGCACGCCTAAGCCCACCATGATGCGAAACGACCAAAATATAATCGTCGCATTGGGCCGGTCTTCTCGTGCAAAGTCTTTCAGACCGCGAATT
>CAYYOS010000225.1:0-1881 GCA_964473355.1 uncultured Burkholderiales bacterium | reverse complement strand
CATCAACGTAAGATTCCGCATAGCGGTTGCCGTGAAAAAATTGCTGCCACTGGCGCACCATACCCATATAGCGGTTATTGAGATTTATAATTTTGATAGGTAAGTGATACTGCTTACAGGTAGATAATTCCTGTATGCACATTTGAATACTGGCTTCCCCGGTAATGCACGCGACCTGCGCTTTTGGGTAAGCAATCTGCACCCCCATCGCCGCGGGCAAGCCAAACCCCATCGTCCCTAGACCCCCGGAATTAATCCAGCGACGCGGTTTATCGAACTTATAAAACTGGGCTGCCCACATTTGATGCTGGCCTACGTCAGACGTTACATAAGCGTCGCCTTTGGTCACTTCGTAGAGTTTCTCTAAGACCATTTGCGGTTTAATGATTTTACTGGCGCGATCATATTTCAAACAGTCACGGCCACGCCACACGTCTATTTGCTTCCACCAGCTTTTAAGTGCCGTTTGATTAGGTTTATCTTTACTCGCCTCAAGGAGTTTATTGATTTCTTCCAGCACCGTGGCGACATTGCCCACAATCGGAACGTCGACTTTTACGCGTTTGGAAATCGACGAAGGATCAATATCGATGTGGATAATTTTACGGGTATCTTGAAAAAAATGCTTAGGGTTACCGATGACCCGATCGTCAAAACGCGCGCCGATGGCAATCAAAACATCGCAGTTCTGCATCGCCATATTCGCTTCGTAAGTACCGTGCATGCCGAGCATGCCGACAAATTTAGGATCGGTGGCCGGAAACCCGCCCAAGCCCATCAGCGTATTGGTGCAGGGATAACCGGTGAGTTGCACTAATTTGGCCAGCTGCTTGGCGGCGTTGCCGATAACCACACCGCCACCCGCATAAACCATGGGTCGGTGTGCGCCCAAGATTAATTGTACGGCTCTTTTGATCTGACCCGGATGGCCCTTTACGACAGGGTTATAGGAGCGCATGGCGATGGTTTTAGGGTAATCAAACTTCCCCATGCGCTGGGATACGTCTTTGGGAATATCCACGAGCACTGGCCCGGGTCGCCCACTCGCAGCAATGTAGAAGGCCTTCTTGATGGCAGGGGCAATTTCATCCACAGATTTAACGAGAATATTATGTTTGACGCAGGGGCGCGTAATACCCACCGTATCGACTTCCTGAAAAGCATCCAAGCCAATGGCGTGCGTTGGCACCTGACCGCTGATAATCACCAATGGAATAGAATCCATATAAGCCGTGGCAATGCCCGTTACCGCATTGGTTACGCCGGGCCCAGACGTGACCAGCGCCACACCCACTTTACCGGTAGCGCGCGCGTAACCGTCGGCGGCATGCAATGCGCCTTGCTCATGGCGGACCAGAACGTGCTTGAATTTGGTTTGCTTGAATATTTCGTCGTAAATAAAAAGTACCGCGCCGCCCGGGTACCCAAATACGTATTCCACCCCTTCTTCGTGCAAGCACCGGACCGCAATTTCAGCCCCGCTTAATTCCATAACTTCCCTAAAATGTAAATTATTCAAGAACATTGAACAGTAACGGTTCTAGCATATTTGGTCAAGGGGAGCTAAGCGGGGCGTGGGTCTATGGCGATAAAATCAATTGGAGTTTACTGCAAAGAAGCACTGGCATTTATCACGCCGCCCGCAAGTGAGTTGCTTGCAGCCCAGCAGGGCGCATCTACCTTATTTATTTTAGCGGGAGTAATGAAGCGTGCGTTAAGACCTTAAGAGGTGAAAACCCCCGCTTCTTCTGGAGAACTAGTGGAGAACTATGGAGAACTAGGCGGAGAACTAGCGGAGAACTAGGAGGGAGAACTAGGGGGAGAACTAGGGACAGACCCCGATTAACCATCCTTTTCTGCTCTTTCAATAACAGGTCGACC
>CAYYOS010000224.1:0-1924 GCA_964473355.1 uncultured Burkholderiales bacterium | reverse complement strand
GGGTGATAAAGTGATTAAAGAAGACCCGCCGCAGATTATCTATTCCACCAGCCCGCATGCTACCAGTCACCTCATCGCGCGTCGGTTGGCGCGGCAATCCGGCATTCCCTGGGTCGCGGATTTTCGTGACCCCTGGTATGAAGAACCGCCAGAAGGGGGCACGCCCGCTATCGTGCATTGGGCAGCCCGCCACCTGGAGCGCGCCGTGGTGCATGCGGCGGCGCATATCCTAAGCACTACCGATGCGCTACGGCTGACGCTCTTGGCCCGCTATCCCACTATGGAACCGCACAAATTTAGTACCATCACCAATGGCTATGATGAGGCCGATTTTTCCGCGCTGCCCTTGGCCGCGCACCCGCCAGGCCGCGCGCTGGTGATTACTCACGCAGGTTCTATCAATGCGGGATTTCGCGATCCACGGCCACTGTGGGACGCCTATCAGAGGGCAATCGATGCGGGCGAGCTTCGCAAGGGTGATATTGTTTTCCGATTTATTGGTCCGGGTGGATTTGCGGCGTCGCCGGAAATTGCGGCGTACTTGTCTCGGCTTAATATGCAAGACGTCGTGGAATTTCTGCCACGCTTACCCTATGCCGATTCGTTAATCGTACAATCCCAGGCAGACGTATTGTTGTTGCTGCAGTCCTCCGCCGATACCGATGCGCTGGTGCCTGCTAAGTTATACGAATACCTACGCTCGGGTTTGCCGGTATTGGCGTTGGTGCCCAATGGCGCTACGCAACAAATTATCGCGGAAACCCAGGGGGGTTGGGTGGTAAATCCCCAAAATCTTGGTGACTTACGTGCCGTATTGGTCGACGCCTATCAGCTCTGGGGGCGCGGAAGTTTAGCGCAAAAATCGGCAAAGATGGTGAGTTTGCATAAATATAGCCGCCAATTACTGGCGGGCGAGTTGGCAGCGATTTTTGCCCGACTGAGCCCGCTACGCTAACGTCATCGGGCTATGCTAAAATTAGCTCTCCTTTTTTCCGGTGTCTTTTAATGCGGGATATTGCCTTAATCACCTTAATTTTGGCTGCGCTACCGGTAGCTTTTGCCCGCCCGTGGATAGGGGTGCTGCTCTGGACCTGGGTGGGCATTATGAATCCCCACAAACTGACGTGGGGCATAGCCTATTCGATGCCCATCGCGCTCATGGTGGGGGTGGCAACACTGGTCGGTGTTCTATTTACTAAAGACCGCAAACCCATCCCGTGGAACTTACAGCTCGCCTTAGTCGCTATTCTTTTTGTATATTTTACGATCACTACGTTTTTTGCTTGGGCGCCAGTCGAGGCCTGGGAGCAGTGGGATAAAGTCGCGAAGATCTTGCTGATGGTGTTTATTACGACTAAATTTATCTACACGCGCGAGCGCGTCCATTGGTTACTGCTCGTGATTGCCTTAAGCATCGGTTTTTATGGTTTTAAGGGCGGTATCTTTACCCTGACTTCTGGCGGGATCCATCGTGTTGAAGGCCCCTCGGCGACGTTTATTGGCGAAAATACATTTTTGGGTGCGGGAATGATCATGGCCCTGCCTCTGCTAATTTTTTTGGCGCGCGAGGAAGCCCGGCCTTGGCTAAGAAAATTTTTGTACCTGACATCGGCGCTCACATTCATCTCCATTATTTTTACCTACTCACGAGGCGCCTTAATAGGATTGGCAGCGATTACGCCGCTGCTATTTTTGAAATCCAAACAAAAAGGGTGGGTGATTATTTTGTTACTGCCACTCGCCTACTTCGCAAAAGATTTGGTCCCGGAATCGCTTTATAAGCGCGCGGAAACAATTCAAACATTCGAAGAAGATCGCTCGGCGATGCAGCGTATTCGCTCTTGGCAGGTCGCATGGAACTTGGCTATAGATAAGCCCTTCACCGGCGGTGGTTTCGAGTTTGAGTATGGGCCCACGCAGCGTT
>CAYYOS010000223.1:0-1926 GCA_964473355.1 uncultured Burkholderiales bacterium | reverse complement strand
GAAGACGTACCGGAGTTAGTGGCCACTAAAGATAGGAAGGGATTAAGTCCTATGGATATTGTGGCGGTGTTGACGAAGGTGGTGAAGGAGCAGCAAGGACTAATCAGCGACCTACAGACGCAGAATAAAATGATGTCGGAGAGAATGTCTCAGCTGGAAAGCGACGTGCGAATAAAGCAGCCCAAGGCCGATTGAAAGCGTGATGCTCGGTTGCCAGACGCCTTTACTTCGCAATTTCTGTGAACTAATACAAAAGGCGCTCGCGACTTTTTTCAGAAGCAAATCTACGCGCGGACCACATGCCCACTTTTCCCCGGCATCAGGGGAAGTCGCGCAATCGCGGACAGAACCGCTCGTAGATCACTTTAAATCCGAAGTCAGGCGGGAGCCAATTTTTGTTTTTCAAATGGGGCGGGTTGGATCTTGTTCTGTTCGGGACTCAGTTAAAGATGCATACGAAACATTGTCTATTCCCATTGCTATATATCACACGCATTGGCAAAACGACTTTGATGGGCTGGAGGCTATCGCTAGAAAAGACCATGCTGACCCTACTCTCCTCATAAAGGATTTGCGAGACGCTAAAGAAATCCGCCGAAAACTTGTGGACGAAGCCATTACCCCTTGCAATTTGATTAGCCTGGTGCGCGATCCGGTAGCCCGGAATCTGTCCACTTATTTTTACGCCTTACCGGAATTTATCCCCGATTGGCAGCAGCGGATGCAAGACGACGCGTTACTAGCGCAATATTTACAGGCAGACTTTGCCGTCCCCCGCGCATTTCACACGACCCCGGCTAGATGGTTTGATGAACAGTTAAAGCCCATATTTAATATTGATGTGTATGCCACACCGTTCCCGCGAGAACAGGGTTACAAAATTTATTCTTCCGAAAAAGCTCGGCTTCTGGTTTTACGCTTAGAAGACCTTACGCAGTGCGCCTCACAAGCTATCGGCGAATTTTTGGGACTGCCGCATTTTAATTTACGCAATGATAATGCGGGAGAAGCCCTGAGTGCCGGGAGCTTGTATCGGCGATTTAAAAACGAATTGGCCTCTCCCGCTTATGTGGAGCAGATGTACGCCACAAAATACGCAAGGCATTTTTACACCCCCAAAGAACTCGCGGCTTTCGCCGCAAAATGGACTCGTAAAATTAGCTTACCTTAACCTCGCGGTTTCGTCCGATTTGCCTGCCCCCGGGTTAGCTGTACTAGCCTTCCTGCCCCAAGTACGCCAAAATGTTAGTCACGCAAAGAAGCAGGTAATCTAAATGAGTGTCGGCGCGCCAAAAGTAATGACCAATGTTGTCTGGAACCACCCTGGCGTCACTCGAGCGCAGCGCGAGCGCCTTAACGGTCATAAAAGTTTAGTATTGTGGTTTACGGGTCTTTCCGGTTCGGGCAAATCGACGCTGGCGCATGCGGTCGAAGAGCGCCTGCATGAAATGACCTGCCGAACTTTTGTGTTCGATGGGGATAATGTCCGTCATGGCCTATGTGCAGATTTAGGTTTTTCTGAAGCAGATCGCGCGGAAAACGTTCGCCGCATTGGAGAGATGACCAAGTTGTTCGTAGAAACCGGCGTCATCGCGCTAGCAGCTTTCATATCGCCATTTCGTGCTGATCGAGACAAATTGCGCACACAATTTGCCGAGGGAGATTTTGTCGAAATCTATTGCCGCTGCCCTTTGGAAGTTTGCGAGCAACGCGACAAAAAAGGCTTGTATGCGCGGGCGCGTGCGGGGAAGGTTCAAGAGTTTACTGGGATTTCCTCGCCTTATGAGCCGCCCGGGCAGCCTGAGGTCGTTATCGACACGGATAAAGAGAGTTTGGAGCAGTCGGCGGGGAAGATTATTGACTATCTCCGCCGGACAAACGTTTTTCAACACGTCAACCCTGCGTAGCTTTTTTCACTTCGATCCC
>CAYYOS010000222.1:0-1960 GCA_964473355.1 uncultured Burkholderiales bacterium | reverse complement strand
GCGACATCGCCTTCTTCTAAATACAACATTTTTTGTGTGACGGGCAGCAGCGCGGAAGCATCCGAGGCAATAAAGTTTTCTTCGATACCTATACCTATCAATAAAGGGCTGCCCTTGCGCGCGCAAATTAGTAAGTCGGGTTCGGCATTGCTGACTACTCCGATCGCGTAAGCGCCCTTTAACTTTTCCACTGCGCGCTGCGTCGCGGCTAGCAGGGTTTTCGCCTCGAGTCGCTCGTCTTGTATAAGATGGGCTATCACTTCGGTATCGGTTTCGGATTGAAACAAATATCCTTTGCTGGTTAATAAACGGCGCAGTTCTTCGTAGTTTTCAATAATACCGTTATGAACCACTGCGATGTCGCCACTGACATGAGGATGCGCGTTTTGCTCGGTAGGCGCGCCGTGGGTAGCCCAGCGGGTGTGCGCCACACCCAGGTTTCCTTTAGGTCCATGTTCACGGCGGATTCCGGCCTCAAGCTCCACTACTCGTCCGGTGGTACGCATGCGCTGAATGCCGTCGCTAACAATAGCAATACCGGCGGAATCATAGCCGCGATACTCCAAACGTTTTAAGCCCTCAATTAAGATGGGCACTACATTGCGCTGAGCAATGGCGCCAACTATGCCACACATAAAGACTCCATCATTTTGGTTTTTTCTGCGGACGCTGCCATCCGCTTATCGATACTTGTTTAGATCGCGCCAGTGTTAACTCACCCGCGGGCGCGTCGTGTGTGATGGTAGAGCCCGCGCCGATGGTGGCCCCTTTGCTAACGGTGACGGGTGCAATTAACTGTGTATCCGATCCAATAAATACATCATCTTCGATAACGGTGCGGAATTTATTTGCGCCATCATAATTACAGGTAATCGTACCTGCGCCAATGTTCACGTGTTTACCTATCGTGGTGTCGCCCACATAACTTAAGTGATTTATTTTGCTGGATGCATCCACCGAACTATTTTTTACCTCGACAAAATTTCCGATATGTACGGCGTCTCTAAGCTCCGTTCCAGGGCGGATTCTAGCATAAGGGCCAATTCTGCAATGGCCGCCTATCTTTGCTTCCACCAGGTGGCAAAAAGGCGCGATGTGTGTGTCCGCGGCGATGCTTACATTTTCTAAAAAACAATTAGCCTCTACTCTGACGCGATCACCCAATTCGACGCGCCCCGCAAAAATGCAATTCACGTCGATTTCCACATCCCGGCCGCAGTATAGTTCCCCGCGCACATCGATTCGCGCTGGGTCGCGCAAGGTCACGCCTTGCTCCAGTAATTGCGTCGCATAGCGCGATTGATACAGCCTTTCTAATTCGGAAAGTTGCGCTTTACTATTCACCCCCAGCACTTCCCAGGCATGCGCGGGCTCGGTGGTTTTTAAGAGCACGCCCTGGGAAACCGCCATGGCTATGATGTCGGTTAAATAATATTCTTTTTGGCTATTACCGTTATCGAGCAACTTTAACCAACCCGCGAGCTGGGCACAAGGCACGACCATCATGCCGGTATTTACCTCGGTTATACGCCGCTCTACTTCGGTGGCGTCTTTGTGCTCCACAATAGCCGTCACTTTTTTGTCCGGACCGCGGACAATGCGTCCGTAGCCGGTGGGATCAGGTAATTTAATCGTTAATAGCGCGAAGCCTCGGTCACCGGCGCGCTGCACCAAGCCCATCAAAGTCCGCTCGCTAGTAAGCGGGACATCCCCGTACAACACCAGCACTTGGGCGTCGGTGTCCAGCATCGGCAGCGCCTGCAAAAGCGCATGGCCCGTACCCAATTGCGGCTCTTGCTTCACCCAAGTGATGTCGCTATCCGCAACGGCATCGGGTACGGCTTGGCCGCCGAAACCATACACCACACATATTTTTTCTGGGCGCAGCTTGCGAGCAGTATTTAAGACATGCGCCAACAAACTTTGTCCGGCTAAGCGCTGCAATACCTTAGGCTGGTCG
>CAYYOS010000221.1:0-2004 GCA_964473355.1 uncultured Burkholderiales bacterium | reverse complement strand
AAAACCCCCTCCGCCGGAGGATGACGCAGCGACGGGGACGGCCAAGGGGATCGCCGGGGCGCCAGGTGAGGGCTGAAGCGGCGTGATGCTACCCAGATTTTTTACCTCGCCGGACAAAATGGCCCGCAGAATTTCCGCAATTTTTGTGGCGTCGGCATTGCGCAAATACACAACCTGGATTCCACTGGATCCGGCGCCGGGAACGTCAAGGCTGGCTACGAGGCTGCGCACGCGGGTGGTTAAAGCGGGGCTATCGGAGCGCACCAGTAAACTATTGGTGCGCGTATCCGCCGCCACAAACAAGCGAGACCCTGGCACAGCACCGGCGGGCTGGGTAGCCGCCTGGGCGCCTTCGGGGATAAGCCGAGTCAAAATTTGCGCTAAATCTAAGGCCGAAGCATGGCGCAACTTAATCGCCGTGATTTCACTATTATTGGGCAAATCAATTGCTTCAATAATCTGCACAATGCGCTTCACATTATCCGCATAGTCCGTAATCACCAACGTGTTGTTATTCGGGTAAGCTGCGATGGTATTGTTAGGCGTGATGAGCGGCCGCAGCACGGGGAGAATTTGCGCGGCGGATTCATATTGCAAGGGATAAATCTGGGTAATAATTTTGTCGCCGGAAATTCGCGCGTTGCGCCCGACGGTGGGGCTAAAATTTTGCTTGGCGTCGGCCTCCGGAATTATTTTTACCACACCCTGAGATTCAATGGCCGCAAAGCCTTGCAAACGAAGAGCCGAGAGCAAAATTTGATAAACCAATTCGCGGGAAACCGGCTTGGAGGAAATGATATTAACCGTGCCCTTGACCCTGGGGTCGATAATAAAATTTTTGCCGGTAATTTGGCCCACCGCTTTCACCACTGATTCAATGTCGGCGTTGACAAAATTTAGGGTGATTTTCTCGTCACTAGTTTGCGCACTAGCGGCAGCGCATATTGTGAACAGGCAAAAGGCCAGGCAAAGTTTAAGGAAAGCCTGAGTAATCCATTTTTCTGTCGCCCCCGCGTAGGCAGGGACCCAGAAAAACTCATGGATTCCCGCTTTCGCGGGAACGACGCGTTTAGCACTAATGACGGACTCCATATTGAGCAAACTTTGTTATTGTTGCACAACGTAAGTGAGGTTGAGCGGCCGGCCTTCCCGCAGACCTTCAAATTTGATTTCTTTTGCACTACCAAACTTTTGGTATAAAGCAGCCAGATCAAACTGGTTACTGACCAAAGTATCGTTAACTTTAAGCACGACGTCCCCCGTTTGAAGACCCAGTTTAGCAGCAAAGCTTTCCGGGGGAACGGATTGCAATATCATTCCGCCCGCCGGATTAGGTACGGCCTGGCCCAGGTTGGCCAATTGCCGGGGATCTTGCAGCGCCCCATTTAATTCGTTGCGGGAGAAGCTATAGCGTCCGGCTCCGTCTTTTTGGACGTTGAGCTTAAAACTATTAGCGGGCGCAGCAACCAGCAGATCGGGCTTGTCTTCAAACGCCAGACGTTCTAAAACGCCATTACGGCGGAAGACGATGTGGCGAGGGTGAACTTCAACTAGCGTGATGCCCGGGCTGATCTCCGCATCCACTCGAACCGCCTGGTTGGATGTGCCGTCATTCACAATCGCGAACGCGGGTAGATTTCCCCGCGCGGCAAAAACGCCCACCAAGCGCATATTCAGGCTGGTAGCGGCGGGCGCTGCGGGATCCGTTGCCGTCTCGCCGAATATTTTTGCGGCAACAATTTGCGCCACTACCGCGCCACTATCATTTGAGAGAGCGGCTGCAGACTTCGTTGAAACTGAGGCGGGGGTCATAAAATACCACGTCCATTTTGCCAGCAAAAAACAAAACAGCATCAACAGCAAAAAACTCGTTGCTTGTATCGCGGTCTTTTGCCACCCAAAGGGCGTCGTAAAATGATAAGATGCGGTGTTGGGCATTTAGGACGAGGGGCGGCCGAAATGGCCATGTCTAAAGGTGTTTGAAGTATACCAGGGTATGCCACC
>CAYYOS010000220.1:0-2029 GCA_964473355.1 uncultured Burkholderiales bacterium | reverse complement strand
CTGCAAGCTTGAGCATATCGCATCCGAGTAGCGCAAATTCTCTGGGCTGGCACGATCGAATAAATGCAATAACAACCGGCCTACCGGGTCTGCGGATAGGCGGCAATAACCCATTAGCTCATTAAAATCTTGGTAGCGATGTTTGCTGACATCTGACGTAAACGCGGCCAACAAATCCGAAAAATAATGAAGCGGCAAGGCGTATTGTCGGATAACGCGCGATAAAGACTTAAATAAAGGCAGCTCTGCAATTTGCCCGGCAGCAATCCGGGACAATTCGGCCTGATATTGACTTAACAATGCCAGCCGTGTTTCGGGGCTTAGATTACCTTCGTCGGCAAAATCATCCGCGTTACGCGCAAACTGATAGATGATCTGAATGGGCTCGCGCAAATGCCGAGGGAGCGCCCAAGAAGCAACCGGAAAGTTTTCGTAATGATCAACCGGCATAACGCGTTACGCAATGAAAGCTGACTACCCTGAGGCCGAGGGCTGGCTAGGCGCCGTCTTCAGATGCAAGCTGACAGGGGAGGGGAACATCGATTACACTATAGCATGTAAGACTGGCTAAATTGCGCCTCGCAACATCCAAAAGCGGGCGGCTGAAAGAGTATGCCTAAAGTTGGAAAAGCGAAAGTGGCGGAATTGGTAGACGCACTGGATTTAGGTTCCAGCGCCGTAAGGTGTGGGGGTTCGAGTCCCCCCTTTCGCACCATTTATAGATGAAGGAATAGGTTTTAATGGCAAATTTAGAAACACTGAGCCCCCTAGAAAAAAGGATTAATCTTGCTATCCCGGTACAACAGGTGGAGGCAGAAGTCGACACGCGCTTACAAAAGTTAGCGCGCACGGTGAAGTTGCATGGCTTTCGCCCCGGCAAAGTGCCCTTTAAAATTGTCGCGCAGCAGTTTGGCCAGCAAGTGCGCCAAGAGGTATTGGGCGATAACCTTCAGAAAAGTTTTTCAGCGGCTGTGAAGGAGCAAAATTTGCGTGTCGCCGGGCAACCCAAGATAGAAGCAAAGACGTCGCCCGAGAGTGCCCAGGCCTTCGAGTTTTCCGCGACCTTTGAAGTGTACCCCGAAGTGAAAGTAGGCAGCCTTGCCGATGTCAAATTTGAGCGCCCCATGGTGACCGTGGGGGACGAAGAAATCTCCAGCACCATTGAAGTTTTACGCAAACAACGGGCGCGCTACGAAACGGTGGAATCAGCAATAAAAAACGGCGATAAAATCGTTTTTGATTACCGTGCTGTCGTATCCGGGGATGAATCTGCGTCGCGCGAAGCCAAGGATACCGAAATCATTGTGGGTGAAGGTAAAACTCTGCCGGGCTTCGAGCCTCAACTGATAGGCTTAAAAGCGGGGGACAGCAAAGACTTTGAGCTCAATTTTCCCACAGACGCATCGGACATTAATCTCGCCGGAAAAAGCGCGAAGTTTCATGTGACCATTAAAACAGTTTCCGCGCCGATACTGCCCAGTGTCGATGAGAGCTTTGCTAAGGATTTAGGCGTGGAGGATGGTTCCTTAGAGACTATGCGCAAAGAAATTAAGGAAAATTTGCAGCGGGAAGTGAAAAAGCGCGTGCAAGCGCAGGTCAAAGAAGCCGTCGTTCAGGTCTTACTAGAGAAAACCCCCTTAGAATTGCCAAGTGCGCTGGTGGAGGCCGAACAACGCTTTATGCGTGCCCAAGCCGATGACGCTGCGGCAGCGCCCGCCGCGGACCTGGAAGCGATGGCACGCAGCCGCGTAAGCTGGGGTTTAATTCTCACCGAATTAGTACGTAGTCATGACCTGCAACCCAAGGCAGCGGAGGTGCGTAAACTAATAGAGGAGTATGCGGTCGGATACGAGCGCCCTCAAGAGGTAATTAGCTGGTATTACTCTGACCCGAAACATTTGCAGGAAGTTGAGACGCTGGTAGCCGAAAACAATGTGATAGAGTGGGCTTTAACACAGGGGCAAGTGGTGGATATCCCGGTGAGCTTTGATAAACTGATGGGAAATGAACATGGTAAATAGCAGATCGA
>CAYYOS010000219.1:0-2061 GCA_964473355.1 uncultured Burkholderiales bacterium | reverse complement strand
ACAGTACCTTGTGCCATTTGAATATTCCTAAAAAAAATTTAAAGTATTGGGCTATCACCCAATGGATACGAGAATCAAGATAGGGATATAACGAATGGAGTACCGACTAAATGAACGATAACAGCTTACGAAATGCACTACCTTTTGATACTTGCTTGGCCATTCTGTGCTTAAGCTAAACCTAAGTCAATCTATATTTTAGCGGTGCCAATCGCAATACTTATATTAGACCCACTTTAGTATAATGCTTCGTTCGTAGATTACCTTCCCGATTATGCGCAAATCGCTCGCTATTAGCATCATTATGATTCTGGCCCTAATCGCCGGCTCGGTTTGGCTGGTAAGTAAGGATGACCAGGCTCACCCAGTAACGATCATAAAAGTAGAGCAAGGACCTTTATATGCATTTGTAAAAGCTGCCGGTAAAGTCGTAAGCAAGCGCGAAACGCCGGTAAGCGCTAAGGCTGCCGGGCAGATTTTGAATGTACATGTACAGGAAGGGGCAACGGTCGCCAAAGGCGAACTATTGGCGGAGCTGGATGCCGCCGACGCAGCGGCGCGCATCAGCAGTAGCCAGGCGCTACTCAACCAAACCCGCGCCGAAGTGGCGCACGCCGCGCGCAACCTCGAAGGACTGCGTAAGGTATTGCAGGTAGGTGGCGTTGCGCCGGTCACCGTGGATGAAGCCGCCACGCAATTAAAATCCGCGCGTGAACGCGAACATAAAGCGGCCGCAGAATTGCGCAGTATGTCTATTCAGCGTAACGACCTAATAATAAGCGCGCCTTTTTCCGGCATGATTACCGTGGCCACCGCCAAACCTGGGCAATGGGCCACGACCGGCACGCCGCTCTTTACTTTGGTTGATCCCGCTACCCGGGAGATTGAGATTTTAGTTGATGAAGCGGATGCGGCGGGTATTACCGTGGGTCAACAAGTTGAATTATCCAGTACGGCTTTTCCTGGCAAAACATGGATAGAAGAAGTGCGCCGCATAGATCCGGCAATACGTAAGGAAGGCACTGCTAATAATGTCGGGGTCTATACGAGTTTTGGCGACAACGCGCCACGTTTACGCATGGGTCAACAAGTGGATGCAAAAATTCGCACGGCTTACCGAGCTAACGCCATTAAGGTGCCCTTCGAGGCGCTGATTCATACTGAAAAAGAAACGCAATTGGCAATCGTCGAGCAAGGCCGCGTGCATTTACAAGCGGTGACGCCCGGAATCGAAGATTTAACCCATACGGAAATTGTGAAAGGGGTACGCCCCGGTCAAGAAGTGGCGGTAGCCGAGGGCAAAAAACTCAAGGACGGCGATGCCGTAACGCCCCTCAAGTCTAGTGATGATAAGCCTTAATAGCGTTAATAAATCTTATTCATTGGGAGAGTTAACGCTAGCAGTGCTAAAAGGTATATCACTGGACATTGCCGCGGGCGAATTTGTGGCCATCATGGGGCCTTCGGGATCCGGCAAATCCACCCTGCTCAATATCATCGGCTGTCTAGATTACATCGATGCCGGATGCTACCGCTTTGGAAATAATGCCATAGAGCACGCCAGCGAAGATGAGCTGGCGCACATGCGTAATCAAAAAATCGGTTTTGTATTCCAGCTTTTTAATTTAATCCCCCGCATTAGTGCCTTAAGAAACGTCGAACTGCCCATGGTTTATGCGGGTGTGCGCGGTGAAACACGCAAGCAAATCGCCATGGCCGCGTTGGTGGAACTTGGTCTGGGCGATCGCGCGCGGCACTCTCCGGCGCAACTCTCCGGAGGCCAACAGCAACGGGTGGCGATCGCGCGAGCGCTAGTTAATAAACCCGATTTAATCATCGCGGACGAGCCCACGGGTGCCCTGGATTCGACCTCTGCGCATGACATCATGCGTATATTCGCTCGGCTGCACAGTTCGGGAAAAACCATCGTTATGGTCACTCACGAAGAGGAGATCGCCGCCTACGCTAAGCGTGTCGTCCGCCTTCGCGACGGCCTAATCGAAAAGGATGAGCGCCGATAATGCGTCCCCATGTGGGCCTCTTCACGGATGTGTTGCAACA
>CAYYOS010000218.1:0-2081 GCA_964473355.1 uncultured Burkholderiales bacterium | reverse complement strand
GGTAACGCATTTAAAGCCACGGTACCGAGTTTAAACCTCCTGGATAAACTGCGCTTAGCTGGGGCCGGAACGGGGTTCCCGCTTGAGGTAACCTTGTTGTGTGAAGGCTCAGCCTTAACCGTGGTTTGGGGGGAATCGCAGCGGCAGCTTGTTGTCACTTTGCCCGCGCAGCCCTCCTCAGAGGAAGTTGGAAATCTGCGGCTATATTTGCAACGTTCCACGGAGACCATGGACCCCGCAATATTGCTGAGCCGTAATGCGGAAATGACGCGTTATTTTGACGAGACTCAGGCGCACATGGAGGAAGATTTACAAAACCTTCATCGGTCATTGGAAGAGCGCAAAGTGGCATTGCAGGATTCTATACAACGCGGAGAAACCGACGCCTTAACAGGCCTGCTTAATCGGCGCGCGTACGACGAACGGCTCAATGAAGCGTATCGGCGCACAGTCAGACAAACTACGGAAAGCCTGTCCCTGCTCATTATGGATCTCGATTACTTTAAACAAATTAATGACGAGCATGGGCATCAATATGGTGATGAGTATTTAAAAAAGATGGCAACGAGTATGCTGGCTGCAATACGTCGGGATGTGGACCTCACGTTTCGTTTTGGGGGCGACGAATTCGCCATGCTAATTTTCGCGGGACGGGATATCGCATGCAAGCGCGCGCTCCAGGTGCTCGCTGCCATGGATAATAAGGTGAGTATCGGTATAGCCACCATTTCTCCGGCGGAGCCCGCGGTAGGGGATTTAGAGCAATTTATTCGCCGCGCCGATGATGCCCTCTACCAAGCAAAAAATGCCGGTAGAGGGCAGGTTGCCATAGATAAGGTTGTATCGGGGCAAATAAGTTGGGAGTTTTTTAAACCAGGCGCGAATGAATAGCACTGAAATTGCTAGTGCGAATGTCGTCGATAGCCTGCAGGCATGCCGTCTTTTGTTCAACCACCCCATAAAGGATGAAAGCGCGGGAATTTTGTTACGCTCCCGGCTGGCCGCCATCGCTACGCGCCTAGGGTTTAGCACGGCTAAGCGCCAAAGTATGGCGTTGGTTGCCGCCGAGATGGTAAGTAACCAGATCAAATATGCAGCCAGCCACGGCCAAATTCAAATTTGGCAGCAGCCCCAAAGTTTGGATGTGTTTGCATTAGATTTTGGAGCCGGTATTGAAAACTTGTCTCGGGCACAGGAGGACGGTTATTCAACAGCCAGTACTTTAGGGAAAGGATTGGGGGCAATATTGCGCGTTCCGGATGAGTCAGGCATCTTTACAAGCTCGACCTCTCGGACTTCGGATTGGCATGGCACAGCCATTTGGGCGAGATTTAATCTCGGTGCGGCGCAAGCCAAACTTTCATCGCTGGCAGTCGGATTGTATTGTCGGGCTTTCTCGGACGACCGTTATAACGGTGACCGAATTTATATTCAGCAGAGGGAAAACGGATTGCGTTGGTTGCATCTTGATGGCTTAGGTCATGGCGAGCATGCCCAAGCAACCACCAATGATTTGGGAAAATATATGAACTATGCACAGACGCCTAGTGACATTATGGGCACCTTGGATAGGCACTTGGCGGCAACGCGCGGTGCAGTGGCTATACTAAGCGAGATAAATTGCACACAAAATTGTGTGGAAATTATCGGTGTCGGCGATATGAGCGCCCACTTGTACAGCGAGAATCAGTTGCAGAATTTTGCTTTCGCGCCAGGTGTGTTGGGCCACGAACATATAAACTCTGCACCTCTACGCGCCCCATATAAAAAAACGGCCACCATGATTACCTGCAGCGATGGAATCCGTCGCGGTTGGGACAGCAGCACTTTTCCAGGCCTTTTAAACCACCACCCCCAAATGATTGCTTATGTATTGGGAAATATTAAAGGCCGGCTATCGGATGATCAATCGCTTTGCGTCGTCCGCTATAGTTGAAGCCAGATTAATTTGAGGAGAAAAAAATGGCACAAAAACTTTCCACCAACCAACTTCTAATTGAACAGCTTAAGCTCCAAGTAGGGAATCTTTCTAACGCGATAGAGACGCGAGGTCAAAGCGTTTTTGGCACAAGCAATCTCAT
>CAYYOS010000217.1:0-2137 GCA_964473355.1 uncultured Burkholderiales bacterium | reverse complement strand
ACAGTCACAGACATGGGGCTCTCCAAATCTCAAAAAAGACGACTATTTTACCTGTTTTTGCGAATTTAATCATGGGCAATTTATATAGACGTTTTTAGCGCTTATTTGCCCAAAAAATTTAGGACAGCTCCGCCAAATAGCCCAAGCAATAGACCAAGAACCAAAGAACCGCAAATAGCACTACCATGATAAGCGCTTCTTTTTTAAACATA
Source organism: uncultured Burkholderiales bacterium (assembly GCA_964473355.1). GTDB lineage: Bacteria > Pseudomonadota > Gammaproteobacteria > Burkholderiales > REEB80 > CAYYOS01. The sequence continues at coordinate 1,925 of CAYYOS010000217.1, read as the reverse complement.
TTTGTACATTGTGCCTTAGATCAACGCTTTAGCGCTGAGCTCATTTTTTAGATAGGCGTAATAGATGGGCGCGGCGACCACGCCCGCTATGCCAAACGCCGACTCCATCACCAGCATGGCCAGTAGAATTTCCCAGGCACGGGCTTTTATTTGCGTACCCACAATCCGCGCATTAAGAAAATATTCTAATTTGTGGATAATTATTAGATAAGCCAAGGAAATAAGCGCAATTTTTAGGGAAACGCTTAAGCTGACAATGGTAATAATGGTGTTAGAAATCAAATTCCCCGCAACCGGAATGAGGCCCAGAATAAAAGTCAGCGCAATTAAAGTCTTCAGGAAGGGCAAATCAATCCCGAGTAAGGGCAGCGCTACCCCGAGGTAAATCCCCGTAAAAATGGCATTGATTAGGGCGATTCTGAATTGGGCAAACACCACCCGCCGGAAGGAGGCCGCAAAACGCGCCGCCCGCTCAGCTAGCGCGGTAGTCAGCGGTCCCATCGCATGCCCTGTCTGGACTTCTCGGAGCGCTATTAATCCCCCCAATATTAGACCCACCAAGATATGCGTCGCCATCACGCCCGCCTGTTTACCCATACGTTGGAGCTCAACGGCATGCTCACGCAACCACAAGACGATGTCTTGCCGCAGCGTTTCTGCGTTTTCTGGAATATAGTTTTGGATATACAAAGGCAGCATGGCCTTGGAGCTATCTAATATTTCGGCAAGCTTGGTCAGTAAGACGGACAGGCTGCCCTCTTCCGAGTTAAAAAATGAGAGCGCGCCCATAATACCTAGAACCAATAACGACACAATCGCTGTGGCAAGCAAAGCAACCACAATTAGCTTTGCTCTGGAACCATGCAAGCGATTGAGCGGCCGGCGATGTGAAACCGCCCCAACTAATTCATGGACCAGCAACCCCGCCAGCAAGGCCGGCAGTAAATGGGCGTGCAGTACAAAATACAATGCTAATGCGGCAATAATCCAGGCCGCAACCTCAAATCGCTGGAAGCTGGGAGGCGGTACTGTTGAGCTTTCTATTATTTCACTCATAACGGAGCATTAGTTTACTGTAAATTATGCGTTCCCAGTAAACCCGCTCTTAAACTAGCTTCGCCCTGTGCCGCCGTGTTCTTTCGCATTAGCGAGTTCGCCGATCCTCATCAGCGAACGCTCGATTTTGCTAGACCATGGATAGCCGCAACTTAATCGTATGCAATTACGATACCGGCTTTTAGATGCCGTAAACATTGGGCCCGGCGCTATGCCGATATTTTCTTTCGCACACTGGCGCTGTAGCAGTAATGCGTTCACGCGCGCTGGGAACTCAACCCAGAGCACAAATCCGCCCGTGGGCCGCGTGACCTTGGTGCCCGCGGGGAAAAATTCTGCGATGGCATCGGTAGTTAATTGGACTTGCCTGGCAAAGGTCCGGCGCAAAGAGCGTAAATGATGATCGTAACCCCCGTTGGCCAGAAACTCCGCGAGCGTTAGCTGCAAAATATCGGTGGTTGCGACGCTATTAATAAATTTCAGCATTTCCACCTGGGGTTTAAATTTTCCCGGCGCCACCCAGCCTATCGGAAATCCAGGCGCCAGTGTTTTAGTAAATGACGAGCACAACAATACCATCCCTGTTTTGTCGAACGCTTTAGCACGACGCGGCCCGATATCACCATAATGCAAATCACCAAAGACATCATCCTCGATCAATGGAATATTTCGCTCAGTGAGCAGCGCCACCAGTCTTAGTTTATTTTCCTCGGGCATTAGACTACCCAAGGGGTTACTCACATTGGTTATTACGCAAGCTTTGACGCCGCGCTTACGCGTCGCTAACTCCATAGCATCAATCGACATACCTTCCCGGGGATGTGTAGGAATTTCTAAGGCCTTCATTCCTAGGCTTTCAATAATTTGCA
>CAYYOS010000216.1:0-2174 GCA_964473355.1 uncultured Burkholderiales bacterium | reverse complement strand
ATCGCCGTCGAGATCACCTGCCCAACTCAGTACTTCCGGGCCCTGCAGAATATCTTCGGGGGTGGCGTTATCATAGCCTGCTAAAGACTGGCGCTTTCCGTACGCGCGCAGTTCAAGCGCGTCAATCTGATCACCCGCACGCGTGCGCGGTACCAAGATAGCAAAGTTGCCCTCCCCTAGCGGAATTTTGATCTCCATCGTTTCAGTTCGATCGGGCAAAGGATAGGCCTCCATGCCGTCATGCAGCCAAGTTTTTATCGGGCCGGATTTAAAATAGCGACCTTTGGACGCGTCAATCGCCTTAAATAGGCCGATAAGTGTCGGTGCTGTCGATGAGTGGCTAGTAGCTACTTTTTCAGTCGTTGGGGGTGTACTGGAATCGGGTTGCTCAACAGTAGTCGTGATGCGATTTAATCCGTAAGGTAATGGCGACCATTGCAGTGCCTGGCTTGGTACCGATGCTCCCCTTATAATCGATTTAGTAAGTTTAATTTTCAAGCGCGTCGGATGCAAAGCGCAGGCTTGCTTACAGATCAGCGCCCACCATCCTCCGCCTGCCGGCACGGGTTCGCCCCCCACTACCCAGCCCGCCTCGCTGGTCGTTGCCACCTTTGAGGCACTCTTGTTTTCAGGCGGCAACGGCATAAGCGGGCCAGGAAAGAAAATAATTGGCTCATCTGTGGGGCCGTAAAATGATTGGGCGTGGCTCGGATTATTCGCACTAAATGCAACGAATAAACACGCGGACAAAGCGAAGGAAAAACCTCTTCGAGTAACATTGTTCAGTTGCATAAGGATTGGTAAGCCTTTAGCGCGTTAGATTAACGTTCAATTCGTTTTTTCTGTTCCAGATCCCAGTCAGGCGGTTGCTCGTTATAACTAAGCGCATGGCTGGTCTGTCTTCAGAAGATTCCGCAACCGTTTCAGTTAACTCAAGTTGATCGCCATTCTCCTTGCCATTTACTTCGATCGGCCTACGGTATTTATCATAAAAATAAGTCCCGGTAACGGAATTATCCGCATGCTTAGCTAGCAACATCGTAATTCTTTGGTCGCCAATATTACCGCGCAATATCTGACCATAGACACCGACTTGCGTCTGTGCGGAACCCTCATTTAGCAGCAGTGCTTTGCCGTAGCTCGTTAAATGTGGCCTAAGCGCCGCGTAGGAAAGTGTCAAAGTATAGTCCCCCACCTCATCGAGCGCCCGCATGCCGTGGTTACTGCATCGCTCCCGAGTTAAGCGGAACTCCGTAGCGGCCAATTCGAATTTGTCATACCCGAACCCCGCAACAATCTCGGGGGCGCGTGGCGTGCGATCGGTGTGAACGCCCTCACCGGAGCAGCTGCGATTGAGTTCAATACGCTCTTGCAGATCGTTTAGCGATTCTCGGCTACTTGCCTGGCGTTGTTTTTGCGCTGACTTAAGCTCGTTGCGGAGCGACGCCACTGCTTTTCGATACGCGGATTGACGGCCATGATGTAACTGTTTTCGTAGATTGATGAAACCCGCTGAAGTAAACAATTCTTCTGCGGCCAACGCGTCACCCGTCTTGACATCAAAACTATAAAATACACGATAGTTCTCGCAATAGGCGCCACAGCCTTCATTTTCAAACGCGACTGTTAAAACTCGATCATCATTGCGTGAGATTGAGAAATCCTGACTTGCCAAGCCCGCGATAGCAATCCCGTCTTCAGCACTAAAATACTTCCGCGTTAGCTTTGGTGACAGCACGCCAAATTGCCCGATAAATAGGCGATCGTTAATTTTAGTCGCTACGTTTTTATCGCGGGCAACTATCCAGGGCATTTTTATTTGCCCTGGCCGGACTTCATCCAGTCCTTCCGTCTTACCTTTAAATTCCAGTGTAGATATGGATAAAGGGGGAGCGCACTGCGCCAGCCCAGCATAAAAAAACAAAACTACGAGTAATATCCTCATTCATTTTATTTAATATGAACTAGCTAAGCATTCTAGCTTAATTAACCCGAATGCTATATCCCTTTGCCAGCGGCTCGGCTTTTTTCATTGACGTTGCAGCACTTCTCCAACGGGGAAGTTAGTCGTGCGGCGCTTATTAATCCAAAAATCCAAGGTGAACAATTGCGGACCATAAGCAATGATGGCTAAAAGCATAATGCCCCAATAGATATGCGTTTCCCGCCCTACT
>CAYYOS010000215.1:0-2245 GCA_964473355.1 uncultured Burkholderiales bacterium | reverse complement strand
TGCATTAGTTTTCTTGCCGTTACGTCGGCGCGCGTATTAAACCCGATAACCACGGCTCGCGAGGCTAAGGCTAGGTTAATATCGGATTCAGTAATTGCGCCGACGCCGCTGTGCACGACGTTTACTCGCACCTCATTCGTAGAGAGTTTATGCAAGGAATGAGCAAGCGCTTCATACGACCCTTGCACATCAGCCTTGATAATCAGACCTAAAGTTTTTACTTCGCCTTCAGCCATGTTGTCAAAGATGTTTTCCAGCTTAGCCGCGTGCTGCTTAGCGAGCTTTACATCGCGGAATTTACCTTGCCTGAACAATGCAATCTCGCGAGCTTTTCGCTCATCGTTTAACACAATGGTTTCTTCGCCCGCCATGGGCACGTCCGATAAGCCTTGAATTTCTACCGGAATAGATGGGCCCGCTTCGTCAACAGGATGCCCACCTTCATCTAACATAGCCCGAACCCGGCCAAAGACCGCGCCCGCCAGGAGCATGTCGCCGCGTTTTAAGGTGCCGCTTTGCACGAGTATCGTAGCGACGGGGCCACGACCCTTATCCAGGCGCGCCTCGATCACTAGTCCTTTGGCCGGAACATTGCGCGGCGCGTGAAGTTCTAGAACCTCCGCTTGTAGCAATACGCTTTCCAATAACTTATCAATCCCTACACCGGTTTTAGCCGACACCTCAACAAACATGGTATCGCCACCCCAATCCTCGGGGACCACTTCATGGGTAACGAGTTCTTGTTTGATACGCTCTGGATTGGCCTCTGGTTTATCGATTTTATTTACAGCAACCACCATAGGGACTTTGGCGGCTTTAGCGTGATGTATGGCCTCAATGGTTTGCGGCATGACCCCGTCGTCGGCGGCCACCACTAGAATCACAACATCCGTAGCTTTAGCCCCACGTGCACGCATCGCAGTAAATGCCTCATGGCCCGGCGTATCCAAAAAAGTAACCATACCGCGTGGCGTCTCGACATGATAAGCGCCGATATGCTGAGTAATTCCGCCCGCCTCGCCGCTGGCGACGCGTGTCGCGCGGATATGATCGAGCAAGGATGTTTTACCATGATCCACGTGACCCATCACGGTGACCACGGGCGCGCGAGGTTCCAGCGTCGCCTCCGGACCTGCGCCGGTTTCTTCGAGGAAGGTTTCTGGGTCATCCAGGCGGGCCGCTTTACCAATATGCCCCATCTCTTCAACCACAATCAGCGCCGTTTCCTGATCGAGAACTTGATTAATCGTGACCATCGTTCCCATTTTCATCAGGGTCTTTATCACTTCAGCGGCTTTAACCGTCATTTTTTGCGCGAGCGCACCTACCGTTATCGTTTCGGGCACAAGCACTTCATGGACCACGGGCTCGGTGGGCATGGCGAACGCATGAGCTTGGTCTTCCGTTGATTTTACGCGCGGACCTTTGCGATCACGCCACGCAGCACCCCCCGTATCACCTCTTAAACGCATCGCGCGTTTTTTGTGGGTCTCTTCAGTCCAAGCGGCCTTCTGTTTTTTCGCGTTCTTTTTTTCCGCTTTGGCAGTTTTTTCGTCAGGCTTTAATGTCGGTTTATGCAATGTTCCCGCAGAAGGCGCGGCTTTTGCTTCGGCTGCCGCGGCGGTGACCGGCGGGGGCACTGCAGCCTCAGGCGTGGCTACGGCCTCCACAACTGGCGGTGTGACCTGTTCCGCTTCTTTTTTGCGACTCGCTTTCTTTTGCTTGTCCTGAATCTCAGCGGTCTGGCGGGCCGTTAACTCGGCTTGCTTACGCGCCTCATCTTGGCGCTTTGCTTGTTGCGCGTCATCTACCGGCATGGGTTGAGGTGTGGTGGCAACGACGGATTTGGCTGGGACTTCTTCGGTTGCGTCGCGCTTAACCAGCACGCGTTTTTTGCGAACTTCCACTTGAATGGTACGCGCTTTACCGGTGCTATCCGCTTTTTTGATTTCGGTCGTTTGTTTGCGCGTTACCGTAATTTTATTCTTTGCTTCTTTGGCGCCATGAGTACGGCGTAAATATTCGAGCAGCTGGGTTTTATCCTGCTCGGACAATTTATCACCACTCTCGGCTTTATTTACGCCAGCCGCACGCAATTGCTCGAGCAATAGCGAAGCAGGCAGGCCCAGTTCACTTGCAAATTGCGCTACGTTTAATTGTCCCATTGCGGTCCTTTATACTTCGATTATTATCCTAGAAACGGCAGTTGGGCACACCCAAGTGTGCGTTTTTCAAGCTGGCTGGC
>CAYYOS010000214.1:0-2248 GCA_964473355.1 uncultured Burkholderiales bacterium | reverse complement strand
AATTGCCGCACCACTTTAAAGGCACGCATATGTCGCGCTTTGTGGAAATATTAAATAGCTATGAGCGCGAAATTTCCGTCGAATCATTTGAGACCATGCTGCGTGAAATGGTAGTACGGTTAGAGGCTGAGGCTGGTCATATTGAAATGAACTTTCCGTATTTCATCAATAAGGCGGCGCCCATCAGCGGGGTGGAAAGCCTATTGGATTACGACGTTACCTTCATAGGCGATATTAAAGACGGTAAGTTTCTCCAGACCATGAAAGTAGTGGTTCCTGTGACAAGCTTGTGCCCGTGCTCCAAAAAAATATCCGACTACGGGGCGCACAACCAACGCTCTCATGTCACGGTAACCGCTCGGACTAATGCCTTTGTATGGATTGAGGAGCTAGTGCGACTCGTGGAGGATCAGGCGTCCTGCGAACTCTATGGTTTGTTAAAACGCCCGGATGAAAAGCACGTGACGGAGCGCGCCTATAACAACCCAAAATTCGTTGAAGACATGGTGCGCGATGTTGCGGCCAGCTTAAACGCAGATGCGAGGATTGATAGTTATATTGTCGAATCGGAAAATTTTGAATCTATCCATAACCACTCGGCCTACGCTTTAATAGAAAAAATTTAGGGGCGCGGATAATAAACTAGGCTGCTTCATTCGTAGTGCGACCACATGCGTAAAATTTTTACAGTTCGCTCCTTAGTCAGCACTTGGTACACCAGCGATGTTGAATATTGATGCGCCTGGAGTAGGTACCCTCTAAGTCGCCCACGAGTTTCTCATATGCAGGTGGGTTTTGAAAAGGATTCTTACCCAGGATAACAAGCAGTTGCTCCCCCTTCTCTTTCAAGTTGGCGGCTTTAAGTTTTTTAGCGTTTTTTTGCGCTTGCTTGGTGAAACAAGGCGCCAAGTTACCAGTTAAGGTCCTCCGCACAATCTTTAATGGGTGTGGTCATGCCTTTCTTAACCGATTCCCGCATACCCGGAATCGACAAAAGGTAGAGCGTCTCTTGAATTGCCCGCCAATCTTCTTCTGAGACCAATACTGCGTTATGCCGCTTTCCGGTAATAAGAATGGGCTGATGGGCTAAGCTAGCTTCATCCAAAAGACGATAAAGATTGATACGAGCTTGACTGGCAGTAAATGTGGTCATGATTATGCGTCCTAACTTTCCCTAAGCGTCCGATATGACGTACATAAAGTCGAGACTAAGCCACCACATTCTGCGGACTCCCCCGCTGGAATGCCTCAATGTTATCGATTAACTGATCCGCGAGTATTTGCATCGCGCCCGCGCTCGCCCAAGCTACATGTGGCGTCATAATAAAATTCGGTAAATTCAATTCCAACAACGGATGACCTTCCACGGGCGGCTCTTTGCTTAAAACATCAAACCCCGCCCCCGCGATAACATTATTTTTGAGGGCGATGAGTAGTGCGGCCTCATCGACCAATCCGCCGCGCGCCGTATTAATAAGCAACGCGTGTGGCTGCATCATCTTAAGCTCCCGCTCACCTATCATGTGACGAGTCGCGTCCGTTAAAGGGGTATGCAAGGTGAGTACATCCGCTTCTTGCAGTACCTTGTCAAACGCCACATATCCAGGGCGGCTAACCGCCACATGCTTATGTTCGGCAACCAGCACCCGCATGCCGAAGGCCTCTGCTAGCTTTTTAACTGATTTACCTAATCCGCCAAATCCCATAATGCCTAAAGTGCTGCCAAATAAATCGCGTATGGGATGAGTAAATAGGCAGAACTTATTCGACTGTTGCCAGCGGCCATTCTTAATATCCTCGCGATAAGCAAGTAGATTGCGGCGCAAAGCTAACACCATCATAAAGACGTGCTCGGGTACAGCGTGGACAGCATAGTTGCGAATATTGCAGACGCGAATATTATGTTCCCGGCAATAGGCAAGATCGATGTTGTCCGTGCCGGTCGCCGCAGCCGCGATCATTTTTAGTTCCGGTAATTGCTGCAGTATCTCTTCCCGCAACACCACTTTGTTTGAAATCGCAATCGTCGCCCCCGCAAGGCGCGCTAAGACTGCCTCAGGCGCGGTTTCCGCATAGTCCTGCCATTCATGCTCGAACTTTGGTATGCGTAGGGTCGCGTCAACAGACGCGCGATCCAGGAATACAATGCGCTCAATCACGCTGATGCTTTTTCGACGATTTTATAAATTGCCGCGGAGTCGAGCTCGGCGTCTCCCGTTCCCATTAGCGCATTTAAATTTTGCGTCAC
>CAYYOS010000213.1:0-2282 GCA_964473355.1 uncultured Burkholderiales bacterium | reverse complement strand
GTTGCACTCATAGAATCACCCAGCCTTTAGGAATAAATCCTTATAGAAGTTTAAAGCCCGCAACTGATCCGCGGAGATCCGTCGCGAGGTTACTTAGCTGACCAATGGAGACGGCGGTCTGGCGTGTGCCCTCCGTGGTTTGCGTGGTAATGTTTTGAATGTCCTGCATATTGCGTGATACTTTTCCTGCCAACTCAGCTTGCTCTTTCGTAGCATGCGAAATGGTGTCAATCAGTGCCGCAAGATTCTGCGAAACTTGTCCGATCTCGGTTAGTGCCTGACCCGCAGCGTCGGAAAGCTTAGCGCCTTCCACCACACCCTGAGTGCTTTGTTCCATCGCCGCTACGGCGTCGTGAGTATCGGTCTGAATGCTTTTAACAATTGCGGCAATTTGTTTGGTTGCGTCACCCGAACGTTCCGCTAGACGCTGCACCTCCTCCGCCACCACCGTGAATCCGCGTCCGGCTTCCCCGGCTGACGCCGCTTGAATCGCCGCGTTCAACGCCAAAATATTGGTCTGCTCGGTAATGTCTGAGATCAGCTCCACGATTTCACTAATCTCTTGCGAACTTTCACCCAAGCGCTTAATCCGTTTCGCTGTCTCTTGGATTTGCTCGCGAATTTCGTTCATGCCAGTAATCGAGTTCTGCACGGCCGCGGTACCTTTTGCAGCGGCAGCCAAAGACATTTGCGCCACCTTAGCGGACTCGGCTGCATTGGCAGATACGGCATTAATGGATTGCTCCATGTTCAACACCTGGCTACTGGTTTCCTGAATTTCTTGCGATTGCTTTTGGGCGGCCTCCAGTAACTCGCTGGAAATGGTTTGTGCTTGTTTTGAAGCCTTTGCCACTTGGTCAGTGGCTTTATTAATCTCAGTTACTAAGGACCGTAATTCGTCAATCGTGTAATTAATGGAATCGGCGATTGCCCCGGTAATGTCCTCAGTAACCTTAGCGCGAACGGTCAAGTCACCTTCAGCTAAGTTACCCATTTCGTTTAACAACCGTAAAATGGCTTCCTGATTGCGTTTGTTTTCTTGCTCACTAACCAGTGCGCGGCGCTTGGTTTCGTTCAAGTTAACCAAACCCAGCAAGATTAAGCTCGCAAGGGACAACAATCCAAACAAAGCGGCTAGGACCACATAAATGGTGGTTGAGCCTTCTTTTTCATACAATGCACCAAGTTGTTCGCTGCTGCTTAATAACCCGTCACTGCTTCTAAAAATAGCGCTACCCGCTTGCTTTGCGGCAACCAGAGCCTGCATATTCTGCAAAATGTTGGCGACGTTGGCTTCGAAGTCTTTGAAACTAGTATTTAGTTCGGCGAGTTTTTCCTTGGTATCGTTATCTTGTACAGCCGTTAAGCGCAAGTCTTCGCTACCCGCTATCAGGCCCGACAATACGTCGCGGAAGGTATTGGTGTCCTTACCCAATAAGAACGCTACTTCAGGATCAATTAAGTCACCGGACAAGAGGTTATTGGCGTTTTTCGCCATCCGTTGGGTTAACATAACTTGTTGGGTGGCAATGGAAATTTCGCGCAAGGGTGCGCCCGATTGGGTCATCAACGCGACCACTTGCTCGGATAATTCTAATAGTTGAATGTTGTTGGCGTTAATTGCAGCAACGCTTCGGTTTAGTTCGATTAGATTTTTTTCCTGAGACAAAATCGCGTCGATGTCTTTGCGCGTGATTTGCCATTTCTGGTTGAGTTCTTTTAGCGAAGGTTGAATTTTATCCTGTGAGGCCGGTAAACCTGGCTCTCCATTGATTAAGGCTTGAATGTTTTTATCAAATCGTGATTTACCATTTTTTAACTGGTTGAACGCAACAGGGTTACCCAGTACCGCTTGCTGCGCGCCTTTAGCTATACGCTGAGAAAGCATCTGCATCTCGCCGGAAAGTTCACCATACCGAACGTTATAACCTAGGCGTACAGTGTTGTACGACAAGGCCGCGATCGACAGAACCGCAAACACGCCTAACATGACGATAGAAACTAAATATTGTTTTTCGGCAGGCAAATTGCCAATAAGCGGTAATCGTCCCGGTTCTTTACCGGCGGCTTTACGCAAGCCTTGCATAATTAAGGTCGTGGGTGGAGAACTGCTGGTGGTGTTGCGCTTCAGGCGATCACCCAGGCCCAGTTTAATTTTAGGTAGCTTAGGTATCTTTGGTAAGTTAAATTGCATATTGCCTCCGTATCTATTAGGTAAGCGCTTGCTGCGGCTACCCTAAAGCCCCACTTTTAAAAAGTCGGGGTGATTAACCAAATGTTGC
>CAYYOS010000212.1:0-2288 GCA_964473355.1 uncultured Burkholderiales bacterium | reverse complement strand
CGCTGAATAATCACTTCCGGCGGGACCTTCGCGGCGCTCATCTGCACGATTTCGCTTAACGTAGGTGGTGGCACGCGCGGCACAAACGTCGCGCATCCAGCCAACGCTGCCAACAACAATCCGCCAAACAAAACTCTAAAGAAAAGGCTCATAATTAACTTTTAGAATAGATGGGCCTGCAATAGTTCCCCCGGCTCTACGTTCAGCGTCGCCATTTCGTGTACTGCGCCAACTGGTAATTCTTGCCGGCCGCAGTTTGACGCCTTTGACGATAATCCTGCGGTGCACTCAACGCGCTATTGTATGAACCAAACGAGGGAAAAATGCCGGGCGCAAGCGCCGGTGACGAAAGGTTAGTCAGGTTTCATATCACCGGAAATGACAACGAATTGAAAAAAAGTTTTCATGCAAAATTACTTGAATTAAAAACATAGCATGAAATAACTCAGCTAAAATAAGCAATCATATTTATGAAAGAACGTATGCCAGAAGTTGGTTCGCCCGCGCCCCCGTTTGTACTGCCTGACGCCGATATGCAGATGGTAAAGCTCTCAGACTTCAAGGGCAAAAACGTGGTGCTTTACTTTTATCCTAAAAATGATACCCCCGGGTGCACCAAACAGGCCATTGATTTTACCGAACTAGCAGATGAATTCACGCGTCTTAACACTGAAGTGGTTGGAATCAGCAAAGACGACTGTTTGAGCCACGCCTCTTTTCGGGATAAGCACGGCCTAACGATACAATTACTGGCGGATACGGAAGGAGAGGTCTGCGAAACGTATGGGGTTTGGCAAGAAAAAGAAAAGGATGGGCAGAAAAAAATGGGAATAGTGCGCTCCACTTTTTTGATTGACCAAGCGGGTATTTTGCGCCACGCCCTATATGGCGTTAACCCCAAAGGGCATGCACTGGAAATTATGAATTTAGTTAAAGCCTTTTAAACTTAGAGAAAGCGAGTTATGGAAATTAAAAAAGATACGGTCGTCTCACTTACCTATAAACTATCCAACGAAGAGGGAGCGGTGCTAGAGCAAAGCGAAAAAGCCATCACCTATCTGCACGGTGGTTACGATGGAATTTTTCCGGCAGTCGAAGAGGCGCTGCATGGAAAAAAGGAAGGCGACAGTATCGACATTACCTTAGAAGCAGATGAGGCATTCGGCGAATATGACGAAGACCTCGTGCGGCACGAACCACGTGGTTCCTTTCCCGAGGGGAATATCAACAGCGGCATGCAGTTTGAGGGCGGCAGTGAGGGCTCCGACGATACGATCATTTATACCGTCACCAGCGTCACGGACGACGAAGTAGTGGTGGATGGTAACCACCCTTTAGCGGGTCAGAACTTGCGCTTTGCCTGTACGGTGATGGGTGTGCGTCCGGCTACCCCCGAAGAGTTGCAACACGGACATGTGCATGGCGAACACGGTCATCATCATTGAGAACAGCCCAACGGGGCGTTTTTAATCGCTTGATTAGCTCGTCACTGTTGTTGTAGGCTAGCTGAAATCGCCATGCATAGAAGACAAAAATAGCCGCTCATCTTTCCCCGCAAACGATCTACCTTAGTGCACTCATTGCACTTTTTTCCGTATTTCCTAGTCTAGCCCAAGCGGACGCCCCGTTTGCGCCGCTAACTCCTTCAGAGTTTCAAGCAGTGATTCAGGAAATTCAGGCCATGGTCAAGACGAACGAGGATCATGTAGAAAGCTTTAATGTGCGTGAGGCTACACCAGACCGTATTAAACGTCTGTATGCGATGCCGGAGTTGCTGTCGCAACCCACGATTATTCGGGAGAACGGACTCATCTTTGCGGGACAAGGAACGCTGCTCACATTTGAAAAACCTTCGGATATCGTTGGCAAAATAGCTAAGTGGTTTCCCAAAGAATATGCTACGGCACAGGAGACTAAGGACGCCAAATCATTTTTTGGCCGCATCGATTTATTTGGTCCTTACCCAAGTTGGCAAGACGAGGCGGCCGCTTTCCTTACTCTGTGGAAGTGCATGCCGCAAATCGCTTGGGCCCAGCCCACGCAAAATCCCTTCATGCGCCGCCTCAATGACGGACTTCCTTTAATGGCCGTTGCAGCCAGGAGCTCGACTGATGTCGACTTTAAGCAGTGTGTGTATGAGCGCAGCGGCCGGATACCGGTCTTCTCCCAGGCGGCACTTGAAGCTAACAAAAAAACGATGCGCGAAATAGGCAGTCGCGTCACCCCTGTGCTACAGAAAAAATTTACACGCTTCCTGTCGTCGAACCGCTGCCGCGGGACCGGACCTG
>CAYYOS010000211.1:0-2320 GCA_964473355.1 uncultured Burkholderiales bacterium | reverse complement strand
GAAGTGCGCCGTAAGATGCAACAGGAATTAAAGCAAATTCAATCCGACATGACTAAACTCATGGACGCGGCGCTAGAAGCAAGTAGTTCTGCTTTGCAGCCGGAACCGGAAGATTTTGTGATTTCTGGCCAGCATAACCTGCTGCATGTGCCGGACTTGTCTTTTAACATCGTCAACTTAAGAACGCTGTTCGATGCGTTTGAGCAAAAGACCACCTTTATTCAATTGCTCAGCGTGAGCCAGCAAGCGCAAGGTGTGCAAATATTTTTAGGGGGCGAATCGGGTCGCATGCCCGTGGACGCATGCAGTATGGTCACCGCGCCCTATGAGGTAGATGGCGAAGTGGTCGGTACGGTGGGTGTTATTGGGCCCACTCGTATGGCCTACGACCGCGTGATTCCCATCGTCGATATCACTGCAAAATTATTAAGTAGCGCCCTGTCTTATCATTAGTAGTCCCCTCGAAAAAACCGGTGTCTTGTTAGTAAACTTAGGCACGCCGGAGGCGCCCAACCCCGGTGCTGTTCGCCGCTATCTTAAAGAATTTTTAAGCGACCCGCGGGTGATCGAGATTCCCCGCCTCATTTGGCTACCAATTCTATATGGCCTTATCTTGCCTTTGCGCGCCGCCAAGTCGGCGAAAAAATATGCGCAAATCTGGACGCCAGAAGGCTCGCCACTTAAGGTCCATACCTCACGTCAGGTTAAGCTGTTAAAAGGGTTTTTGGGGGAGCGCTGCAAAGCGCCACTACTGGTTGCTTATGCTATGCGCTACGGCAATCCAGGCATTGCTGCTACCCTCAAAGAAATGCTCGAGGTCGGTTGCGAACGCATAATCGTCTGCCCACTTTATCCGCAATATGCCGCTAGCAGCACCGGTGCCGTCTTTGATGCCGTCGCCGCTGGGTTAGCGGGCGTTCGCAATCTACCGGCTATGCATTTCATAAAGGATTACTATCAGCATCCTATGTATATCGCCGCTTTGGCGCAAAGCGTAATTGATTACTGGAAGCATCATGGCCGCCCGGACAAACTCTTAATTAGCTTCCACGGCGTGCCAAAGCGCACTGTGGATAAGGGCGACCCCTACCAAAAACAATGTCAAGCCACGGCGAGCGCTTTGGCGTTAGAACTCGGCCTAAAACCCGAGCAATACGAGCTTAGCTTTCAATCGCGCTTTGGCCGCGCACGCTGGCTGGAACCGGCGACTGCCGGTACCTTAGCCAGCTACGGAAAATCTGGTATCAAGCGCGTGGATGTCATTTGCCCAGGTTTTGTTAGCGATTGCCTAGAAACTTTGGAAGAAATCGAAATCGAGGGCAGGGCAATTTTTTTGGAGGCCGGCGGGTCGGCTTTCCACTATATTCCCGCCTTAAACGAACGTGACGATTGGATTAAAGCCCTCTGTGCCATTATTCTGGCGGCGGCGCCTAGCTGGTTGCAAGTGAAATTGTAGCCCGTATTTAGTGCGCCACCTCAGTCAGCGCGGCTTAAATGGTGCACTGGCCTAGGAAAAACCTCTCTCTAACCTGACTAACCCCGCCGCTTTTCTTGTCTGTACGCCCCTGCTGTACTTGGCATTGATCTTGCCTGTATCTACCTACCCTAACTAAACCAGCGGAACTATGGGTAGCATGAGTTATATCAGCGTTATCGAGCGCTATCATTTGCACCGCGAATCACTAAACGAAATATTGGCCTCGATATTAACGGGCATCGCGGAGCTCAAGCTGTTGGGTAACGAAGACGCGTTGCGTAAGGCGCTACATTGTGTTGTGCAACACTATCCTTTTGCGGACTTGGTTTACACCTTGGACCCGCAAGGCGTGCAAACCAGTGAAAACATTTCGAGCTCCACGCAGGCCTTAAAAGGTAGTGAGGTTATCGGCAAAAATCGTAGCCAGCGCCCTTATTATCTGTTGGCTAAAAACAGCCACGCTGTCATTGTAACGCCACCTTATCTGTCTAGCGCCAATGGGCTGCTTTGCGTCACAGCGGCGACTAAGCTGCATGGCCTAGACGGTACGTTGAACGGTTATGTGGTGCTCGACATAGACTTGGCAAAAGCTGTGGAATTTCTAATGGGGGACATTTCCCGGCGGCGCTTCTTACCGGCTTTTAAAGTAGTTTATAGCTTGATCGTGGTGGGTTTATTTAGCGTGGTGGCGGTGTTGTTATATGCCGCCTCTAGGGAAATGGCGGAGCTCTTGGGTGTGCACGCGGATAAGCAGAAGTTTCATTTAAAGCCATTCGGCGTTATCATTTTTTTAACGCTGGCGCTCGCCATTTTTGATTTGGGCAAAACGATACTGGAAGAAGA
>CAYYOS010000210.1:0-2376 GCA_964473355.1 uncultured Burkholderiales bacterium | reverse complement strand
GGGCTGCGATCGGTGAAAAATTCCAGGAGACGGGTAAGCGTTAGTCGGTAGGCTTGCATAGTGCGGTCGGCAAGACCGCGATTGCACAATTTGAACTCGATAAATCCATCGATAAGCGTCTGGATGTTTGTTTCTTTATTAATCAATCTCTTATCCAACTCTCTTTAAGTTAATAAAAGAATAAGGCGGTCAGGGGGCGATGTTGTTTTAACTTGCACCCTTGCACCCTACAGGCTGTAATCCGCGCCAGTGCTTGTTCTTAGCGGGGTGCAAGTTACTTTTTGACTTGCACCACTTAACTTGCACCTTTCCATAAATATAATATAAATTCAAAAGCTTAACTGGGGTGCAAGTGATTTTAGACCACTTTCAACATGCACCCTTCTTGCACCACTTGCACCCTCTTGCACCCTCACTTGCACCCTACTTATCCACAGTCTGTGCATAAAAAAATATTATATATATTAAATATTTATTAAGTTATACATAAGTTATCAACAGGCCAGGGTGCAAGGGTGCAGTGTTTTTGCAAAAAGGGGGGTGCTTGCGGCGCTTGAGCTAGAGAAAAAATTAACACTTTTAGCTATATTCATGATACTCATAGATATTTTTTTTAAAGATTTAAATTCTAAATATAATTTAATAAATTGTAAGTATTAGAGAATCTATATATAGGTTAGGATTTTGGCCGCTTAAATGCTTGCGCCTTCGGCGCAGGTTAGCAATTCACTCGGGTCGATTCTCGGCGTCCGACCATTCCCACTTGCTGATCCTATTGCCGCGCACGACTTTGACGGGTGTAATGCGCCAGCCGGCAAGTTTTAGCGTCGCCATTTCGTTGGAGATGCGCACGCCAAGCTGTTTGGAATTGGTGAAAGGTACTTTGACCCCGTACTCGCGGCCGTAACGGTTTAGAATGGCGAGCACGTCGGATGTGGAGGCCTCAAAAGAATAGGCCTGGCAACCCGTCGGCTTGAGATCATCGTCACGCAGTATCTCGCGGGCGACGTTGACGCCCATTAAATCGCACCATACGGAATTTTCAGCCGGCTGAGCGCGTTTGCTGAAATCAATAAGGAATACCCGACGCAGCCCGTCCAACAGCTGCAGCACGGCATTGGTTCCTTGTTCGGTTTGGCGGCTATGTTCGTTTTGATATTTAATCCAGGCGTCGAGTAGGACGTATTCAGGCGCTCGATTACCCCCGTCGGCCTTGAGTTCGTCGGTTAATGGGATATAAGGCAGGAGCGCTTTAGCGATTAAAACGAGTAAGGCGGTAAACTCCGAGACGCGGTCTTTGCTGTAGTCTTTATGGTGCTCACGAATGTATGCCAACACGTTGCCACGGTGGCTTAGGTTGGGCAATACCTTTTCAGCGAGTATCTGCAGCCAGGCACTCAATATGTCGCTACGACGGCTTAGGATCAAACGGCAATTATCGTCTTTACCGAAATCAATCCGCTGCCAGCGCTTGCTAAATTCGATAATAAATGCCCGGTTGATCAGCTCGGGTTTTGATAGGGGTTCGATGGCAGTGATGGCCACCAGGCAGTTGATTTTTTCGGTGACCACCCCGGAATCGCTGCCCTGTTGGCGCTTGATATTGGTGGCACCGGTGGCGGCCAGCAATAGAAAGTTGAGGGCATTTCGGTTGATATCGTCTGTTTCCAGATTGTCTTTAATGATCATAGGCTCTGTCGCGGCCATCGAGTAATCAGATGCGGTGCTAGAGCGTCCGACCATGCTTTTACCGTAAAGCAAGATCGATAGGGTTTCAGCTGCAGTGGTTTTTCCGGACCCGGATCCGCCTTCGAGCTTCATGAGGGCGCGCGACGCGGTTAATGGGAGCAAATACGCAGATAGTGCCCAAGCCAAAAGTAAATAGCGCTGGGCCGGTTCGCAAGCTAAAGAGCTAAACATTAAGCGTTTCATATCGCGCATTGCCGACGCTATGTTAGCCTCCGGATCATAGGTGAAGGGTTCCATCTGCCCAGACTCGGCTAGGAGCACGTTATGCGCATTGGTGCCGTTTTCGGCGATATCAACATTGCCTGAGGTGAGGCGCAAAATGCGGTTCGCCGGATCCTTTAGGTTGAGATAAAGCACCGGTCCATCGTCGCTTGGAAATAGCGATATCCAGCCAAACTCCTTGAGGCGATCGCCGCGGGTGTAACACAGCGCTTTGAGCTCCTCCCATAAAAAGCCGGCGACTTCTTGTTTGTAGTTTATGCCGGCTTCTTTGTGCATTAACGCTTTGAACGGCACGTTGTCGCCGATTTGAAAAATGGTGTGATGATAGAAAAGGTGGAGTTTGTCGCCGCTTACAAAAAAGCGGCCGCGTTGTTTAAAAAAATCCCATGTCGCGGTGGCCACGGT
>CAYYOS010000209.1:0-2387 GCA_964473355.1 uncultured Burkholderiales bacterium | reverse complement strand
TGGCTATGTCTTTGAGCTTGCATGGCGCTACGGTCGTGTTGCATGGCCGCTCTGTGGCAAAACTAGAGAAGGTATATGACGACATTGAGGAAACCACGGGAATAACGCCGGTTATTTTCCCCTTAGATTTAGAAACCGCCAGCACCCGTGATTTTGAAGCCTACGCCTATGCTATTAAAAAGCAATTGGGGCGCTTGGATGGCATGGTACATAACGCAGCGCGCCTAGAAGCCATCACGCCTTTGGAGTTGCAAACATTGGACGGTATGATGGGCGTGTTGCGAGTGAATCTTGCCGCGCCCTTCGCCCTAACCAAAGCTTGTTTACCGCTATTGAAAGCCGCGCCACAGGCGTCGATTGTTATGACTTCAGCAACCAGCGGTCATGAACCCGCCGCATTATGGGGAGGCTACGCCATTTCAAAAGCCGGCGTGGAGGCGCTGGTAAAAATTTGGGCGCAGGAGTTGGCCTTATTTCCACATGTGCGCATTAATGCCTTAATCCCTGGCCCCGTGCATAGTCCCCAACGCAGCAAGACGCACCCAGGGGAGCTCAAAGCGACCTTACGCCAACCCGCCGAATTAATGCGAACCTATTTGTATTTATTGGACAGCGCCAGCGTGGGGGTCAATGGCGAAGTGCTGCAAGCTTAAGCTTATTTATAAAAAAACTGGAGCTCTTCGCCCCCCACCTCAATCACATCATTTTCGTTTAGTTCGCGTTGTGCCGTACCAATAGAAACTCCGTTAATGCGCGGATAAGTCTTTCCGACCACATGGCTGATATAGTAGCCATGCGGGCGGCACATAATTACTGCTAATTCCGAGGGCGCCGTACCAAACGTTTTTAGCACTTGATCTAGGGCCACAACCTTACCCGCGTTTTGACCTTTTAAGCTCTTAACACCGGCAGCGGGTATTTCAAACACCGGCGGGCGAGCATCCGGGGTGACGATTTTTTCCGGCAAGGGTGGCGGATGATTCGCCATCGGCGCAGCTTTATTCAACGCCTGCAAGATCATGGTTTTATCGAAATCTCGATCCGGTACCGCTTTTTGATTGATGTATCGCAATTGATAATTGTGAATTTGGATAATGTCGCCGTTTTGTAAAATATGGCGCCCCACCCTAACCCCATTTACTGAGGTACCGTTAGTACTCCCCAAGTCTTCTAAAATTTGATCGTTACCAATGGTAACGATGGTCGCGTGTTCTTTACTCACCCCGGGCTCATCAATCTGTAGTTCGTTGTGGGGTTGACGGCCTATAACAAAACGCTCTTTGTCCAAAAAATAGTAACCCAGCACCGAATCATCCACCGTCACAATGAGTTTTGCCATAACGGCCTCCTAAGCCCAAGCTCCGAATAGGCGGCGCCACCAGCCGGCACTATTGTTAAAAGGTTTGAGAATTTTTACCAACACCACCGATATGTTGTCGTGACCGCCGTTGTCGTTGGCCATTTGTACCAGTATGTCCGCGGTTAATTGTAAATTGGCCTGCAACTCAGTTAACGCTAGCTCGATATTACGATCTTCTACAGCGTCATTTAATCCATCAGAACACAGCAAATATATATCGCCGGGTAACGTGCCCTCCTCACGTAAATCAAGGTGCGGGGACGATTCCACCCCTAAAGCGCGGGTTACCAAATTTCGGTTATGAGAGTGCTTGGCATCCTCCTGGGAAATCATGCCCATTTCCACCTGTTCTTGTAGTACTGAGTGGTCGTGGGTCATTTGCTTAAGCCGGCCGTTGCGCAAGCGATAAATCCGGGAATCGCCGCTGTGTGCCACAATCACATTGTTTTCGTAAAAATAAGCCAGGGCAATGGTGGTCCCCATGCCCATGTATTTTGGGTCAGAGTGTGCCGAGCGGTATATCGTGAAGTTTGCTTTATCGACAGCTTGGCGTATGGCGTCGGACTGCGGAGAAAATCCATTGGCACGTCCCAGGGCATTCGTCCTTAGCCTAGGCCAAGTTTGCCTTAATTCCTGAAGAATGATGCCTGTGGCCATTTCGCTGGCTATGTCACCGGCGCGATAACCGCCCATGCCATCGGCTAAAATCGTTAAACCCATTTTCGCGTCGGTCACGACGCTATCCTCATTAAAGTTGCGCACCTTCCCTGGATGAGTTCGGCTGACTATTTCCAACGCTTTATTCAATCCCATGGGTACCCTTCAATCAGAAAGCCGGTTCATAAATATTACGACGATAATCTTAAAGACGGATTTGCTGTCATCAAAGCATTTTTTTAGCGTGTCACGATAGCACAAAGGCCCTTTTCAAAGGGTATTTAGACCGGGAGCATATCGATTTTTCGCCCTTCCCGCAAGCTTGACACGCCCCCCTAGAGAAACTACTGTTATAACTTTTAAGGATAAT
>CAYYOS010000208.1:0-2406 GCA_964473355.1 uncultured Burkholderiales bacterium | reverse complement strand
GCGATACCAAAGGGGATCCCGAGGCCGGGATAACGATTTACAATTCCTCCGACACCCAGATTCAAAATGGCATGGTTATAGACAGCAACCTCGTTTATAACAACTGGGAAAAAGCTTTCTATAACGTAAAAAACGGTTCGTCTTCTAACCCGCATCGTAACACCAAGCTAATCGGTAGCATCTCACTTAACAACGTGGGCTACGGCATCGGCTACGACGACGGCGGCCCCATCGAGAACGCTAGGATCGAGCATAGCGTGATCTGGGGTAACGGCGGCGGGCTGGCTATCGGCGGTGGCAGTGCTGCCGGGCACACCATTTTTGCGCAAAACGTCACGGTGGGTGAAAGCAGCAACGGTCATGCTTTTGCAAATTGGGGAACGGGTTCAACTTTAGATGTAACAAACAGCATCGCCTATAGCAATAGCGGCAACGCTTTTGGTGGTTCCAATACGGTTACGCACAGTTTTAACAATTGTCACGCGAACGGTGCCAATTGCGCCGGCGCCGGGGAAACGAATATCAATCCTTTGGCTAGTGGTTTGCTCTACCTGCCGCGCATTGAAACCGCCAGCACTTTAAAAACCGCAGGCACAGGCGGCATACAAATGGGCGCGGAGTTAGTGAAGCGCATAGGGACGAGCGAAACTTTATTCGGTGAGCCCGGTTACGATACCGTGACTAACGAAAACTTGTGGCCGTGGCCCAATCAGCAGCGCATTCAATCGGAAATGTGTAGCGATGCGGGTGTAACGCGGGGATTTTGCAGCGCCTCGAGTCTTAGCCAATACATTTGGGCGTACCTGGGCAACGCATGTCCTGCAGATGTGTGTGGCGCGAGCACCTCGGATATACAGGCGCCAACTACGCCCACGGGTCTCGCCGCGAATGCTATATCCACCAGCCAGGTGAATCTCAATTGGAATGCCGCTACGGATAATGTGGGCGTTAACGGGTATCGCGTATTTCGTAATGGCGTAGCGGTGGGGACAACGGCCAGCACCGCCTATAGCGATAGCGGCCTTGCAGCTTCCACCACTTATAGTTATGCGGTAAGCGCATACGACACCGCCACAAATGTGTCCAGCGCAAGTGGGCCCGTAAGCGCAACCACGTTTGCCGCTTCCTTAACTTGCAGCCAGGCCACCATACGTTGCGTTGACGACACCGCTGGCGCAACGCAGGAATACGCCAACATTCAGCTCGCCGCAAATGCGGCGCTACCGGGCGATACGCTGCTAATTCATGATGGCAACTATCCGGGCTTTCAAATTGCTGTCTCGGGCACCGCTAGTCAGCCCATTACTATTCGCGCGCTAGGCAGCAATGCGGTAATCAATGCTAATGGCACGACCAACGATGGGGTGCGTTTGCAAAATGTGAGTTACGTGACGGTCGAAGGTTTAACTATTCAGAACATTTCCGACCGTTGCATTGCGGCGAGAGGGGCAACTGCGACTCAACCCATGCGCGGGCTGGTAATCAGAAATAATACTTGTACGAATGCGGGTCGCGAAGGTTTTTATTTGTCACAGGTAGCAGATTCTTTAGTCGAAGGTAACCGTATTACCGGCAGCGGCATATCCGGTGTTGCGCGCAGTCACGGTATTTATTTAGCGAATGGCGGAGCGGACAACACCATATTGCGTGGCAACATTATTTCTGGAAGTACACCATCCGAATCAAATGGTATTCATATGAATGGCGATCTTTCTGTGGGGGGTGACGGCATCATCAGCGGCCTGACGATAGAAAACAATATTATTTTTAACAACGCGCAAAACGGTTTAAACATGGACGGCGTGCAAAGCAGCCTGGTTCAGAATAACCTTCTTTATAGCAACGCCCGGCATGCCCTGCGAGCCTACGCTATTGACGGTGCGCAAGGGCCGGTAAACCTACGTATCATCAACAACACTTTCCACACGCCAGCGACTGGCGGCTGGGCGGTAAAACTCAGCGAGGACCTGGGCGGCCATACCTTGTTTAACAACATATTGATAAGTGATAACAGCGCCACGGGTAGCATTTCAGTCGGCAACAGCAGTTTAATGAGCAACAATAATATCGCGGTAAATCGTTTTTCAATTAATAATGAAGCCACGATTATCTCGCTCACTCAGTGGCAACAACTGCCGGGCGGGTACGACGCTAATTCGTTTTTATCAACGCCGGGGGCGTTGTTTTTAGGCGCATCCGATTATCATCTTAGTAACACATCGCCCGCCCGCGATGCAGGACGCGCAAGCCTCAATGGCACTAATGCGCCCAGCACTGATTTAGCGACAGACCTTCGCCCGCAAGGCTTGGATTACGATATTGGCGCTTATGAATTTGCCGCTCCACCCCCTCCCCCCGGCACCCTCGCCTTTACTTCCGCTTCCTATAGCATCCCGGAGAATGGCG
>CAYYOS010000207.1:0-2504 GCA_964473355.1 uncultured Burkholderiales bacterium | reverse complement strand
AAAATAACGTGAGCACTTTTTATTGGATAGACCGTGACTGGGGTTACGCGCTTACCGGAGATGTTGATCGCCAACAATTACTTGCCGTTGCCGAAGCCGCTTATCAGCAGTTTAATCTTTAGGAGATATTCATGGTAAATGAAACGCGTCGAGATTTGCTTAAAGGAATAGCCGTTGTTGCCCTAGCCGGCACCCTTCCCGCCGGCAAAGCCTATTCCCAACGGCAAGCGGCACCTGACATCGCTGCCGAAGATCGCGTTTTCATCACTAACGAAGATTCCAACACAATCAGCGTCATTAATCCCGCTACCAACACTGTTGACGCCGTTATTAATCTAACCAGTTTTGACGAGGATCCGCGACCGCCTTTCCAATTGGTCACCGGTGGAGTAACACCCACGCATGCGGCCATGATATTAAAACCTTTGTACCATGGCTGCATCGCTGCCCATGGTGCGGTGCCATCTCCTGATGGTAAATTACTCGCGACAACCGGACGAGGAAGTAGCAATGTCTATTTAATCGACGCGGTGGGAAAAAAAGTTATTGGTAACGTCCCTAATCCGCTGCTCGCCGCAAATACGAATAAAGAGCGCATTTCCAGCGGCATTTTGATAGGACGCGAACCGCATGAACCCACCTTTAGCCGTAATGGCAAAGAATTGTGGGTAACCGTGCGCGGCGAAAACCGTATTGCAATTTTGGATGTGGACAAAGCTATTTTGCAAGCTGGAGGTAACGACATTGTTTCGCTAAGGCATTCCTTGCTTACTCTAGAAGGTCCCGCGCAGGTGTGGTTTTCTAACAAAGGGCAACTCGCCTTTGTGGTGAGCCAAAAAGTTTCCAAAATGGATGTGTTCCGCCTGGACGTCGATAAGCAAGGATTTTCTCGTCCGAGCAAAATTGCCACGGTCGATATCAGCGTTCAAGATAAACCTGGCTTCACGCCTTTCGAGAAAACCTCTCCGGATGGCAAAGAGTTGTGGCTATCACATAAGCTCGCTGATCAAGTCTCTGCTATCGAAACGAAGGATCCCTTTAATACCGTAAGCGTTGTTCCGCTGGGTAAAGGTGCGCGGCCTAACCATTTGGAATTCGTCGAAAACAATAGAGGGCGGGTAGCTTATGTCAGTTTTGCGCGCGTCGACGATGGCGGCCCGAATGGCGTGGCCTCCAGCCAGATCGGCATCATTGATCGCCAAGGATCGGGTGGCTCATATCAAGTAGTTAAAACCTTCTTTTCCTACGGCCGGGAAGCGCATGGCCTTTGGACCAATCCCGCCAACAATTTACTTTATGTGGCCCATGAGCAAGACGAATTGCCAAATACCCCCAACGCCGGGCAAACGGTGTGCTCGGCCTTCGATGTGAGCAACCCCCTTGAGCCTAAATTTATTGCGCAAATCCCCTTAGGTTCGTTAAAACTACCCTCGGGTGAGTTACGCAATAAAAAAAGTATCAACTTGGTTTATGTGCGCCCGGGCTTTTTAGGTCAGACTTCCTGACCATGCTACTCAAGCATACGGCCGCGTGCCTTATTTGGTTAGCGAGTGCTTTGTGGGCCACTTCGATCAGCGCGGCTGATAAATCGCACCCTGCCAAACCAAAAATTCCCCAAACATCAACTTCGAAATTTTATGTCGAAATGGAAAAGGGCATGAATAAAATGATGGTTGATATGCACGGAGCACGAGAGACCGGTAATCCCGATATTGATTTTATGGCGATGATGATTCCTCACCATGAAGGCGCGGTAGAAATGGCCCGCCTGGTTTTAATTCATGGCCAAGATCCGCTGGTGCGCCGGCTCGCCGAGGAAATCATCGCCAGCCAGCAGGTAGAAATCGAATCCATGAAGCAACGTTTGATAGCCCTAAAGAAGGGTAATAGTACGCAGCCGGCGGCATTTCCGTTTCTCGGGTCCACTCGGGGGATCAACGTACGGCCGTAGCAAGAGCAATCCTTTGGAAATGCGCTAAATATTGGTCGCTAAAACCTCATTACTTCGACTGCGATCTATGGCTGCGTCTATCGCGGCGATCTCTTTAGCCGAGCCACCCACGAGCGCATAACCACCGCTTTTTGCCGGTGAAAGCACGGCATGCATCCCGAACCGCTTCGCAACGATTTTTGCGCTTAAAGGCTCCTGCGGCATAAGTAATAACGTCGCTTCACCCATCGCAGTTTTTAGCTTCATGTGATAGCCCATGCCCCCCGGCACCGGGCAGGTTCCAAAATAACTGATATCACCCAGGGCGGCCACGCCTTGCAAGCCAGCAGAGGCAAGCGATGCTTGCAATTCCGCCCGACTGCCCACGCGATGCGTTAACCTTTCCATGGGTTCTTCTATCATGACGTGCGCAAATAGAGCGTCGACGGGACTTAATTGCGGTACCCAAATAGGTTGTGACAAATAGCCCACAGCGAGCAGCACACTTGCAGCTAACGCCATTTTCATAAACGGACGCTGCCCGGGCAATTTATTTCTATGCTGAAATAAAACA
>CAYYOS010000206.1:0-2596 GCA_964473355.1 uncultured Burkholderiales bacterium | reverse complement strand
TGAGGCATGCGGCATCGGGACGATAATCTGCCGCGGCGCTCAGCACTGAATGCTTTCCATTACCAAATGCGCGCTCCTGACACCACTGCGTGCCGCCGTTTCTAAAGTAGCGGGCCAGTTTGCTTCAAGATAATCCCCCGCAAGAAATAAGTTTTTGATGGGTGTCTGTGCCGAACGTCCGCCAAAATTTATCTCGCACGAAAAAGTGGCACGCTTTTCGGCAATGACCTGATGCCATAAGGGGTCAGGGAAACCAAATAAAGCATGAATTTCTTCGTGGATGCGTTGTCCTAGTTGAGGATGGGAAAGAGTTTGATGTGGCCCTTCCGCGCTAATTACCGCAGCCAGTAGGCCCGCATGATGCTGTAACTCGCCGCGGTCAAAGAGCCATTGTGCTAACCCACCCTGCATGCCAATCATGGGTTGAGGCAAGGATACAAAAGTTGGATATTGAAAATAAATCGTATAAATAGGCTGGTGACGCACCGCATCCAATTCCCTGCAAAGCGAGTTCAAGCTCGGGAGCGAGTTGAGGAGCCGTGCCACCTGCCAAGGTGCAGCGGCGCAAATGACGTGACTAAAAAACTCAGCAGGCGTTGCGCTCTCTAAAATAAACACATTCTTCTCTACCGCGATCGACTTAACTGTGCTGGAACTTCGAATGCAACCATGATGCTCGCGGACGAATTCTAGGGCGCGTTCGGGAAATAAGCGCGTGAGATCAACTCGCGATAATAGCAGCTCGCTATCACCGCTCGTCTTAAAGCTCTGCGCCAGCACGTTTAAAAAAGTCTTCGCCGAGGCCGCGTCAGGCGGCGTATTTAGTGCGGCATAACACAAGGGGTACCACAGGTAAGTGCACATCGACTCCGGTTGGCGATGGCGTATTAGCCACTGGGCGACACTGATATCCTCCGCTAATTGGAAATTGTCGCGGCGCAATTGGCGCATAAACATCAAGGTTTTTATGCGCGCCCACGGGGAAATGCCTTTCGCTAACACGACGCCAATTGCGACATTCCATGGCGAAGCAAATGACCGCGCTCGAAAAAAAAATTTTTTAGGAAATGAAAGGGTCAAGGGCATGCGCAGTAAATCGTCTGCGGGGCAACCCACTAACTTCATTAGCCGGGGAAGCTCCTTGTAAGCGCCTAACAAAATATGCTGGCCATTATCCAGATCCATCCCACGAATCGTCACGCGTCGGGCGCGGCCCCCGCATTCCCCCGCGGACTCAAACAAAGTCACGGGAATGTTCTTCTCGGCGAGGGTCACGGCAGCAGCCAAGCCTGCATAGCCGCCGCCGATAATGGCCACACGGGCATCGTTATTCAAGCAAACACCCAGGTTTTCCAGGCGATCCACAACTTACGCAACGGTGTTAAGCCGACACGTTGGCGCATTACTTGAGCAGGGTCTCGGGCGATTTCGCCGAGCAAGGTGCGATAAATAGCTGCCATAATAATACCGGTGCGTTGATTTTTGCGCTCCGCCACGGGCAATTTTTTAAAAGCGCTGGTGTAATAATTTTCTGCGCGCGCAATTTGATATGTCATCAAGTCGGCGAAGTGGCTGGTGTTCTTAGCAGCAAGAATATCGCCTGCTCTTACTTCATATCTATCGAGTTCGTCTTTCGGGATATAGATGCGTCCGCGGCGAGCGTCCTCCCCGACATCGCGAATTATATTAGTCAGTTGCAATGCCGTACCTAAATCCTCCGCGTAGCACGCAACTTCCGGGTTTTGATAACCAAAAATCTTGGCGGCCATTTTGCCCACCACCCCCGCGACCCGATAGCAATACACTTGGAGCGCGGAAAAATCCTCGTAAGTGCGCTGCCTAAGATCCATTTCCATGCCATCTATCACAGCATTAAAATCGCCCAGCTCTAGTTGATATGCCGCAATCGCGGGGACCAGTTCTAGGGAAACCGGATGATGCGGTTGTCCCTGAAACGTCTGCGCGATTTCGTTGCGCCACCACGCAAGTTTGGTTTGGGCCAATGTCGCGTCATGGCATTCATCGGCGATATCGTCCACTTCGCGACAAAACGCATATAGCGCAGTAATGGCGCGACGCTTCTCTACTGGTAAGAACAAAAAACTATAATAAAAACTGGAACCGCTTTGGGCCGCTTTATTTTGACAATATTGTTGGGGAGTCACCGAAGGTTACCATTGTTAGTGTGCGAAATAGGAGCCTAGGCGTGTCATAACGAGTAAGCTTAGGGCGCTGCGTAAATATATCGCCCCGTATCGAGCCTAGCTTTTTTAATATCAGTTCTCCGGCCGCGATAATCAAACGTATTTCCAAGCCTATTCTACCATGCAAGTTTTTTCCCAAAGGTGAGCCTGCCGCTAAAAGGTTTGCCGTGCGTGTCAGCTGGAATTGGTAAAATTTCTGCCAAGCGGCGTTAACGAGGCCATCGGCAATATCTGCTTCTTTAATTCCATACTGCGCCAATTCATCCTGTGGTAAATAGATTCGGCCTTTTGCGTAATCTATAGGGACATCTTGTAAAAAATTGATGATCTGCAAGCTAGAACATATCGCATCCGAATAGCGCAAGTTCTCCGGGCTGGCGCGATCGAATAAA
>CAYYOS010000205.1:2225-2712 GCA_964473355.1 uncultured Burkholderiales bacterium | reverse complement strand
GATTAAAGAAAATGTCGCAATATCGGCGTGCACGTCAATAAATCGGCGTACCGTCACTTGAATCTATCGCCCTAAGTTTCAGGCGCCGTCAGCAAAAGAGCCTCGAGTTCAGCAAGACTGACACGCCACATGGGTTTACGCTCCACCAGGTCTAAGGGGGCATAACAAAATTCGGGGCCGGGAAAAACGGCGATCTCCGCTTCGCTCACATCTTCGGATAGGGCGTAGCATGTTGCTGCACAAGTTTTGTCCGCGAAGTGAAATTTTTTGGCGTATGTTTTAAATGGAATTTGCGCGTTGATAAGGAATAGCTCCAGTTCCTTAAGATTATCAGTAAAAATTTGCAATTCTATTTTCGCATGGCGCTGGGCCGTGCCCTGCAGGACTTCGCCGGTTAAGTACGGATGAAAACGCGCGAGACGGCGCATTATCTGCAGAGCGGCGTTGCGTAACTCTTGCAGCCGATCGCGTTGCTCCTGATCTTGAA
>CAYYOS010000205.1:0-2210 GCA_964473355.1 uncultured Burkholderiales bacterium | reverse complement strand
CGATACCCAATTGACGCGCCGCCTTTTTCTTGGCCAACGCATAGTCTTGAATACCGTCTTCCGCCATTAGGCGAGCCGCTACTTGCGCCAACTCGGCGCGCACCTTTCCCGCTAAATGATGGCGTGATCTACTCATCTGAATCTAGAAACGGCAGTTGACTGCGCATTACTTAATTTAAAAAACCCATGCACATTACGCTTTACCAATAACTTAGCGGTGAGAGTACAGTCCAGCCCCCGCATCCCCTATCGCTATCTAGGCTAAAAGAGCTGATCTTTTACTTCGTCGGTGGCGTTACCTGCCTCACCATTGCTCTCACTATCCCAGCTGCTTTGCACTTGGGGCACATTTTCCGCATAGAAATATTCGGTTAAGCCGCCGCCACCGTCGCCGACACGCAAGCCATTTCCAGCATTGATGGGGATTGCTACCACGCCTTCCGGCATGGGTCGCACAGCCTCCGGCTTACCTTTCAGGACCTTTGCCATATAATTTATCCATATAGGCAACGCCGCCTGCGAGCCAGTTTCGTTCCCGCCTAAGGTGCGGGGCTTATCGTAACCTATCCATGCAACGGCAATAAGATTGGCGTTATACCCTGCAAACCATGCGTCGATTAAATCATTGGTCGTACCCGTTTTTCCCGATAAATCACTACGTCCTAATTGCAAAGCGCGCATCGCAGTACCGCGCCGGATTACATCCTGCATCATGCTGGTCATAATAAAGGCGTTACGTTCATCGATGACGCGTTCCGCGCCCGCCCCGGCGCGCACCGGATTTGCTTGCGCTAAAAGGTTACCGCGATAGTCTAAAATCCGCTCAATGAAATACGGCTTAACCCGATAACTGAACCCGCCCCTAATGCCATCGTAAGATAAGGTGGATGTTGCGCGGCGGCAAATCCAAACCGGGTAATATAGTCCTGCGCGTAATTCACACCGATTGCGTTTAAGAGGCGGATTGACACCATGTTTTTTGATTTGGCCAACGCGGCGCGCATCCGCAGGGGGCCAGAGTAGGTGCCATCGTAATTTTTTGGCTGCCAAAGTTGACTGCCCGAGCCGAACGTCACCGGTGCGTCATTTATTATCGAGGCGCTGGTAAACCCTTTTTCTAATGCCGCTGAATAAATGAATGGTTTAAAGCTTGAGCCTGGCTGGCGCCATGCTTGGATAACATGGTTAAATTTGTTGCGATTAAAATCCATGCCGCCGACCAGGGCTTGGATAGCTCCGTCGTTAGGGTCGATGGAAATGAAGGCGGACTCGACCTGGGGCAGCTGCCGTATTTCCCATTTACCTTTCTCATCTTTTTGTACGCGGATTAGCGCGCCCGGACGAATTTTATTCTTTACCTCCGTTTTTGCGGCTAACGCTTTTTGCACAAATTGCAGACCCTCTGCGGTAATTTCTATGGTTTCCCCGGTGGATACATAAGCTTTTACTAATTTTGGCCCTGCCTCGAGTGCCACGGCAGGAAATAAACCGTTAACCACTTGGACCTCCTCGAAAGCCTGGTCGAGTTGGGTTTTTTGTTCTACCCCGCCAGCCGGTAGCACGATGGAGCCTTCCGGACCACGGTACCCATGGCGCTTATCGTAATCCATAATTCCTTGGCGCACAGCCCGGTTGGCTGCCACCTGATCTTCTTTTTTAAGCGTCGTGTAAATACGGAATCCGCGCGTGTAGGCTTCGTCAGAATAACGATCGAACATTACCTGCCTCGCCATCTCCGCCACATAGTCAGCGCTCACTTCGAACTCTTGCAACGCATTTTTCACCCGGGGCTGTTCTTTTAGGGCGGCTTGATATTGCGAGGGGGTTATATATTTCAATTCTTGCATACGGCGCAGCACGTAGTGCTGGCGCTCTTTGGCGCGTTGCGGGTTGACCACCGGATTAAAGCGTGACGGGGCTTTGGGTAATCCCGCTAACATCGCCGTCTCTGAGAGGCTCAGCTTATCTAAGGTTTTACCATAGTAGACTTGGGCCGCCGCCGCAAAGCCATAGGCACGTTGTCCTAAATAAATCTGATTTATATAGAGTTCCAGAATTTGGTCTTTAGGGATGCTACGCTCAATTTTAAGCGCCAATAACACCTCACTAAATTTCCGCGAGAAAGTTTTCTCGTTGCTTAGAAAGAAATTCCGCGCCACTTGCATAGTTAGGGTGCTAGCCCCTTGCTTGTCGCCCTTGAGGTTAGCCCA
>CAYYOS010000204.1:0-2780 GCA_964473355.1 uncultured Burkholderiales bacterium | reverse complement strand
GACGCTCATCGGATTAGGTTCTGCGCTTACGGGGAAATACGCCGCCGAATTTGCTTTACGCGTCATTGATAAGCCACAGTACATACCAATTAGGTGGCCAGTTACTATCGTTAGCGCGTTCATTGGTTCATATAGTCATGTGCTGCTGGATAGCGTGATGCATGCTGATGTTCAGCCTTATGCACCATTCATGCTAAACAATCCATTCCTCGGTTTGATTTCCATTGATGCGCTGCACAGGTTTTGTCTTTACGGCGGGCTCCTTGGCGCAGTGCTCTATTTTGCAATTTCGCGTTGGTTAATCAGGCGTAACCCGTAAGTTGCCGCTCGGTGTGCCCGACCATTTGACTTCCCTCAAAAGTCGGATGAAGATTTGCGCTAAGCTTGAGAGTTAATAGCCACTAGGAGTAGCGATGTTCATTGGACACTATGGACCCGCATTGGCGATCAAAGCTGTGCGGCCGGGAATTCCGCTATGGATTTTGTTCATTGCCGTGCAACTTGTGGATGTCGCGTGGGCTCTGCTCATTTTTTTGGGAATCGAGAAGCTTAGAATTGTGCCCGGGATAACCGCCTCCAGCCCCTTGGATCTTTATTATATGCCGTACACCCATAGCCTTGCCGCGGCGCTTTTGTGGGCAGCGGGCGCCGCGATGCTTTGCAAGCGGTTGCGGGGCGTGTGCGCCTGGTCCGCCGCAGCTTTAATCGGGCTCGCGGTTTTTTCGCACTGGGTTTTAGATTGGCTGGTGCACCGACCCGACCTTCCGCTTTATGGCGATTCGATGAAGGTGGGTCTCGGAATTTGGAACTATCCGATCATCGCTCTGCTTTTTGAAACAGCCCTTTTGTTTGGCGCGATGGCCCTGTACCTCAAGCGCACGAGGGCTATCAATACCGTCGGTCGCCTTGGCCCAGTGATCTTTGGGCTATTGATGTTTGCAATGCAGTGCTACGTCTTCTTTGGCCCGTCACCGGCCTCCCCAGGCGCGGTCGTGACCGGTGCGCTGGTTTCTTTTATCTTATTTGCTGCGGCTGCCGAGTGGCTCGACCGGCAGCGAGAGCTTATAGTCGTCCAGTAAATGAAAGTTTGCTCTTTTGGGTCCTAATCGGCGATCGCGACGGTGGGTATTGGCTCAAAGCCAAACTGAGTCTAATATTGGGCCTAATGTTCTCGAAAGGAAAAGCCAAAAAGAGCGTGCCGTTCAACATAGACTGTTCGGCCTAAGCGGAAGACTGTCGCCATGCCTACAATCTCAATGTTTTATGGCATCCTTATTCGGATGTTTTTTTATGATACGGATAAGCACAATGTGCCGCATATCCATGCTGAATACCAGGCCGACGTAGCCGTGTATTCTATTCCGGATGGTGTGGTATTAGCTGGTGGATTGCCGCCAAGGAAGCACAAGTTAGTCGCCGCCTGGATCGAAATCCATCAAGATGATTTACTTGCTGATTGGCAACTGACCGTCAACGGTAAAAAGCCGTTCCCAATTCGAGGACTTGACCAATGATTATTGCCGAGATTGTCCCAAAAGATAATTACATGCTGTACGTTAGAGCGGAAGATGGAGAAGCGGGTATGTTTGACGTAAAGCCTTTTCTCGGATCAGAGTCCTTTGCGCCTCTGAAGGACAAAGGGGAATTCGAACGAATTCATAACGGCAAATACTTTATTGAATGGGACTGCGGAGCGGATCTTTCTGCCGATACGATTCAGGCACGATGGAATGCATTCGTAACCAAGAACAACCAACAAGGCGCCCAGGCAGATACCGAAAAACCCCGCGGCTGAGTTCGGATGTGAGGCGTATGCGACCCCCATCGCCCTCCCTGTTTTTCTTGCGCGACGGCTCGTTTCTTGTCTATGCGCCTCGACAGAATGAGCAAATTACTCGGCTTGATTATCGGCCGTAAAAAGGCAGTGCCAAGCCGGCAGTCAACACGGACGTAGAGGCATATCCTATACAGAGCACTATTAAATCTAGAATCACTAAATCAACGCCAACAACTGCTTTTCTATTTGTTCATAACTCACTGTACCGAGCTTTTTAAAAACGATTTTTCCCGCCCGGTTTACCACTAGTGTATAAGGCAGACCGCCATTTTTATTGCCCACGGCTTGCGCTAAGGCCATGACATCCCCCCCGCCCAACAAAATCGGATAGTTAATGCCCGCTTCCTTTATGAAAGGCCGCACCTTATCTGGCTGATCCAGTGCGATCCCTACAAAAACGACGCCTTTGTCGCGATACTCATTTTGCAGCTTAATGAATTCTGGAATTTCAACGCGGCAGGGCGGACACCACGTCGCCCAAAAGTTGACGACGATGATCTTGCCCCGCCACTGCTGAAAATTTTGCGCTTTGCCATCCAGGTCGGAAAGAGTCGCCGCGAAAAGGGCGGTATCCGAATGCGGCGCAACTTTGGACGCGCGCAAGTAATAGCCCGCCGCAAGCGCTAATATTGCTGCTAAACCAAAGAGCAGCGCAGTACTGAGGCGGCTTTTTTTTATGGACTAACTCGACTTAGTGATTTTAAAAAGGTCTCGGTATTCTGGTAACCGATTACCCGAAAAGGAATTTCCCTGCCCTCGGGATCGTAGAAAATAATTCCCGGCGGACCAAAGAGCTTAAATTTTTTAAGTAAGGCTTTATCGTCCTCATTATTTTTCGTGACATCCGCTTGCAGTAGTACGAAATTCTCTAATTTTGCATGCACGCGAGGATCGCTAAACGTAAAGCGTTCCATTTCTTTGCAGGAAACACACCAATCCGCGT
>CAYYOS010000203.1:0-2799 GCA_964473355.1 uncultured Burkholderiales bacterium | reverse complement strand
CAGTTTTATACCCATCGCCTTAAGTGATGCCAGTACCTGAGTAGTCGCGTCGACATCATGCATAAGCACGCTTTCCGTTAGTTCTAGCTCAAGATAGCGCGGCGCCAAATGCGACTCGTTTAATGTACTCGCCACACTCTCCAAAAAACCTTTATGCCGAAACTGCACAGCGGAGATATTAACAGCCACCGTTATCGGTGGCAGGCCCGCCTTCTGCCAACTCTGGGCTTGCTGGCAGGCCTCGTGTAGTATCCAAGCGCCTATGGGGATGATGAGACCGCAATCCTCCGCCACCCAAATAAACTGCTCGGGCATGATCATGCCGCGTTGCGGGTGTACCCACCGAACTAGCGCCTCCACGCCGGAGATGGCGCCGGTCTCAAGATTAATCTTTGGTTGATAATGCAGGCGAAGTTCCTTACGCTCTAGCGCGCGGCGTAGCCCAGCCTCGAGAATGTGCCGCTCGTCCGCCAGAATATTCATACTTTCTTGAAAAAAGAGGTAGCGGTTTCGGCCTTGTTCTTTTGCGTGGTACATCGCGATATCCGCCGCTTTGATCAGGCTATCTGCGTTCTTCGCATGATCAGGATAGATACTAATGCCTATACTGACAGTGATATGTAGCTCCGCGTCCTCAATATTCTGAGGAACACTTATGGCGGTCAATATTTTATGTGCGATTAACGCCGCATCTTCCGGCCCTTCAATGTCGGCAAGAAGTATTACAAACTCATCCCCGCCTTGGCGACACACCGTGTCCGAATTCCGAACACAGGCGGCCAAACTTGTTGCGACGGATTGCAGAAGGCGATCGCCGATGATGTGCCCGAGCGAATCATTGATATGTTTAAAACGGTCTAAATCAAGAAACATCACACCCAGTTTCTTGCTTTGGCGCTGCGATAAGACCACTGCTTGATGCAGTCGATCATATAGCAAAATGCGATTTGGTAAATCAGTGAGAGGATCGTGTTGGGCAAGGTGAGTCATGCGAACCTTGGCTTTTTCAATTTCCCTGGCTAAGGTCGTTGCCTTATGCATGGAAGCCGCCAGCTGGGCGTTCGTCTCCTCTAGCTTAGCAACATGAGCGGCGAGCGCCGCTCTTTCGTTTGCTAAAGCCTCTTCTACACGCTTGCGCTCTGTCACGTCGCTGGCGGCGCCAAACCATTCTATTATTTCTCCATTAGCATCCAATAGCGGCACCGCACGGGAGTGCGTCCATCCCAAACTGCCATCTACCCGTCGAACCCGGTGCTCCATGTCGAAAATGCTTTTAGTTCGAATAGCCTCGTTGATGGTGGCCAAAACTCGCGGCTGGTCCTCGGCAAAAATATATTCCTCAAGCCAGGTGGTACTTGGCTTTTGTGTATCCGCAATAAAATTGCGGCCGTCAAGCTGGCGCATCTCGACCCAGTCTGGGCTCATCCGATAAACGACATCCGAACTGGCCGTGACGAAGGCTCGAAAACGCTGCTCGCTTACGCGCAACGCTTCAACGGAAAGCTGTGACTCGGTTGTTTTGTCCGTTAGGTTCTGTTGGATAAAAATGTCTGGAGCGTTTGGTTTTCGAGACATAACCGGCCTGTTGTTAAGTACGCCATTAATTATCCCGCCGAGCAATGAAGGCAACTTAAGGCGTTCATAAAAGTGTACGGGAATCCACCCCTTTTGTATGCCTTTGGACTAATTTCAGATTAGGCGCTTCGGCCACACGCTTTTCGTGCACCCCGCCAAAACAACCTTTACCACCCGTTAATAAGCGGGCCCTGCTGTACCTCATTAGGCAGCTCATTTATTTGATTGGACAGTAAACCCAATCAAACGTGCCACCACCGCTGCCAGGTACATTTGCCCAACGAACATTTCGACACTCGCTACAGCGCGCGCATGTGAGGTAAGGGGAATCACGTCCCCAATGCCGGTGCTGGAAAGTAGCGCAAAGCTAAGATAATTTAATTGGGTCCAAGTGCGCGGGTCGGATGCATTGATTGCCGCAGCAAAAGTGCCAGGCTCCAATACCTGGATCAGGACAAACATATGAGTAAAGGCCCAGGCAAGCAAAGTGAACGTCGCGCCCGCAGCAAACAACTCGTCGCTAGTTGCCTGGCGATCACCCATCATGTAGGCAATCAAACTCCCTGCCGCATAAAAATAGAACAGCGCCTCTAACGCGGAAGACCAAGCTAGTAGCTGCGGTAGCCTAATAAAACTCTGCAGCACAAGCAGAGCGATAATGGGCACCGCAAAACTGGCACTAATCCAGTAATGCCCCGGCGTGCGCCGCACCATAATGGTTGCCATGCCTAACACGATAATCCCGAATGCATTGAAAACGATATGTCCCGCTTCGGTGTTTTCGATAAACGGATAAAGCACCATGCCCAGTAGTTGCACCAACAGCAAAATTGCCGACGGGTGGCGTTTAGTATGCAGCAGAAAAGGCAAGTAACGCATAGTTGAATTGGGGGCTAAGGGTGAGCTTTGAATTATAAATAAAATGGGTATGGGTTAGTAAAATGATCGATTGATTCAGATGGCGTCTTGATCTAAATTGACAAGACTAAACCCGTTCGGCCTATTTCACCATGGTGGGCACAAGGGTGACATACCATGTACGGCCCCAGCCCGTACGTCAGTAGACTGATGACCATTTTCTTTAGTAGGGAAAAAATGGCGGGTTCTAAATTTGAAGAAGAATTAGCTAACTTGAAGGCTATTGCAGAAAAATGATCAAAGGAGGAGTGCATGCCATTTTTGAATCTTAAAACCATCAAGGGCCTGTTGAACGACGAACAGAAA
>CAYYOS010000202.1:0-2851 GCA_964473355.1 uncultured Burkholderiales bacterium | reverse complement strand
GCGCAAGCAAAAAAGCGGCTCGCGTATCCATATCAGCCAATTATGAGTAAAATGCGAGTTTGCTTTTTTCGAGGAAGCCGCATGACTTATAGAATTGCCCCCAGCATACTTTCAGCAAATTTCGCCAAGTTGGGTGAAGAAGTGCTAAGCGTTTTAGCAGCCGGTGCGGATATTGTCCATTTCGATGTGATGGATAATCACTATGTGCCCAATCTCACCATCGGCCCCTTGGTATGCGAGGCGTTACGCCCCTTAACTAAAGCCTTAATTGACGTCCACTTAATGGTGAGCCCAGTGGATCGCATTATTCCTGACTTTGCAAAAGCCGGCGCTAACATTATTAGCTTCCACCCCGAGGCAACCCACCATATAGACCGCACCCTGGGCCTCATTAAAGAGAGTGGCTGCAAAGCTGGTTTAGTGTTTAACCCGGCCACACCCCTCCATTATCTCGACCATGTTTTAGATAAGATTGATCTGGTGTTAATCATGTCGGTCAATCCGGGTTTTGGTGGGCAAAAATTCATTCCCGAGGCTTTAAATAAGTTACGCCTCGTTCGTGAAAAAATTACCCAAAGCGGCCGCGACATTTGGCTGGAAATCGACGGTGGCGTGAAGGTGGATAATATTGCCGAGATTGCAGCCGCCGGTGCGGATACCTTTGTAGCCGGTTCTGCTATCTATGGCACGCCGGATTACAAAGCGACCATCGATAAAATGCGGGCGGAACTTGCTAAGGTTAAGCAATGATGCCAGTGAATTCCGCGCTAGCCGTGAATAAAAAATTGAGCGCTGCTACCTTTCCCTTATCGATTGCGGTAGTCGTTATCGATTTGGACGGCACTTTGCTGGATACCGCCCCGGATCTGGCTTATGCGGCCAACCAAATGTTGGCTGAGCTTGATCGGCCCGCACTACCGCTGGAGCAAATTCAAAGTTATGTGGGTAATGGCGTCTCGCGTTTAGTAAAACGCGTGCTCACGGAACATCGCACGGCCGAACCGGACGCGCAGCTTTTCGCCCTAGGTTTCCCCTTGTTTGAGAAATATTACGCGGCGCACGTGAGTGATAAAAGCCGTCCCTTCCCCGGCGTGGTGCAGGCATTAGATAAGCTGCGCGCGGCGGGTTATACCCTAGTGTGTATTACGAATAAGGCCGAGCGTTTTACCTTACCTTTATTAAAAGATACCGCCTTACTCGACTATTTTGATTTAGTGTTGTCGGGCGACAGCTTGCCGCGCAGAAAACCCGATCCCCTACCGTTGCTGCACGCCATGGCGCAATTCAAAATCGCGCCGGAAAAATTATTGATTATTGGTGATTCCATAAACGACATTCAGGCGGCGCGCGCCGCGGGTTGTCCGGTGTTTTGCGTGTCCTATGGCTATCAAGGTGGCGCGCCCATCGATGACGCGGATGCGCTGCTTAATTCTTTACTGGACGCGCTGCCCCTCATTACCCCGGCGGTATGACCGAAGCGGAGTTTCAGCGTCTAGCAGCGTTAGGCTACAACCGCATCGCGCTGGTTGCCGAGACTCTGGCCGACCTCGACACGCCCTTATCCGTTTACCTTAAGCTTGCCAATCAACCTTATTCCTATCTATTAGAATCGGTACAAGGCGGTGAGCGCTTTGGCCGCTACTCCATCGTCGGTTTAGCAGCTAATTTGCGGCTAACCGTGCGGGCTAAACGGGTCACCGTGGTGGACGTTGACAAGATATTAGAGGATAAGGAGGTCCCAGATCCGCTGCAATTCATCGAAGCGTTTCAAGCCAAGTTTAAGGCCGCGCCGCTTACCAAGGCCTTACGATTTGCGGGCGGCTTGGTGGGGTATTTTGGCTACGATACCGTGCGCTATATTGAGCCAAAATTGAGCCAAACTATTGCCCCGGACAAACTAGGCACACCGGATATTCTACTTATGCTTTCGGAAGAGATTGCGGTAGTGGATAACTTAAGCGGCAAATTGTTTTTGATCGCCTACGCTAACCCGGAAAAACCGGGCGCTTATCAAGCGGCCAAAGCGAGATTACGGACCCTCTTAGAACAATTAAGAAAGCCCCTCCACATCCCGAACGAAGCGCCCGGCCCATACGTAGGCGAGCCGCAATCGGAAATAGGCAAGGAAGCATTTTTAAACGCAGTGGCTAAGGCCAAACGCTACATTGTCGATGGCGATATTATGCAAGTGCAAATCTCCCAGCGCATCGCTCAGCCATTTTCCGCGCCCCCGATAAATCTCTATCGTGCGTTGCGCAGTATTAATCCTTCCCCTTACATGTTTTATTTTAATTTGCAGGATTTCCATATCGTGGGTGCCTCCCCGGAAATCTTGGTAAGGTTGGAAAACGATATGGTGACGCTACGTCCTATCGCCGGCACTCGCCGCCGCGGCGCAACCCCCGAACAAGACTTAGCCTTAGAGCAAGAATTACTAAATGATCCTAAAGAGCGTGCCGAACATTTGATGTTAATTGATCTTGGCCGTAATGATGTTGGACGGGTGGCACAAGCGGGGACCGTGCGCGTCACAGAAAATATGACCGTCGAGCGCTATTCGCACGTGATGCATATTGTGTCTAATGTCGAAGGTAAAATTAAGCCGGGGTTGAGTGCCTTGCAATTATTGCGCGCTACCTTTCCCGCGGGCACTGTCACTGGTGCATCTAAAGTGCGCGCCATGGAAATCATCGCGGAATTAGAGCCTTCCAAGCGGGGCATTTATGCGGGGGCGGTTGGCTATCTGGGTTTTAATGGCAACATGGATATGGCGATTGCCATCCGCACGGCGATTATCAAAGGCCATACCTTATATGTGCAAGCTGCCGCGGGCATCGTTGCCGATTCAGTG
>CAYYOS010000201.1:0-2855 GCA_964473355.1 uncultured Burkholderiales bacterium | reverse complement strand
GATAGTGAATCTACTTTGCAAATGGATTTAAATTTGCGGGTGTACTAGCTGGTTATTTTTGCCTTTTGCCTTTTGCCTTTTGCCTTTTGCCTTTTGCCTTTTGCCTTTTGCCTTTTGATTTCAGGTTTTCGGGGCTAGCCCCGGCAATCTAATTAACCCTGGATTCCCGCTTTTCGCGGGAATGACGACAAGACGACAACCCGTCGTGTAATTCTTATTGACAACCTCGCTAACCTTAGCGTACATTTTATCTGCGCCGATTTGAGAAGCAGCTTGCGGGCGCATTAAAAATACAGCTAAAGCGTGGGAAACCCGGTTAGCTGTATTGCTTACTGGGTTTTTTTATGCGCGCCGAGAGTGTGCGAGGAGTTGATCATGTCCCACGATTATGAATTAGAAACGTTAGCGGTTCGCGCCGGCATTGAGCGCAGCCAGTTTAACGAACATTCGGAAGCGCTGTTCTTAACTTCAAGTTTTGTGTTCGAAAACGCAGCCCAAGCCGCTGCTCGATTTTCCGGAGAAGAAGCGGGTAATATATATTCGCGCTTCACCAACCCCACCGTCACCATGCTGGAAAAGCGTCTCGCCGCGCTGGAAGGCGCGGAGCAATGTGTGGCCACCGCATCGGGTATGTCCGCGATTTTGGCTTGTGTCATGGGCTTATTAAAGTCCGGGGACCATATTGTCGCCTCGCGCAGTATCTTTGGTACTACGGTGCAATTATTTGGCACGGTTTTAAAAAAATTCGGCGTAGAGACTACTTTTGTAGCGCTGACTGATCCTGCCGCGTGGCAAGCTGCCATCACGCCGAATACCAAGTTATTGTTTGTGGAGACGCCTTCCAACCCATTAACCGAAATCGGTGATATCGCCAATTTAAGTGCCATAGCAAAAAAAGCGGGCGCATACCTTGTGGTGGATAATTGTTTTTGCACGCCGGTTTTACAGCGCCCCTTAACCCTGGGCGCGGATATTGTCATCCATTCCGCTACCAAATATTTGGACGGCCAGGGGCGAGTATTAGGCGGCGCGGTGCTGGGACGCGCGGAAGTAATGGAAGGCGTCTATGGTTTTTTACGGACGGCGGGACCTTGTTTAAGCGCGTTTAACGCTTGGATTATTTTAAAGGGCTTGGAAACTTTAAAAATTCGCATGGAACAACATACACGCAACGCTTTGAAGCTTGCTAGCTGGTTGGAAGAGCATCCGAATGTTAGCCGCGTGCATTATCCTGGCCTGAGCTCCCACCCGCAATATGAGCTGGCCACGCACCAGCAAAAAGGCGCAGGCGGCATTCTTTCGTTTGAGGTTAAAGGTGGGCAAGAAGCGGCGTGGCGCGTGGTAGACGCCACAAAGTTGGTTTCCATCACGGCTAATCTTGGCGACACCAAAACCACCCTCACCCATCCCGCTACGACTACCCATAGTAGAGTCACGGCGGAAGCTCGATCCGCTGCGGGAATTAGTGATGGTTTGTTGCGGCTAGCGGTAGGTTTGGAAGCCGTAAGCGATATAAAGCGGGACCTTGCACGCGGCCTGGAAGCATAATGGTTTAGATATCAAACTAAGCCAACATGACAAACGGGAAGTTCGGCGCTAGTATTTACCCCGCCACTTTGTTTGAGGAGGAAATATGATAGGCAAGAAAAACATTGTATTTGGGTTTTTGTACTTAGTGCTCACCGCGGCGCTCGGACCGTTAATGGTTACGCAGTTAGGCACGGCGGAAAAAGCGCAAACCGACAAGCAAGCAATATTTAGCGACTTGGAATTACTCGCCAGCAGTGGTTTTGAGGATCAAAAGACCTTAGAAAAAATGAGCGGCGAAGATATCGCAAAGACTAACAGCAACGCGCTCTTGGCATTAAACAAACAACTCAACGCTAGAGCCCCTATCGATGCCATTAAAGGCGGGCCACACACCCACGGAAATTTAGAATCGGTGCTCAATATTGTCGTTGGTTTGGTTTTATGTTTTATCGCACTCAAGCCGCTTTACAAACAAATCATCAGTTGGACTTTCATCGCAGGCGCCCTCCTTCATTCCGGTATGTTGTACTTAGTAGTGGTATTTCAACAGGCGTGGGCCGGCCAAATTTTAAACACGGGCATCGGCCCCATTCTGATATTAATCGGCTTATTGCTTGCGGGCTTAGCCAGCGCCTTTGGCCTGCGGGCCGAGCTAGTTAAAGACGGTTACACTTCAGGCACGCCCCTCTAGCCAGTCGTTTTGCAAGTGGCGCGGTGGTACGTATAATAACTTGGCGTCATTAATAACCTAAAGGGGTAAACATGAAATTAAACATTTTGGTGATTTTGTCGATATTGGTGGTATCTGTGGCTGGCTGCAGAACCGCGCCGATTTATAACGTAAATTCCGCACCCATTAACACCCGATCCAATGCGACCTTGGCGGAAGTTGGCAAAACAATTACTCAGGCTGGCGCGGGTTTAGGTTGGCAAATGAGGCAAGTAAGCCCCGGGGTAATTGAGGGCAGGCTCAACTTACGAGGGCGCACCGCGGTAGTGGATATTCCCCATACCACCAAAACCTTCAGCATTTTACACAAGGAAACCAGTGGCCTGCGCAACGAAGATGGCTCCATTCACAAAAATTATAACGGCTGGGTTCAAAACTTAGAAAGAGCGATCACCGCTCAACTGAGCGCGCTGTAATTTTTGGGCTACTAAAATCCGCCGCGACGGTTGCCGC
This sequence comes from uncultured Burkholderiales bacterium, assembly GCA_964473355.1. GTDB lineage: Bacteria > Pseudomonadota > Gammaproteobacteria > Burkholderiales > REEB80 > CAYYOS01. The sequence goes on along the minus strand of CAYYOS010000201.1, from coordinate 142 downwards.
CCTGTTCCTTCCGGGGTGGGCTGCAGCCGCGCAACTGCCGTTGTGGGAAGTAGGGGCAGGAGCAGGCATCCTCTCTATCCCTGATTATCGGGGCTCCGACGAACGACGTACTTATGTGTTACCCATTCCCTATCTCATTTAT
>CAYYOS010000200.1:0-2863 GCA_964473355.1 uncultured Burkholderiales bacterium | reverse complement strand
AGCAACTCGATGTAGGGTGGGTTAGGCACGGAGTTTGTGCCGTAACCCACCACACCCGCCGGCACGCATTAAAAAGGGCGTTGTGTTGCTAGGTAACGCTTGGTGGGTTACGCAAAAAAGCTAGTACACCCTACATTTCGGCTTAAGTCAGTACCTTGGCCTGGGCAAAGGTGTGACGCGCGAGCGAGATGTAGGGTGGTCGGATAAACACAGCGCCTGGCTTCGAGCTACCCGAAAATTAATATATAAGCCTGGACCCCCGATTAAGGCGTTCGGGGGTGACGAACCCCCGGCTAAACCTTCGGGGGAGACGACCTTGTTGCGGAAATGACAGTCGAGACAATAAAAAACCGGGTTGACCCGGTTTTTTATTGGAAAATGATGTAGTGATTATTCCGCCCCTACCGTTTCCTTGTCTTCACCTTCGGGTCTATCCATTAATTCCACCACCGCCATGGGTGCATTATCACCCAAACGGAAGCCGCATTTTAAAATACGGAGGTAACCGCCCTGCCGCGTCGAATAACGTGGGCCCAACTCGTCAAAAAGTTTGACTACGATGTCCCGATCCCGTAGGCGATCAAAGGCAAGACGACGATTAGCCAAGGATGGCTTTTTGCCCAAGGTGATCAAAGGTTCTGCCACACGGCGCAGCTCTTTAGCTTTGGGCAAAGTAGTCTTAATGATTTCATGACGCAATAGTGAATTCGCCATATTGCGTAGCATGGCTAGCCTATGACTGCTAGTCCGATTTAATTTACGTAATCCCAGTTTGTGCCGCATTTTTTATCCTCGGTAACTTTGCGTTAAGCTTTCTCTAATCCAGCCGGGGGCCAGTTTTCTAGTCGCATTCCCAGCATTAAGCCTTTAGAGGCCAGCACGTCTTTAATTTCGTTAAGGGATTTTCTTCCCAAGTTCGGTGTTTTTAACAGTTCATTTTCGCTGCGTTGAATTAAATCACCAATGTAATAAATGTTCTCAGCCTTGAGACAATTCGCTGAACGAACTGTGAGTTCTAAATCATCGACGGGACGCAATAAAATCGGATCAACTTGCGGCATTTTTGGCTCATCGATCGATTGCGGCGTGCCTTTTAAATCTGCGAACACGGAAAGTTGATCGACCAAAATGCGCGCGGCGTAACGTATCGCTTCTTCCGGCTCGATAATGCCATTGGTTTCGATATCCACAATGAGTTTATCCAAATCGGTACGCTGTTCCACGCGAGCGGATTCTACGTTGTAGCTCACGCGACGCACCGGGCTAAAAGACGCATCCATCATCATGGTACCAATGGAGTGTTCTTGTTCCGGGTTACGCCTTAACGACACGGGCTGATAGCCCCTGCCTTGCTCGACCTTAACTTCCAAATTTAATTTACCACCGGCCGTTAAGTGAGCGATAACGTGATTAGGGTTGATAATTTCAATGTCATGCCCCAGTTCGAAATCACCGGCTGTCGCCAAACCTTCGCCTTTTTTTGATAGGGTCAAGGTGGTCTCCGAGCGGTTATGCATTTTTAAGGAGATACCTTTTAGATTAAGGAGAATATCGACAACGTCTTCCTGCACGCCTTCCACAGTGGAATACTCATGCAGCACGCCATCAATTTTAACTTGAGTAATAGCATAGCCAGGCATTGAAGATAGCAATATGCGACGAAGCGCATTGCCCAGCGTATGCCCATAGCCCCGCTCGAATGGCTCCATGGTTACCCTAGCGCGCATGGGTGAAATGGTTTCCACATCGACAACCCGGGGTCTTAGAAATTCGGTAGCGCTGCTTTGCATGGTAAATCCTTTAGAAACAAGCCAATTAAAATTACTTGGAATACAGTTCGACTATTAAGTGCTCGTTAATCGTAGGCGGCAATTCGCTACGTTGCGGTTTTGCCTTAAACGTCCCGCGTTTTTCCTGGGTATTCACATCTATCCATTCCGGAAAGCCGCGTTGCTCGGCGGCGGTTAGCGCTGCCTGTACACGTAAGAATGGCTTTGCTTTTTCGGTCAGCTCGATGACGTCGCCCGGTTTTACTTGATAAGAGGGAATGTTAACCCGCTTACCATTCACCAGCACGGCATTGTGGCGCACCGTTTGCCGCGCTTCGCTGCGTGAAGCACTAAAGCCCATACGATACGTGACATTATCCAGCCGGCACTCCAATAACTGCAGCAAGCTCTCGCCGGTAATGCCGCGGCTTTGGTCAGCCTTTTCATAATAGCTACGGAATTGCCCTTCGAGTAGGCCATAAATACGGCGCAGCTTCTGCTTCTCACGTAATTGCGTGGCGTAATCCGACATACGGGTATTGCGTTTTTGTCCGTGCTGACCGGGGGGATACGCTCTGCGTTCAATAGCGCATTTCTCAGTAAAGCATTTGTCCCCTTTGAGGAACAATTTTTCCCCTTCGCGGCGACACTGACGGCATTTAGGATCTAAGTTACGAGCCAAAACTATTCTCCTGTTAAATACGGCGCTTCTTGGAAGGGCGGCAGCCATTATGGGGAATGGGGGTCACGTCGGAGATCCCGGTGATTTTAAACCCCACTGCATTCAAAGCGCGCACTGCCGACTCTCGGCCCGGGCCTGGGCCCTTGATACGCACTTCTAAGTTTTTTACGCCAAATTCCTGTGCTGCTTTACCGGCGGTTTCCGCTGCCACTTGGGCGGCAAAAGGCGTGCTTTTGCGGGATCCGCGAAAGCCCGCACCACCCGATGTTGCCCATGACAAGGCGTTACCCTGACGATCGGTAATGGTCACAATGGTGTTATTAAACGATGCGTGTATGTGCGCAATGCCTTCTGCAACACTTTTCTTAACTTTTTTACGCACTCTTGCGCTGGGATTTACTTTTGCCATTAA
>CAYYOS010000199.1:0-2893 GCA_964473355.1 uncultured Burkholderiales bacterium | reverse complement strand
GACCAAAATATAATCGTCGCATTGGGTCGATCTTCTCGCGCAAAGTCTTTCAGACCGCGAATTTGACCATCCCACGTATGCGTAAGAATTAAACTGCCGAGGCGCGGTATCTCGACTTTATAGCGCGTCTCTTCCCGCACCATGTCCGGCCAGCCAAATAAAATTAAGGGCATGCCTTCGTTGCCGGTATTTTCCCAGTGGCCTTCCAGAGCGGCGATTTTTGCCGGCTGATACTTCAAAGTGTTAAGTCCGTGGAGATCGCCGACGACAACTTGTAGCGGCGCCACCAGCAACACCATCCATAAACCCATCGACATCATTTTACGTAGCGCTGGAGTGTCATTGCCGCGCAATAAGTGCCAAGCGCTGGAAGCGCACACCATCACCGCGGTGGCGAGAAACGCCGCAATGCTCATATGCATGAGTCGATACGGGAACGATGGATTAAAAATAATCGCCAGCCAATCGGTGGGAATAACTTGATTGTTGACAATGGCAAAGCCTTGCGGCGTATGCATCCAACTGTTCGAAGCCAAAATCCATGTCGCTGACAGCAAGGTGCCGAGCGCGACCATTACGGTAGAGAAAAAATGCAAGGCCGGGCCGACCTTATTCCAACCGAACAACATCACGCCGAGAAAACCCGCTTCCAGAAAAAACGCGGTCAACACTTCATAAGTGAGCAGGGGGCCTGTGACGCTGCCGGCGAATTGCGAGAAATAACTCCAGTTGGTGCCAAATTGATATGCCATTACCAATCCAGACACCACCCCCATACCAAAATTAACCGCGAATACCTTGGCCCAAAAATAATAAAGATCCCGATAAACTTCGAGGCGGGTGCGCAGCCACAAACCCTCAAGCACCGCCAAATAGCTCGCTAGGCCGATGGTAATCGCGGGGAAAATAATGTGAAAAGAAATCGTAAAGCCGAATTGAATTCTGGCGAGATCCAGCGCGGCTAAGCCGAACATGGTTCTTCCCTGAGTGGGTGCGCGTCGAGCCGGTCCTCGCACGGGCGACGGAAAAACTGCAACATCCTTGCCGGCACCCATTTAATCCCCGGCGCAGCACGGTTGTAATTAATTCCTCGAATCCAAAAAGCGGTTTGGTCCGTATATACCCTACCAATCATCATTTCGTTAGGAGATCGTCATGTCTAATAAGCTTCAAATGCTCAGTGCGGCCATGCTGGGCGCCGGGTTAATCGTCACCGGTATACCGGCCGCTGTGGCTTCCAGTCACCGCGAAGCGCCTTTTATTACGCAAATGCCTAAGGTAGACGGCACGGATTTTTATATGTTCAACAGCTACGAGCCGGGGCGCAATGGCTTTGTCACTTTGGTCGCCAACTACGTCCCTTTGCAAGATGCCTATGGCGGTCCCAACTATTTTACCTTGGATCCTGCGGCCTTATACGAAATCCACGTTGATAATAACGGTGACGCCAAAGAAGATATCACCTTCCAATTCCGGTTTACCAATACCCTGGCAGATACTCAGCTTAATGTGGGCGGCAAAAATGTATCCATTCCGTTGATTAATTCGGGCGCGATTGCGGTGGGCAACGCCAATAATCTCAACGTGACCGAAAGCTATATGGTAAACGTGGTGCGTGGTAATCGCCGTAGCGGGACATCACAAGCCGTCACCAACGCCGTTTCCGGGTCGGCTACTTTTGCAAAACCCGTGGATAATATCGGCACCAAATCGATACCGAATTATGCTGCTTATGCAGCCAGCCACATTTATAACATTAATATCCCAGGGTGCAGTGTCGCAGGCAAGATGTTCGTGGGGCAGCGCAAAGAACCTTTTGTTATCAGCCTGGGCAAGGTCTTTGACCTATTAAACCTTAACCCCTTGGGGCCAGCTAACGGCGAAACCAATATATTAAACGACAAAAATGTCACGTCGTTTGTTATGGAAATCCCTAGCAGCTGCTTGGTTGCTAACAACGATCCGGTAATCGGTGCATGGACCACTGCCAGCGTACGGCAAGGGCAACTTTTTAGTGCCACGCCCAGTTTTCAGCAGCCAGCTAAGCAAGGCGGCGCTTGGACTCAAGTCTCGCGTGTCTCCATGCCCTTGGTTAACGAAGTGGTGATCGGCGTTAAAGACAAGAACAGATTTAATTCTTCCAGACCAGAAGGCGACGCGCAGTTTGCGGATTATGTGACTAACCCGACCTTTCCGGCCTTAGTTACCATCCTATTTCCCACTGCACCAGCACCGACGCTCTTTCCACGCGCTGATTTAGTTGCAACTTTCCTGACCGGAATAAATACAACTGCCACAGGTAATCTTAATCAGCCGAGAAACGTTGTACCCGCGGAAATGATGCGCCTTAACACCAGCGTTCCACCGGTGGCGCGCGGATCACAAAATACTTTGGGCGTAATCGGTGGAGACAATGCCGGGTTTCCGAATGGGCGACGGCCGGGTGACGATGTGGTGGATGTCACGCTGCGAGTTGCTATGGGTAAGTTAATCTCTTTGGGTCTGTACGGTACGGCCGCTCAGGCACCAGCGGGGAATGCCGCGCTAACCGATGGCGCAGCGATTAGCGATCTCATGTTTGACGCCGCCTTCCCGTACTTGACGACGCCGATACCGGGCTCCGCCAACCAATAAGCACTTATCGCCCCGAGCTGGGTAAATGCTCGGTGGCGACCTTTTTTATGGAGATAATAATGAAACTGATCGTGTATGTGTTGTTCTCCCTGCTTCTACTGGGATGTGGGGGCGGGGGTGGCGGTAGTACAGGTGGCGACACTGGACCGGACGCATTTATTCAAGCCGTGACGCGTATCATTAACGGCCCCGATCCCGGTGAGCCGGAAAATATCGACGGTATCGCAGTAGTAACTTCAGAAGCCGCTGAGCCGATCGC
>CAYYOS010000198.1:0-2897 GCA_964473355.1 uncultured Burkholderiales bacterium | reverse complement strand
ATCGGGCGGGGAATCGGAGTGGGTGGAGTGGGGAGGTGGTAGCGACCCCGGGGCCGGGACCAACGGGTCTTATCTTTCTCGATCGCTTCGAATACGAAGTGGGTCGGGACAACGTCAACGCGACTAGCCTGTTTACCCAGGCGGGACGATGGAATGGGGCCAAGACTGAGCAATCCAACGAGCCGGGTGCAAATGGCCATCTTTATACCGTCAGCAGCATCCCGGGTTACTCCGGGAGCTTTCCCGGCACTAACTCGCAACGCGTATTGGCGATGGAGGCGCGGCCTGATTTGGGGAATGGGCAGACGGATTTTTATCTTCAATATGGCAGCGGCGAATTGCCCATCGGCCATATTCCTCCTAATCACTGGTTCCAATTCTGGGTGTACTCACCCGATGTCGAGGGCCAGCAGAGCCTATACACCAACGCCAAGTTTATCTACCCCAATCGGGCGCAGTTTTATCCGGCGACAATCAATAACGGTGGGTACATTTACATCATGGGTTTGAACAAGCGCAGTAAGGCGCCGCTGGGTCTCGCGCCCTGTGGTTGGGATCGCGATGTCGGCTGTACCTCGGCCTTTTTTAACACCGGTTGGAATCGCTCACAGGGACTCACCAATCGTATTCTTTACGAGGAAGAAGACTTCGGCGCCAATCTCACCAGCGACGTCCATTTGCTGCCGAATCAATGGACGCTAGTAAAGATCCATATTGATATTTCCGGGACTGACCCACGCGCGACACCGGGGCAAGGCGTGTTCGAGATGTGGATACGCCGTTATGGCAGCACCACGTGGACCAAGATCACCGAGTACATCGGCGGCGTCACCAATGTGGGTGGTGGGCCGATCGACTTTACGCCTGCGTATACTGACGGCTTCCGCATGCTGCGAATCCCCACCACATTCGGCAGCGCCAGTCCATCGCCCGCCAATTGGCTGGCGTCGTGGACTTATCTGGACGATTTCGCCATCGCTCACAACGAAGCCGCGTTGCCGCAGTATCCGTAGGTCAGCCGGCTGTGTTAGGCTTGAACCTTTCCTAATTGTAAGGGTCAGTCCTACTCCCTGGAGGCTACTACATGCTAATAATAAAACCTGGCAACATATTGCCGTCCGAAATCACCCCACGTGAGGCTTACTTAAATCGGCGTCAATTTATACAGCGCGCAGCATTAGCGGGGGCAGCCACACTTCTGTCGGCACCCGCATTTAGCGCGGCGAAACTCAGTTATAAGAAAAGTCCACTAAGCACCACCGATGAGTTAACGCCGCTGAAAGACATCACCCAGTACAATAACTTTTATGAATTCGGCACCGATAAATATTCGCCCGCTACCGCAGCGCAGAGTTTAAAGACTCGCCCGTGGACGGTAGCCGTCGAGGGCGAGATTGCCCAGCCTAAAGTTTATGATATCGATGAATTACTGCGCTTAGCGCCTCTAGAAGAACGCATTTACCGCCTGCGCTGTGTAGAAGGCTGGTCTATGGTTATTCCCTGGGTAGGCTTCCCGTTGGCAGAAGTTATCCGCCGCGCGCAGCCGACTTCCCGCGCTAAATATATTGAATTCACCACGCTAAACGACCCAAAAACCATGCCCGGGCAGCAATATCGCGTTTTGGATTGGCCCTACCTTGAAGGCCTGCGCATGGACGAAGCCATGCACCCTTTAACCATTTTAGCGGTGGGCCTGTACGGCGAAGTACTACCCAGTCAAAATGGCGCGCCCATACGTTTAGTGGTGCCATGGAAATATGGATTTAAAAGCATAAAATCTATCGTGCGTATGCGTTTTGTAGAAAAGCAGCCGGTTAGCGCCTGGACTAAAGCCGCTCCCTCGGAGTACGGTTTTTACTCCAACGTAAATCCGGATGTCGATCATCCCCGTTGGAGCCAAGCCCGCGAGCGCCGCATCGGCGAATTCCTAAAGCGTAAAACACTACCCTTCAACGGCTATGGCGACCAAGTAGCGCAGCTCTATGCCGGCATGGACTTAGTTAAGAATTTCTAGCCTTGAAGCATTTTTTTGCGCTTAAAGCGCTGGTCTTCGCAGCGTGCTTGGCACCTTTAGCGCGCTTAATTGTACTCGGCTATTTTGATAGACTCGGCGCCAATCCCATAGAATTTATCACCCGCTCTACCGGCACTTGGGTCTTAGTTTTTTTATTAATTACACTCACCATAACCCCTTTGCGGCGAATTACGGGCTGGCAGTGGTTAGTTAAATTGCGCCGCATGTTGGGTTTATTTGCGTTCTTTTATGCCTGCCTGCATTTCACCACTTATATCTGGCTGGATCAATTTTTTGACGTGCAAGAAATAATTAAGGACGTCATAAAGCGGCCCTTCATCACCATCGGTTTCGCCAGTTTTATATTGCTCATCCCCTTGGCGATAACCTCCACCAACGCGATGGTGCGGCGCCTAGGTGGCAAGCGCTGGCAAGCCTTGCATCGCCTAGTGTATGTCACGGCCGTTGGCGGGGTCATTCATTACTGGTGGCTGGTTAAGAAAGACCTGACCCAACCAATAATTTATGCCATCTTGTTGAGTTTGTTGCTGGGATATCGAATCATTTTGTATCTGAACAAAACCGGCAGGCTTAGTTGGCTAAAGACGCTGCGTCGTGCGCCAGGTGTATAAGCCTAAGCCTCCTTAAAATGGCGCCAAGCGCTTATATTACATCCCCCGAAGCACTAGCGTGTCCGATGTAAGGGATAAGAGTCAACAATATACGTCAAGAACTAGAACCGCTAGCAGTACCTGCGCCCGGATCACGCAGCATCGGCATTTTGATGCAAAAAAATTATGGTTGGGGAGCGCAATTGTTCGGGGACGGCACCCCCCTGTCCTGGTCTTTTTTTCATCCTCTGTATCTTCCGCATGGCATTTTT
>CAYYOS010000197.1:0-2978 GCA_964473355.1 uncultured Burkholderiales bacterium | reverse complement strand
GGGCCCCCATTATTTTTTTTCCCCCATTGAGGGTCATTCCATGCCATATGATTCTCTTAAGCTAAGCTTCGCTGGTTAAACGGTTTTGAAAATAAACGGAAGTAAAATTACGCGTAAGCCAACTTCGCAGGATGATGTTCTTCCCAAGATTCTAGGAGTGCGCTGCGGATTAAGTCCATACCCTCTCCCGATTTGGCACTAACGCGAATGCGCGTAATTTTACCACACTCATCGCGTTCCGAACCGGGGGGCAAGCCGAGGAGATCGGTTTTGTTGAATATGTGGATTTGTGGCAGCCCGCCCGCACCAATCTCATTCAATACCTTACTCACCTCTAAGATTTGTCCGTCGCGACTGGGACTCGCCGCGTCAATCACGTGGAGTAGTAAATCTGCTTGCACGGTTTCTTCCAAGGTGGCTCGGAAAGCCGCAATAAGGGTATGCGGCAGCTTTTTAATGAACCCTACGGTATCCGATAGCACCACGGTGCCGGCTTGCGGTAGAAAAATCTTCCGGGTTGTCGGGTCTAAGGTTGCAAAGAGTTGATCCGCAGCGTAATTGTCTTCGTTCGCCAAACAATTAAAAAGCGTAGATTTTCCGGCGTTGGTGTAGCCCACCAAAGCCACCGACATGACACCCGCTCGGGTTCTGGCACGCCGCTGAATATCGCGTTGCTTTTCAAAGCGCTCCAGTTTTTGTTTTAAAAGCTTAATGCGTTTCCCGATTAAGCGACGGTCAGTTTCCAATTGGGTTTCCCCTGGGCCGCGCAGTCCGATACCTCCTTTTTGCCGCTCTAAGTGGGACCAGCCTCGTACCAAGCGTGTGGCCAGGTGAGCCAACTGCGCAAGCTCTACTTGCAGCTTTCCCTCGTGGGTGCGGGCGCGTTGCGCAAAAATATCTAAAATAAGACTGGTGCGGTCAATCACCGGAACAGCCAATTCTTGCTCGAGGTTGCGCTGTTGGGTGGGGGTGAGTTCGTGATTAAAAATAACGATGGAGTTGGGGTAGCGGGCAGCGGCAAGCGCGATCTCCGCTACTTTTCCTTTGCCAGCGAAGGAGTGCGCATCGGGGTGCGCACGCCTTCCCGTGATAACACTGCTAGGGGCAACGCCGGCGCTTTCCGCTCGCTCTATTATTTCTTTAGACTCAGCCGTAAAATCCACGCCACCGAAGTTAAGATTGACCAATACCGCTGGAATGCTTTTTAACGCTGATTGAGTGCGCGTCAACACGCTCGTAGATAGGCTCAAAGAGAGGTTGGACAGCTATGATTCAACGGCAGCATCAGTCGTCATATTAACGGCTCGAGCCGGCACCACCGTTGAGATAGCGTGCTTATATACCATTTGCGTCACCGTATTTTTTAGCAATACAACGTATTGATCAAATGACTCAACTTGGCCTTGCAGTTTTATACCATTTACTAAGTAGATAGATACTGGAATATGTTCTCTACGCAACGCATTTAGAAATGGGTCTTGTAATAGTTGCCCTTTTGCGCTCATTGCGACGGCTCCGTTTATTATTAATAGTTAACTGTAAATGATTTCGCCCTCCGTGACTAGGTCGGGGCTTCCCGGTTAGGGTGCCGCAAACCTAAGCCCGAAGATGCCTTCAAGAAAAGCTATTTCTTGCCGCGCGCCCTAGCCTTCGCCTCTGCTTCCTCTAAGGCTCTTGCCTCATCCTGATTCGCGGGTTTAGGGTTTTTTATTTGCCCGGACTGGACAAACTTACGCTCATCTTCGTTAAAACGGCGAGCAGATTCGCGATCACCTTCTCCTTGAATTTTATTTGCTGTCCCCATATTTGATCTCCTTAAATTTAGTTAACCATCAACCTTAACCTGCTTTTCAGTTGGACCAGGTGGGTGGCCATGGGTTCGGCCCTGTCTAAAATAGGTTGCTAAGAATCATGCCGATAGGGAAGGTTCCCCGCCCCGCCCAGTTTTTCACGAACAAATTTAAGGCGGGTAATAAAAATGTCATGCCCGTCTGTTATGGTCGACTCGCCGGCACAGTGGTGCGGGTTCGCGCCTCAGAATGGGGGCAGGAGCTAACATGAGAGAGTTATTTTCAGAAACGCAGTATTACATCCAAGAATTTCGGGCCATCATCCCTGCAACTAGCCAGACCGCGCGCTCAATTGATGAAAACGCGCCCTGGCTTCGCATCGCGGAGTCCGCGAAAGCCGAAGGCTTTACGTCCTTCGCGTGCTATTTAGATCATGCCCATCATAGTTGGGCGGAGCAAATTCACACCGGGCCGGCCCTCAGCGCGTGCTCGTATTAAAGCAGCTCGAAAATACGCCACTCCTAACGCGGAAGCGGTACGACAAGCCCGCAACCCTCGGTCTGCCTAGAGTAGAGCGATTTCGCAGAGCCGATCCAAATTTGGGTGTACTTCCAATCGCTCGGAGCTGGCCGAGTGTCGCAGGCTCATACGGGGAGCGAGCTCAAGCCGTAGCCCGCAGGGGCTTATAGCGAATTCGTTTAGGCTGCATGCCTTCTTCCCCCAGGCGCTTCTTTTTATCGGCTTCATACTCTTGATAATTGCCGGGAAAAAAGACCACTTGGGAATCCCCCTCGAAGGCCATGATATGGGTGGCGATACGGTCCAAGAACCAACGATCATGCGAGATAACCAAAACACAGCCAGCAAACTCCAGTAGCGCATCTTCTAAGGCACGTAGGGTTTCCACGTCGAGGTCATTGGAAGGCTCATCCAGCAGTAAGACATTACCGCCGGCAATGAGCGTTTTGGCAAGATGCAGGCGGCCGCGCTCGCCACCCGAGAGGTTTCCGACATTTTTTTGCTGATCCGCGCCTTTAAAATTAAAGCGGCCGAGATAAGCCCGAGCGGGGGTTTCGTATTTGCCCACGGTAAGCACGTCGGAGCCACCGGAGATTTCCTCAAACACGGTTTTACTGCCATCGAGCGTCTCGCGAGATTGCCCCACATAAGCCAACTTCACCGTAGCAC
>CAYYOS010000196.1:0-3008 GCA_964473355.1 uncultured Burkholderiales bacterium | reverse complement strand
GAAAAAGATTGGTATCCACCGGTGCCAATTTAAAGCCGCTATTACGTAAATCCACTGACGCATAAAACGGCACGGCATGCTCTACCCAGGCACCACGAAACCAATGCTCGATTTTCGGCATGGCTTCCAATATAGTTTTTTCCAGTTCCAAGATGGGACCGGAAGATGCGGTGAGAAGATTTGGGACCATGGCATTCATAACATGACTTAAAGAATTTAGTTTATCTATTTTGGCACAAATGCCGTTTTAGCGCCTGCTCTACTAATCCTAAACTTGTGTGACCGAGCGTCGTGTAAGGTTATGCACCAAGCGCAAGGTAAACTTTAGTGGGGATTGATCCCAGGGTGTAAACCGGGGTAATTGGTGGACATCGCTAAAGCGATCGGCACTCCCCCATGCCGTAGAAAAAGCGGCGTCGAAACCCAGGCTTTTGACTATGGAAACGTGCTCCGCGGTATAGTCGACACCCGGCTTACCGTTGGGATATGCAAACAAATTGACCGGCCTTTGGATTATTTCTTCGAGCCTTTTCTTGCCACCCAAAATTTCATCTTCAGCGCTCTGTTTGTCTAGACTCGCAAGTATCGGGTGATGCATGGTATGCCCGCCTACGCCCATGCCTGCTTCGTGTAGCGCACGCACCTGCACGGAGGTCATCATAATATCTTGGGGCGGGCTTACTCCGGCCAACTGCGAAATTTCTTGAGCCTTAAGTAGACGTTCGGCTGGTGGCAAGTATTTGAGTTTGCCAATAGCATGGTTCAGTGCCAGGCGGCGTGAATGAGTATCTGTCAGCGCATAACGTTGAAGGCCGAGCAGTGAGAGATCCAAGTTTTCCAATTTGGTACGCCGCAACGCTTCTATAACGACGTCGTTCCACATGCTGCCGCCATCCAAAAAACCCGTAGCTATAAAAAACGTGGCGCTGACTTGATGTTGCTGCAAAATGGGCAGCGCCACCTCTGCATTATCCCGATAACCATCATCAAAGGTGATCGCCGCAGCGCGCGCCGGTAAAGTGCCTTCACGCAGGCGCTGCACGGCGTCGCGAAGCGGCAGAATGTTGAACGATTTTTTTAGCGCTTGCAGTTGCCAGTTAAAGCTGGCGGCATCGGTTTCCTCAGGAAAGAGCGGATCTTTTTTGGCGAGCACGCGATGAAAAATAAGAATGGACAGACGCGCCCGTCTGCCGTTCGGAGACAAAATATTTCCCGCTGTCCGCCACAGAAAACTCATATTCGTTCGCCCGTGAACACCACCGCATGACTGAAAAGCGCACCAAGAAAAGGCAGCTGATGCAATAAGGCAATCGCGAAGCGAGTTTCAACTAGCCATTGGAACCGCTGCCAGCGTGCCGGCAATATGGGTAGCCAATGACGGTGGATGTTTTGTAAGCCGGCTGCCTGCAAAAGTTTTTTTAACTTACGCGGCGATTCATAGCGCACGTGTAAAGGCTTGCCTTTTATCTTTCGGCGCAATTGTTCTATTAGGTGGGGCAGGCACCAGCCATTGAGTGCATCTATCCACAATTCGCCTTTGGGTTTAAGCGCCGCAGCGAGTTCTGTTATCGCAGCCGCAGAATCGCCTAGGGCTTGGGTTACGCCAAAACACAGAACGCCGTCGAAGCTTGCCGGCTTAAATGGCAGTGCGCAAATGTTGGCCACACCCCACAAGCCCGGCTGAGTATCCCGGGCGCGAGCTTTAGCGATGGACGGCCAGGAATAATCCAGCCCGATAACTTCTTGCCCCGCATTCGCTAAATAGCGCGTATAAGTGCCGGCGCCGCAACCTGCGTCCAGCCACAAAGCGGCGGGTGAATGTGTTTTAAATAGACGATGGAAATGCCGCACGCGGGCTTGTAGTCCGGTCTCACTCCAACCGGCAATCGCGGCATCGGCCTCTTGTTCGGCAAATTGACGAAAGCGCTGCCGCCAGCGTTGTTCAAATGATATGGAATCGTCCTGGGCGGGAGTTTTTTGCTGATTCATGTGGGCTGCACGTGGCTAATGACATACCGAAATTTACCGGAGGCTTCCGCTGGAATTGCTTCAACCACCTCAATTTCTACAACGACGTCCGCTCCCAATCGCGCCTGAAACGCCGCCTGAATTTTTCCCGGCACATGCGTATCCCATCCCGCCTGCGGCACGATGAGCACCCGCGTTTTCGTGAGAGACTCCTGAATAATCTTAAAAGCCTGAATGCTAGGCTCATCACGTAAGGGATAAATTAAAGCCAGGCCATGCATTATCGTACCATCCGCCGCGACCACGAAGTCCGTGGTGCGCCCTTGGATGTCTTTAAGTTTTGGCAAGCCGCGGCCACACGGGCAAGCACTATTGTCCATGGCGGCCATGTCACCGGTGCGGTAGCGTATAAACGGAAAATCCGCGGTCGCCAAGTGTGTGATTACAATTTCACCTAACGTGCCAGGCGATACCGGCGCGCCGTCGCGACCAATTATTTCCACTAAAATATCTTCGGCGGTAATGTGCATTCCCCCTTGCGGGCATTCATGCGCAATAAAGCCCGCGTCTCGCGCCCCATAACCATTAGCCACCGGACAAGCAAAGGTGGTGGCTATCATGGTTTTTTGCTCATCATATAAGCGCTCTGCCGTGACAAACGCGACTTTAACGCCGAGCTTGTCCAAGCGTATATTTTTTTTCTGCGCATGCCGAGCCAACAGCGCCAAAGACGAAGGATAGCCGAATAACATGAGCGGTTTTAGTGCCTGTATTTCCGCAATAAAGTGATCCAATTTATTTTCGGACATTTCAAAGGCGGGCAATAATTTGCTGCGAAAAATGCGGTCGCGCCAGGCACGCACGCGATCCTGCGCACCCAATTCCACCGGCGAACCCCATAGGACAATTTCCGGGTCGCCTATGTCCACGCCCCACCACCGTGTGGCCCGCCACTTAGCCGCGACATCGTGAGCAACACGTTGGCCTATAAAAAATATAAGCGGCTCACCGCTGGATCCACCGGTATTAAATTTGCTAAG
>CAYYOS010000195.1:0-3040 GCA_964473355.1 uncultured Burkholderiales bacterium | reverse complement strand
AAGCTACGGTAATCCGCGATAATCTCTTGCGCTTCAGAAGGCGAATTCAGCGCTATAGGTTTTTCAGCTGGCGTGGCAGAGGCTAATAAGGGCGGTAAAATTTCTGTGCCACAAACTTCCCAGAAAGCTGCATAGCGATGTCCGCTCATAGCAAAGCAAGCATTACTGGCCGCCAAGGCTTTTAAATCAGAGCGGGAAAGCGGCACACGCCTGGTGAGATCCGCCATGCTTTTAAATGCGCCTAATTGCCGTTCTGCAATTATTTTATTTGCGCCGATTTTGGTTAAACCTTTTACCAAAATAAAACCTAAACGAATGGCCGGTGGATGTGCGATGGAAGTTTCCAATGTGCATTCATAATCGCTAGCTTGAATGTCTACAGCATAAATTTCTACACCATGTCTTTTGGCGTCCTGCACTAACTGGGAGGGGGCATAAAATCCCATGGGCTGACTGTTGAGTAGGGCACAGGTAAAAGCTGCGGGCTCATGGCATTTAAGCCATGCGGAGATATACGATAACAGAGCAAAACTCACCGCGTGAGACTCGGGAAAACCATATTCCCCAAAACCTTGGATTTGCTTGAAAATATTTTTAGCGTAGGTCTCCGAATAACCACGCTCGTGCATGCCCCGCAATAAGCGCCCTTCAAAATACCCCAAGTGCGCGGTGCGGCGCCAACCGGCCATGGCGCGACGCAGTTGATCAGCTTCGCCCGGTGAAAAACCCGCGGCTACCATAGCGAGCTTAATAACTTGCTCTTGAAAAATAGGAATGCCTAAGGTGCGCTGCAAAACCTGCTGAACTTCTGGGCTGGGATAGCTCACCGCTTCTTTTTTTTGGCGGCGCTGCAGATAAGGATGCACCATGTCGCCTTGAATGGGGCCGGGGCGAACAATCGCCACCTGGATAACAATATCATAGAAGGTGCGAGGTTTAAGGCGCGGCAACATCGACATTTGCGCGCGTGATTCAATTTGAAAGACACCAATTGTGTCGGCCTGGCAAATCATGTCATAGGTTGCAGGATCTTCTGCGGGGATTTTATCCAAAGTAAAATCTATGCCTCGATATTGGCTAATTAATTTAAGGCAGCGTTGAATGGCACTTAACATGCCTAAGCTCAAACAATCAACTTTTAATAAACCCAAGGCATCCAAATCATCTTTATCCCATTGAATCACGGTGCGCGCCGGCATGGCGGCATTTTCAATGGGGACCAATTCCGATAACAAACCTCGGGCAATGACAAAACCACCAACGTGCTGGGATAAGTGACGAGGAAATCCAATTAAATTATTGACCAGCCACATGAGTCGTATGATGAGTGGATTTTGTGGATCGAAACCCACTTGATTTAAGCGCTCCGCCGCAATTTTTTGGCCATCCCACCAGGCCACCGATTTTGCCAGTTGGTCCACTTGGTCTAGATTTAATCCCAAAGCCTTGCCGACGTCGCGAATCGCGCTTTTTGGCCTATAGGTAATCACCGTGGCGGCGAGTCCCGCGCGATCCCGCCCATATTTCTGGTACACATATTGAATGACCTCTTCGCGCCGCTCATGCTCAAAATCCACATCAATATCCGGCGGCTCATGACGCTCTTTGGAAATAAAACGTTCAAATAACATTTCCATGCGCGCCGGATCTACCTCGGTAATGCCCAAACAAAAACACACGGCGGAATTAGCAGCGGAGCCCCGGCCTTGGCATAAAATATTTTGGCTGCGGGCAAAGCGCACTAAATCATAAACCGTTAAAAAATAAGCTTCATACTGAAGTTCGCTAATTAATTGCAACTCATGATCTATTTGGGTTTTAACTTTCTCAGGCACGCCATCCGGCCAGCGCTTTTGCATGCCAGCTAAAGTTAAAGTTCGTAAATAGCTTGCTGGGTTTAGACCGAACGGCACAATTTCTTCCGGATATTCATAACGCAATTCCGTAAGCGAAAATTGGCAGCATGCCGCGATATGTAAGGTTGCCTCTAAAAGTTGAGCGGGATAAATGTGTTCCAAGGCAGGCCATGGACGCAAATGCCGCTCCCCGTTGGGAGAGAGTGCAAGCCCGGCCTCGGGCAAGGGTACGCCTAAACGAATAGACGTTAAGGTATCTTGTAAAATTCGCCGGCTGCGGCTGTGCATGTGTACGTCGCTGGCAGCGACTAGAGGTAAATCTACCACTTTACTGAGAGAGAGTAGGGCACTTAAGCGCTGACTATCATCATGTCTGCCGCACAATTCCACGGCCATCCAGGCCCGCGTGGAAAAGGTGTTGGCCACCCATAGGGCGTGCTGGCTATTTATTTCGGCGCCAGGAATGAGTATTAACGAACATTCTTCCATATCTAATAAATCCTGCTGATATAAAAGATAACTGCCTTTTTTAGCCCGGCTGCGGCCCAATGTAATGAGTTTTGACAGGTAACCGTAGCCTCGACGGGTTTGCGCTAAGAGCACGACTCGCGGGCCATCCGCTAAGTTGATTTCGGTGCCGAGAATGAGTTTAATTTTACCCAGTGCGGCTGTATGCGCGCGCACCACCCCCGCAAACGAGCATTCATCGGTGATAGCGAGCGCGCTATAACCTAGTTCACAGGCACGCTCCACCAATTCTTCGGGGTGAGAGGCGCCACGCAGAAACGTAAAATTACTCATGCAATGAAGTTCAGCGTAGGGCATCGTTGTCGTCATTCCCGCGAGAAGCGTCCCGTCAAGCGGGATCGAGAGGAATCCAAGGTTTAATATCAATTGCCGGGGGTAGCCCGGCAGCTAGTCACTTTCTTTTGTTTGGCCAAAAAGAAAGTAACCCAAGAAAAGGCCACCCTCCCCACCGCCCTTCGGGTTCCCTGTGCTGCTCACCAAACCAGGCGGCTGCGCAACTCAACCTCGCGCCCCCAAGGGGCGCTCGGGATTCGAACAGTGCTCGCCGAGGACTCCTGGCTTGGTTGCGCTGCTCGGCGGCGGGGAAAGGGTCTCAACCCAAAACCCAAAACCCAAAACCCAAAACCCAAAACCCAAAACCCAAAACCCAAAACCCA
>CAYYOS010000194.1:0-3040 GCA_964473355.1 uncultured Burkholderiales bacterium | reverse complement strand
TCATCGTTGTCGTCATTCCCGCGAGAAGCGTCCCGTCAAGCGGGATCGAGGAATCCAAGGTTTAATATCAATTGCCGGGGGTAGCCCGGCAGCTAATCACTTTCTTTTGTTTGGCCAAAAAGAAAGTAATCAAAGAAAAGGCCACCCTCCCCACCGCCCTTCGGGTACCCTCCCCTGCTCACCAAGCCAGGCGGCTGCGCAACTCAACCTCGGCGCTTCGCACCTCGGGATTCGAGCAGTGCTCGCCGACTACTCCTGGCTTGATTGCGCTGCTCGACGGTGGGGCAAGGGTCTCAACCCAAAACCCAAAACCCAAAACCCTTAAGAAAAAATCCCTTGCAAAAACCAATTTTGGGAACGGCGATCTTGATAAATCCAAAAGCGGCTGCCTAGCGGATTTTGCGCAACATAATAGTCACGCATGACGTCCAACCCATCCCACCATCCTGTTTCAATGCGCTCCGGGCCTAGCGCTAAGTGCAATAGGCCCTGATAAAAAGGGGTATGGTTAATAACCGCCAGCGCCTGAGCTTGGGGCAAGAACCACAGGGGGCGAGGCGGGCAACCCCCATGCTTGTCAGATTGGGAAGGGTCAAAACCTCCTAAAAGAAAGGCTTTTTCGGGGCGGTGATCCGCATTTAAACCCACGCCCGATACCGCGCGTTTTCCCAATCTAGCGGTTAAGCGTTCTAATAATTGTTCTAAATTAAGGTGGGTGTCCCGGCTTTTTTCAAAAAAATCGAGGTTAATTGCCCCCAGAGCTAGCACATCCTCCACCCTTATGGTTATGGCGTTAACTGGTGACATTAATTTAACATTATCAATATGTTCTTGAAGTAACTTCATCAAATGTCTAGGTTTCCGGCTGGGCGTAAGCAAATTTAATGTAATACATTTAATTTCTTCTTTAGTATCCAGATTTAAAGTAATTTTATTTGTACCAGCCTCTAATGATTTTAACCAGCCTACCAATTCTAAAACCAGACGATTTAAGGCAAAAAGCAGGGGTTCTGTGGTCTCCATCGCAAAGGGCAATTCCTGCTCCGCGTGAAAAACTAAGGGCGGGGTATAAGGAATTTGCGGATCGGGTGCTCGCCCTACGAGGCGGTCTATTAGATTTACGAAGCCCTCCCCAAAACGACGTGATAACGCTGCCCGAGGTAAATGCGGAATATCGCGAAAATGTTTTAATCCGGATTGGCTAAGTGCCTCATAAATAGGCAAATCCAAGCCTAAATACTTTAAGGGCAGAGCGTTTAAATGATGTATAAATACCTCTTTTTGAGGTACAACCGGATTACTTCCGGCTTTAGCCAATATCAAACTTCCCGCTGGCGTGGGGCTCAGGGCATAGCCAGCAGTAAAGCCCAAGGCCTGAACCTCCTTTTTTATGCGATCGATAAATTTTTGTACGCCGCCAAAAAATTTTAAGCTGCCCGCGACTTCCAATAACAGCGTATGGGGTGGCGCCAAGCTCACGAAGGAGGTAAATTTTCCCGCCCACCCAGCAAGCCGCGCTAATGCCGCTTGCTCCGCTATTTCATTACGGGCGAAAATAATTAAATCATGAGCTAGGGCTTGGGCCGCCGTTACTTTCATGCCCGCTTGAATTCCGCAAGCCTGCGCCGCTTGATTACAAATATAAACAATAGGGCGATGCATGGAATCCGTGCGAACCGCCAAGGGCCCAGAATACAGACTGCTACGGGAAAATATTTGCAGCGCCAGATAGGGAAAATAAAGACTTAACCACAGCATTTTCCGCTCCTAACAAAACTGACTTTGTCGGCTTCGACTTACCGTTCCGTCAAACGGATCGAGATATTATTCATACTGTCTGCGGCTCGCCTTCGCGTCATTTTTGATAGAAGCGAAATGTCTAAATGAAGGCAGATAGACCGCTAGCATTCCGGCCCTTTAAAACACGCAGGGAAACCCCTTCTTTATATTTATGTACCGAAAGCCTAAGCGCGCTGGCCGAGGATCCAGTAGCATTACTAAAAGGAAAAATGAAACCACAATTCTGGCCCACTTCCACCGCCAATTGCAGGCGCCGCGAACGATTAAAATCCATCTCTGGAAACCAGCTCATAACCGCAGCGCAAGCGCCGGAGCGTAAGCTTTGCTCGGTAGCCCAAAGCAATTGGGTCAAGGGCGCGGTGATTAATAACTGATGAGAGAGCTTCAATCCCTGTGACACTAAGGCCGGGGCGTAAGGAATGTAAGGCGGATTAACCCAGGCGATATAACCTGTTTGGCTTAATTTAGCTAAGGTGGGCATAAGGCATTGCAATTCACCTACACCCGCTTGTGGGACTAAAATCTCCGTAAGTGCGCCAACGGGCCAGCCACCTCCGGGTAAAATTTTGTCCAGTTGCGGCAAACCTGTGGCCAAGGTTTTGCCAGTAAAAGCATAGTCACTGCCGCGCCATACGGGATGATTTAAAAATATTTTTTCAATTTCGGCTTGCATCAAATCACCGCCTAACAAGGCCGACACTAATGCCCTCAATAACCAAAGGGCGTTTGCGTAAATCGATTTGCAGAGGGGTGAATTCAGCGTTTTCCGGGGATAGCCAAACTTGATAGCCGCGCTGTTTAAAGCGTTTAACCGTCACTTCATCATCCAAGCGAGCAACGACAATTTGCCCGTTCTTAGCGGCTTGGGTCTGATGCACCGCCAATAAATCACCGTGCAGAATCCCCGCATCGCGCATACTCATACCGCGTACTTTTAAGAAATAATCCGCACGCGGATGAAAAAGCCCGGGATCAATAGCGTGATAATTTTCAATATGTTCCGCCGCTAAAATAGGCGCACCCGCAGCCACTTGGCCCACTACCGGCAACCCCGGGGTTTTAATGCGGATGCCGCGAGAGGCGCCGGGAATTAATTCAATAGCGTTCTTTCGAGCGAGGGCTTGTAAATGCTCTTCTGCCGCATTGGGCGATTGAAACTTAAATGCCCGGGCAATTTCCGCGCGAGTAGGCGGGAAACCCTGGCTTTCCATAAATTCGTGTAGCCAAGTTAGCAGTTGTT
>CAYYOS010000193.1:0-3041 GCA_964473355.1 uncultured Burkholderiales bacterium | reverse complement strand
TTACAAAAAAGCGGCCGCGTTGTTTAAAAAAATCCCATGTCGCGGTGGCCACGGTGCGCTTGTAGCTATCTGATCGCGTGGAGCCGTTGAAGCTTTCCAGGAGGTCATCTAATTGTTCGCGCAGGCCGTAGGATTCTTTGATGCTGCTAATGATCGCGTCGCGGGAAAAACCCAGCTTTTGCATTTCCACGATCACGGCATCGCGGTGCAGATCGGGGAGCAAGCCTAAGTGATCGAAGAATTCTATTCCCTCGAAATAGCGCAGGCTGGCTTCGGCGTCGGCGCGCACGTCATCGGGCATAACGCGCAATTCCCACAGCAAGGGGTTATGCGCTTTTTTTAGAGCGGCCGCGATGCGCTTGGGTGCGGATTCGAGATCCTTTTGTATCCAATCGTCGGGATCTTCTCCCGGGTCCATCAAACCGGAAACCACCAGCACCTGGCAGCTTTTATTTTTTAAGAGGCGTTGATAGGTCTTACGGGTGTAGCGTATGCCCGCCGGCGGTTGGCCGTTGCCACCGGGTTTAGTGTCGTAGTCGAACCACAGATAAAATGTTTTGCCGTGCGAGTGCACGTCGAGCCAGCGGATTTGATCATCGCTTAGGCTACCTAAGCTCGCCAACACATTGTGTTCGCCTGCGTCAAAAAAACTAGCGAGGTCGTTCTCCCCTTCCACCACAATAATTTTTTCAGCGCGGATGGCTTTTTGATTGCCGAAAGAGAAACCGTCTAAGCGATGCTCGGCCTTATATTGATAGTTGAGTTTCTTGCGCGGATCCTTGAGCGTGAAATGCGCGACCTCGCCGGCCGGCAGACGATGGGGGAAAATGCACAAACCCGGCGAGAAAAAATCCTGCCATTGACCAGGCTCTTTTTTGCTTTCCACGTAAAGGCCTGCGGCTTTTACTTGGTCTAAGCTAAACCCTTGGGCTTGTAGTGCTTCGGCGAGCTTGCCGTCCGACACGCCAACTTCCAGCGTTTGCAGGGTGTGCTGGGTGTGCCCTCGCCCTTCCGGTTTGGCAAGCGTTAGCCATGCCAACATGTCGGCGCTGCCCTCCAACACCTTTGCATAGTAGGTTACGGCGGCCTCCAGCACGCGCTGCAGTGGGTTATCAACGGGGCGCTCCGCACGGCGAAGATCAGGCAGCCGCACGCCGGCGAATTTGGCCGCGTCTTTCAAGGCCTCACCTTTGCTTAAGTTTTTAAATTTTTCGGCGAAGGTAAAAAGGTCGCCATGCTCGCCGCAGTTATGGCATTTGTAGGCGTCTTTTTCTTTGCCGTAGACGGCAAAACAATCGTGCTTCCCACAAAGCGGGCAAGGGTTGAAAAATATGCTGACGCCTACTTTTTTGGGGGTGGTGCCGGTGGTGTGTTCTATATAGGTGACGAGGTCTGCAGCGCGTTTCACGTCTTGGAATAGGCGCGTGGTGTCTTGTTGTTGTGGCTGCATGGTTCCCTACGTTATCTAGCACTGCAAAAGGTGGAGCGAGTTGTTCCCCGGGGACTGGGGGGAGGTTAGCCACCCAGGGCTCGCTCCGTTGATCATCACTGTCTATAACTTGTTATGCGCCTTGATCCATTCCTGAACTCTACGGGCCGCATACAAGTAGGCCAGGCTTGGCGTCTTGCTGTTTTCCTGCCCTGGTTTGTACGTTGCCCAAATCTGGTTTCGCAGGCTCTGCGGCAGCTTGTACCAGTGGGTCGAGCATCCCCACATGGCGGGCTTCACTGCCTTGTTACAGCCCGGCCAGTGGCAATGGTGGGCTGCATCCGTATTGGTTGCCTGCCTTACATACTCAGCTTTTTGTGCTGTCTTCAAAGCGGTTTGCCATCGATATATTTTTCAGGTACGCAGCCGCGCTCCGAGCCCATCCGACAGGGCGAATAACAGCCGCAACACCTGAACTCGACATTTGGTTCCAATTCTTGCATACCGTTTTTCGATATGTGCGGCAAAATCATGTGGAGCGGTATTGCTTACGTCCATCACGAATACTCCTCCGAAATGTGTGCGATAAAACTTACCCCGCATTTGGTGCAATGGCTGGCGCGGCCGTCCGCGCCCCAATCGTGATCGCATATGGGATTGCGGGTGATGATGGCGGTGATCTCCTCATCTTTATAGTCGCGCAACATATCTGCGGCGGCGAGGATCATGGCTTTAACTACGCGCACGCTTTTAGCTGCCATTTACAGCTTTTATTTAGGACGCTATGGCTGCTAAATCCTCTGCGTTAACATGGCCGGACAACAAAACTCTCTCCCCGCCAAACCAATATGTGGCTCCAGAGTCATTGAGGGGGCCATCCAAATGTCCGTTTGGCAAGATGATAGCTTTCAGATGATTTTTTGCGTTTTGTAATGTCATTTACAGCGCCGCCTGCGCTTCTTGCCACGCTAAATTAATTAACGCCATGCGCTCACTTGATCCGCCGCGATCGGGGTGTGCTTGTGCGGCGAGGTTGACCGCTTCGACTTTCACACAACCCCCAAATTTGAGTACGCAAATTCACCGAAGAGTGCGCGCGCCGCGATGTCATAAGTGGCAGCAGCGAGCAGTTCGTCGCTTGTTCGAATCAGCATACGGTGCGCGCCGTTAACGCTGATTTGAGCGATCCACCGCTGGCGTGATTTGTCCCAAACGACGCCACGAAAACTCGATGAAGTGCCGGCGCTCTTTCCACGATTTGCTTGATTGAGCGATGGAGTGCAGGGCCTCAGATTGATGCGTTGATTGTTTAGTCCGTCGCCGTCAGCATGATCAATCTGCGCCACGGTAAGCAGCATGCGGTGCATATACACGTTGCTCCTGGCCCCGCGAGGCCCGATGCTCGTTCGTGCGTACCACGTGTTTTTACCTCGATGCGCGTACCAACAAAATTCCGATAGCCGCTCGTAGTCGGCGTCATCAACGCGGGCAAACATGCCGCGAGTCAGCGCGATGAGTTTCATACCGCAGCGTCTTTCACGCACTCGCTCAATGGCGCCGGCGGCGGAATGCCGGCGCACGCGCAACATTCGTTGCGTATGTAGTAGCGTTC
>CAYYOS010000192.1:0-3075 GCA_964473355.1 uncultured Burkholderiales bacterium | reverse complement strand
TGGAATACTGACGTAGCCAGTTTTGGCATTTACCGTTAACGACGCGTAAGGTACGAAACACACCATCCCCATACGCTAGGCCCCGGTCGCGAATATCCAGCAGGCCGTCAATTTCTCCGTTAATCAAGTTCATAACTGAATAATTCCCAGGCTACGGATTAGCCCCTCCGCTTTGGCGCGGGTTTCTTCCAACTCTCGTTGCGGATTGGAGTCCGCCACAATCCCACCGCCGGCACGAAAGGTCAGGTGATCCGCGGACAACATAAAACTGCGTATAAGAATATTAAAATCCATGTCGCCACTATGATTGATATAGCCCATGCTGCCAGTATAAGCAAAGCGTGGGCTTGCCTCCAATTCGTTAATAACCTGCATCGTTCGCACTTTGGGGCATCCAGTGATGGTGCCACCGGGGAAAACGGCGCGGAGAATATCGACGGGCGTCACGTTATCTCTTTTAGTAGCGTGAATAATTGATTCGATATGGTGAACGTGGGTGTAAGTTGCGACACGCATCAACTCTTTTACATTTACCGTGCCGGGTTTTGCGATGCGCCCCAGATCATTTCGCTCCAGATCCACCAGCATGATGTGCTCCGCACGCTCCTTAGGATTGTTAATTAACTCTTGCCGCAGCGCTTGGTCTTTGCCTGCCGAAATCGAGCGCGGATAAGTGCCCGCTATTGGCCGGGTTTCCAGTAAGTCGCCGCTGACCTTTATCAGGCGCTCCGGCGACGAGCTAACAATGGCGTGCTCGTTGTAGCACGCCAGGCCACCAAAAGCCGCGGGATTAAATTTCCGCAGGCTGGCGTAGAGACTTAAAGCCGGCTGACTGGCTACGATATCCGCTTGCCACTGCCGCGACAGATTCACCTGAAAAACGTCACCTTCGCGTATGTAATCCTGCACTTTCTTAATACTATTTAAATAAGCGGATGCGTCTTCTTCTCGTAGATGTTGAATCGAAAATTCACCACCCGGCGAGCCGGGGGCCCGCTTTACATCTTCTCTAAGTTGTTCTAGCAATTGCGGCTGCGAGGATTCCGCAAAAAAAAACGTTTCTCCCGCGTATTTATTACACATGATGGCGGCGGGGATACGTGTAATGGCAGCCAAAGGAAAATTGTTTTCCGCCTGACGCCGCGGTACGGAGGGCTCTAATTCATGCAGTAGCTCATAACCTAAATAAACAAACCAGCCGCCGCTAAAAGGAAAAGCATCCTCCTTTTGTGTATCCACGTTTTGGCGTTCGCCCCGCCATAGGCTTTCCAAGGTTTTGAAAACACCATCGCCAGCTTGCGGCTCATCATACGCGTAGACGAGTGTTTGTTGCGGAAATGCGAATAAAATGTCCCAACCTTGAGCGCCGAATGTTTCTAACAAATAGGGGTAGCGCCGTGGATTCGCCGCATGCACGTTTAAAAGATCGAGGGTCCCGGGAAGGCGAAGAAAAGCCACGGCTGCCTACGTATAAAAATCAAGCAAAACTAAGTCAGTTTGCGAAATACTAAGGTTCCGTTGGTGCCGCCAAAGCCAAATGAGTTGGATATGACCACGTCAATTTTCATTGACCGAGCTTTATTCGGTACATAATCTAAGCCACACGCGTCATCCTGATTGAAAATATTAATGGTGGGCGGCGCCACTTGATCAACGATGCTCAAGGCGCTGAAAATTGCTTCCACACCGCCGGCCGCGCCTAGCAAATGTCCAGTCATGGATTTGGTAGAGCTCACAGCAACCGTCTTAGCGTGATCTTGAAACGTAAGTTTTATCGCTTCGGTCTCCGCGGCATCACCTAACTGGGTAGATGTACCGTGTGCATTAATGTAGTCCACGTCGGTCGGCTTGAGGCCGGCGTTCTTTAGCGCGTTACTCATACAACGTGCCGCGCCTTCTCCATTTTCCGGGGGTGAAGTCATGTGATACGCATCCGCACTCATGCCAAAGCCGGCAATCTCCGCATAAATGGTAGCGCCCCGGGCTTGCGCGTGGTTTAACTCTTCAAGCACGATAACCCCAGCGCCCTCCCCTAAAATAAATCCGTCGCGATCTTTGTCCCACGGACGGCTGGCAGTATGCGGGTCATCGTTGCGCGTGCTTAAAGCGCGCGCCGCGGAAAAGCCACCAATGGCCAAAGGACACACGCAGGATTCTGATCCCCCCGCTACCATGACATCGACATCGCCATACTCTATCATCCGCGCGGAATCCCCAATGCAATGCGTAGCGGTGGTGCAGGCCGTAGCGATAGCTAGATTCGGCCCTTTAAAGCCGAACATAATCGATAAATTACCGGCGATCATATTAATGATGGTACCGGGAATAAAAAATGGCGTAATTTTACGCGCACCGCCGCTCAAATAAGTATTGTGTACGTCTTCAATAGAGGTTAAGCCTCCGATTCCGGAACCAATATTGACGCCAATGCGCTCGGCGTTCTCGGGCGTAACCTGAATACCGGAATCGCGCACGGCTTGAATACCAGCGGCCAAGCCATATTGGATAAAGACGTCCATACGCCGCGCTTCCTTGGCGGAGATATAATCTTCGATATTAAAATCTCGTACCTCGCCCGCAATTTGAGATGCAAATGAGCTCGCGTCGAATCGGCTTATGCGTTCTATTCCGGACGTACCGGCCCGGGCATTTGCCCACGCCTGGGCCACGTCATTTCCTAAAGGCGAAATGATGCCCAGGCCGGTTATAACGACACGTCGCCTAGCCAAGAGAATTCCTTAAATTTTTTGGATATGTATTAAGATTATTTATTAACGTGGCTGCTTATGTAAGAAACAGCTTGATTAACGGTGGTGATTTTTTCAGCTTCTTCATCGGGAATTTCGCATTCAAATTCTTCTTCCAAAGCCATGACCAATTCGACGGTGTCGAGCGAATCTGCTCCAAGATCATCAACAAACGAAGATTCATTTTTTACGTCTGCTTCATTAACGCCCAATTGCTCAGCAACGATTTTTTTTACGCGCTGTTCTATGTTTTCCATAACTATCCTCTCGTTAAAGACTGCAGCCCAACTGCTTAAAGCGCCACATTTTACCAAACATTGGCGACTCT
>CAYYOS010000191.1:0-3124 GCA_964473355.1 uncultured Burkholderiales bacterium | reverse complement strand
GCTGATTGGTTTTGGTGCCAACTTCAATGTCTTTCATTTCGACTTGCATGAAAGCACCGCCGCGCCCGCCGACGTGGACGTGATAACATTTCAATACACGCCACACGCGTTTATCAAATTCGATTAAATTGCCAACACGGATTTCGGTTGCGAGAACTTTTGCCATACGGGTATCTTTAAAAATAAACCGCCTATGTTACAACATTTCTTATTAGAATGCCCCTCGTGAGCCTTGCCTTTAACCCAGAATGCTGTGACTGCCCGCGCTTAAGCAGCTTTCGCCACGAAGTTAAGAAGAGCCACCCGGACTACCACGCCTTGCCAGTGGCGCCGTTTGGGGCACAACAACCGGAATTCCTCATTGTGGGATTAGCCCCCGGGATGCATGGCGCAAATCGCACGGGGCGACCCTTCACCGGGGATTTCGCCGGCATCCTTTTATATGAAACCCTGCATCGTTTTGGTTTTTCCAATCAACCCAATGGCGCTGCGATTGACGATGGCTTGCAGCTAAAGAATTGTCGCATCACCAATGCAGTGAAATGTTTGCCCCCCGGCAACAAGCCAGAGAATAATGAAATAGTGATTTGTAACAGCTATTTACGTAATGAACTTAATGCTCTACAGAAACTAAAAATTATCCTTGCCTTAGGCAATGTAGCGCATCGTGCCGTGCTACTAGCCCTTAAGCTAAAAGCGAAGGATTTTCCGTTTGGCCATCAGGCGGCGCACTCCCTTCCGAATGGCTTGCTGCTTTATGATAGCTACCATTGCAGTCGCTATAATACGCAAACGAAACGATTAACTCGCGAGATGTTCGAAGCTGTTTTTGCGGAAATCCGCAGCCATCTAAGCTACTAAACCCCAATTGGCAATAAAAGGGAGAACAAGGCGGCAAGGAGGGAGGCTTTGATGCCAGTACAACTAGTATCTCGATCCTGCTTGACGGGACGGCGGAGCCGAAGACACCCCGCCGACACGGCGTTGCCGAAGGCATTGGGGGCGGGAGGCGGGGTAGTGGAGCGTTCCCCGCAAACGGCCGGCAAGCCGGTAACGAGTCCGCGCGCCGGCCAACGCAGTTATCGTTTTTATTGCAAATTGGAAGAAGGAGAAAATTATGCCCTACGTGAATATTCGCATCGCCGGCCAGCTATCCCGCGAACAAAAGGAAGTCATCGCTAAAGAAATTACCGACACCTTAGAGCGCGTCGCGCATAAGCCCGCGAGCTACACCTATATCGCTTTCGATGAATTGCCCGAGGAAAATTGGGCGATAGCGGGCACCTTGTTGGACAGTGATTGAACGCTCTGGTATGTTTGACGGAAAGGCCTTCTCAGTCCACTTAACCGACCAGCCGGGCGTATATCGCATGCTAAATGCGAAGGGCGAGGTCATTTATGTGGGCAAGGCGCGTAACTTAAAAAAACGCGTTGCCTCATACTTTAACCGGCCAGATATTGGGCCACGTATGAGTTTAATGGTCGCCAACATCGCCCAGATAGAGATCACCGTCACGCGTTCCGAAGCCGAAGCGTTGTTGCTCGAGAACAACCTAATAAAATCTTTAACACCGCGCTTTAATGTATTGTTTCGAGACGATAAATCCTATCCATCCATCGTCATCACCGGCCATGATTTTCCTAGAGTTGCGCTACACCGCGGTGCGCATCAAGCCGGCAATCAATACTTCGGGCCTTTTCCAAATGCCGGTGCGGTGCGCCAAAGCATCCAGCTTATGCAAAAAGTGTTTCGCATCCGCACATGCGAAGACAGCGTTTTTAACAACCGCTCGCGTCCTTGCCTTTTGCATCAAATCAAGCGTTGCACCGCACCGTGTGTGAGCTTGATTGATAAGTCGGCGTATTCGTCTCATATCGCAGACGCGGTGCTGTTTTTGGAGGGTAACGAGAACCAAGTGATCACCGATCTCACCAGCAAAATGCAAGCTGCCGCTAACACCTTAGATTACGAAAACGCCAGCACCTATCGGGATCAACTCATCACGCTGCGGCGCATGCAAGAAAAACAATTCATAAGCAACGATAGCGGGGTAGACGTAGACGTCGTCGCCTTGATCAAAGAATCGGGCTTAGCCTGCGTGAATTTGGTAATGATCCGCGGCGGGCGTCACTTAGGGGATAAAAGCTACTTTCCCCTGCATGCCGAAGGATGCGAGCCGGATACCATTCTTGAGGCGTTTCTCGAACAGCATTACTTAAGCCACGCCGTACCCAAACACATTATTCTTAACCAGGCTATTGGCGACACGGCGGCGTTAGCAGAGCTCTTATCCCAACACGCCGCGCGTAAAGTACAGGTAAGCTGTAACCCACGCGGCGAGCGGGCGATGTGGGTAAAAATGGCCAACGAAAATGCCCGCGTCTGTTTGGCGCATAAGGTTAGCCAGCACGCCTCTCAGGCTGCGCGCTTGGCGGCCTTGCAGCAAGCCTTGAGCTTACCGGAGACCATTCAGCGTATTGAGTGTTTCGACATTAGCCACACCGGTGGGGAGCTAACCATGGCCTCCTGCGTGGTCTTTGATAATTGCGACCTACAAAATAGCGAATACCGTCGCTATAACATTAAAGTTACCGCGTCGGGCGATGATGTGGCGGCAATGCGCGAAGTCTTAACGCGTCGCTATCAGAAAATCGCCGCCAACGATGGCAAGGTGCCGGATCTGGTTTTAATAGATGGCGGACGAGGCCAGGTGAACGCCGCCGCTCAAGTGCTGGCGGAGGCAAATTTAAGTCATATTTTTTTGGCCGGCATCGCCAAAGGGGAAGGGCGCAAGCCTGGTTTAGAAAAAATAATCTTGCCCGGGCTAGCGCTGCCTTTAGCGTTGTCTGCGGATCACCCCGGGTTGCACCTGCTGCAACAAATTCGCGACGAGGCGCACCGCTTCGCCATCACCGGACATCGTGGTAGGCGGGCTAAAGCGCGTACGCATTCATCGCTAGAAGCCATTAGTGGCATTGGCGCCAAACGCCGTCAGAAATTGCTTACGCATTTTGGGGGATTAAAGGGTGTGCTCAATGCTACAATCGAAGATCTCGCGCAGACTGAAGGCATTAGCCGAATGCTAGCCAAAAAAATATACCAAGATTTGCATTGAGGTTTATT
>CAYYOS010000190.1:0-3297 GCA_964473355.1 uncultured Burkholderiales bacterium | reverse complement strand
TAAAGTTTTAATGAATATAAAGGTTATAGCGCATGGCTAAAGGCGAAGCAATGGACGAACGTAACGACGGTTTGCGCGAGAAAATGATCGCTGTAAACCGCGTCACCAAGGTGGTAAAAGGCGGGCGCATTTTAGGTTTTGCTGCCTTAACCGTGGTCGGCGATGGTGATGGCGGTATCGGTATGGGCAAAGGTAAGGCGCGCGAAGTTCCGGTGGCCGTGCAAAAAGCGATGGATGAAGCGCGCCGCAACATGCTTAAAATCAATTTACGAAATGGAACCCTGCATCACGCCATCGTCGGTGAACATGGTGCGGCAAAAGTTTATATGCAACCCGCGTCAGAAGGCACTGGGATTATTGCTGGTGGCCCAATGCGAGCCGTATTTGAAGTAATGGGCGTGCATAATGTTCTGGCCAAATGCATAGGCTCCACGAATCCCTATAATATGGTTCGCGCAACCATACAGGGTTTGCAAGCCATGAATACGCCCTCCGAAATTGCTGCTAAGCGCGGCAAAACTGTAGAAGAAATAATGGGGTAATCATGGCTAAGGCAAAGGCAAAAACAGAATCAAAAAAAATAACGGTTACTTTGATAAAAAGTACCATAGGGACGATTGAGGCACACCGTGCTTGCGTTCGCGGCTTAGGTTTGCGGCGCATTAATCATACCGTCGAGGTTGACGATTCACCCGCCATCCGCGGCATGATAAATAAAATCCCTTATCTATTGAATGTACGAGGCTAGCATGCGTTTGAATAACTTAAAACCGACCGAAGGCGCCACGCATGCTAAGAGACGCGTAGCCAGAGGCATAGGCTCCGGCCTAGGCAAGACTGCTGGACGTGGCCATAAAGGACAAAAATCGCGTTCCGGCGGATTTCATAAAGTTGGTTTTGAAGGTGGGCAAATGCCCATGCAGCGGCGCTTGCCTAAGCGTGGATTTATTTCCCTTACCAAACAAAATACGGCGCAAATTCGTTTGTCGGATTTAAACAAATTAGCCGAGGATAATATCGACCTTTTGACCCTTAAGGCGAGAGGGCTGGTGAGCCACAAGGCGCTCGCTGCCAAAGTTTTTTTATCGGGCGAAATTACCCGGGTCGTGAAGCTCCAGGGCGTAAAAGTCACCAAGGGCGCTAAAGCTGCAATCGAGGCCGCCGGCGGAAGCGTTGCTTCCCTAGACTA
Organism: uncultured Burkholderiales bacterium; assembly: GCA_964473355.1. Taxonomy (GTDB): domain Bacteria; phylum Pseudomonadota; class Gammaproteobacteria; order Burkholderiales; family REEB80; genus CAYYOS01. Next base: position 2,108 of record CAYYOS010000190.1, on the reverse strand, counting down.
ATGGCTGTGACGAATCCCCTAGCTGGCTTGGGCAAAATGGGTGATTTAAAACGCCGCCTATTATTTGTGCTGGGCGCTTTAATTGTGTTTCGCACCGGATCCTTTATCCCAGTGCCGGGCATAGACCCCATCGTTTTAGCTGAATTATTTAAGTCCCAGGAAAACGGCATATTGGGTATGTTCAATATGTTCTCCGGTGGCGCACTATCGCGGTTCAGCGTGTTTGCGCTGGGGATTATGCCGTATATTTCGGCTTCTATTATTATGCAGCTCATGACGGTTATCGTGCCGTCATTGGAGCAGCTTAAAAAGGAAGGCGAGGCCGGCCGGAAAAAAATTACCCAATACACGCGCTACGGCACGGTGGTTTTGGCGTTTTTCCAAGCATTCGGAATTGCCACCGCGCTGGAGTCGCAAGCAAATTTAGTCTTAGACCCGGGCATGGGTTTTCGCCTGACGGCCGTGGTTACATTGGTTACCGGCACCATGTTTTTAATGTGGTTGGGTGAACAGATAACCGAACGTGGTATCGGTAATGGTATTTCTATACTTATTTTTGCCGGCATTGTCGCGGGGTTGCCATCGGCGGTGGGCGGCACTCTAGAGCTTACGCGCACGGGTGCTTTTTCTTTGTTTTTGGTCTTGGTACTGTTTATCGCTGTATTTGCCGTTACTTTCTTTGTGGTTTTTGTGGAGCGCGGACAGCGAAAGATTTTAGTTAACTACGCTAAGCGCCAAGTTGGCCGCAAGGTAATGGGCGGGCAAAGTTCGCACTTGCCGCTGAAATTAAATATGTCGGGCGTGATACCGCCGATTTTTGCCTCGAGTATTATTTTGTTTCCCGCAACCTTGGCTAGCTGGTGGGGCAATAACGAAAATATGCTGTGGTTGAAAGATGTTAGCAACATACTATCTCCGGGGCAGCCCTTATATATGGTGTTGTATGCCGCGGCGATTATATTCTTTTGCTTTTTTTATACGGCCCTGGTTTTTAATCCAAAAGAAACCGCGGAAAACCTAAAAAAGAGTGGCGCTTTTATTCCCGGCATACGCCCCGGAGACCAAACCACCCGCTATATCGACCGCATTATGACCCGCTTAACGCTGGCCGGCGCGATATACATAACCTTGGTTTGTTTGTTACCAGAATTTTTAATTGTTAATTTTAATGTGCCATTTTATTTTGGGGGCACATCGTTGCTGATAATTGTCGTCGTAACGATGGATTTTATGGCCCAAGTCCAAGCGTACTTGATGTCTCATCAATACGAAAGTCTGTTGAAAAAAGCCAATTTTAAGGGCGGCGGCATGGCGCCGCGTATGTAAGGCTAAATCTCACCTAGTGCAGCACTTCGGATTGCCCAGTGAAAAACGAGAGTCCGCGCCCGCAGTTGGCGATGCAGATAGGTTTTGTGCAGCAATGCGTTTTAGAGGAGTGGATGGCGAAAGAAGAGACGATAGAAATGCAGGGCGAGATCTTGGAAAATCTGCCCAATGCGACATTTCGTGTAAAACTGGAAAACGGCCACGTGGTCTTGGGCTACATTTCCGGCAAAATGCGCATGCATTATATTCGGATTTTGCCCGGCGATAAGGTGACGGTGGAGTTGACGCCTTACGACTTAAGCCGGGCGCGCATTACCTTTAGAGCCAAGTGAGTTTGAGCAGTTTTAAGTATCGGAGGAAATATGAGAGTACGCGCATCAGTAAAAAAATTGTGCCGCAAATGCAAAATGGTTAAGCGCCAAGGCGTGCTGCGGGTTATTTGCAGCGACCCGCGCCATAAGCAACGCCAAGGTTGAGTGCAATAAGCACCCGTGTTAAAATATAAAATTTTCTCTAATTTGGAGTTTTCATGGCCCGCATAGCTGGGGTGAACATACCTAACCATCAACACGCTGAGATTGCGCTAACCGCAATTTATGGTATTGGGCGCAATCGCGCTCGCGACATTTGCAATGCCAGCGGGATAAAAGCTTCCACCAAAGTCAAGGATATTGACGAAGGCTTGATGGATAAGCTGCGGGATGAGGTTGCAAAATTTACCGTCGAGGGCGATTTACGCCGCGAAGTTTCGATAAATATTAAACGGCTGATGGATTTATGCT
>CAYYOS010000189.1:0-3331 GCA_964473355.1 uncultured Burkholderiales bacterium | reverse complement strand
AGTAAGGGTGGCTGCCGTAGATTTTTTTATAAAATGCTTTTTGTGCAATCGCGTCGGGTTTGGTTTGCGATTCTCTTAAGCTCGCGAGGATGCGATTTTTTTCCCGCTCGATGGTCGCTTGCGGAAAATCCGGGCGTTGCAGCACCGTGCTCATAATCTCTAGCGCTTCGTTTTGTTCGCGTTCGCTGCTTAGGGTACGCAACGTTAAGCCGCTACGGTCCATATCAAAACTGCCCGATAGTATCGCGCCCACGTCTGCCAAGCGCTTGGTGATTTGGTCTTCAGTCAGCCCGCCCGCACCCGAAGCTAGCATATGCCGGGTTAAATTTGCTAAGCCGGATTTGAGCGGTTGATCACGGCTGCTGCCCGCCGAAAACTCCACACTAACATCCAGTAAGGGCAGGTCGTGATTCTCCACAAAATACACGCGTGCGCCATTTTCTGTTTGCCAATGTTGAATCTTCACAGCGGCTTGGGCTATCCCGCTGAAGGGCAATACCAGCAGTGACCCAAGCATAAAGACTACGCATTGCTTCTGTATTGACCTGTCGAGAAAGTTAAACATTTTAGCGGCCATGGGTTATCGCCTTAGGTGGAGCACTGGGTTTGGTTTCATCTAAAGGCTGGGGGTCGAGCACCGCGATAGTAAGTTTGTCATCCAATAAATATTTTTGGGCCACGGCTTGCACTTGTTGCGGCGTAATCGCTTTTAATTTTTCTAGTCTGATTTCCAAAGCTTTATAGGACAAGCCCGTCACCTCCAGCTCCCCAATTTGCATCGCCTGGTAAAATACGGAATCGCGCTGATAGACATCGGCCGCGATCACTTGCGCCTTAATGCGCTGTAATTCTTCCTCGCTTACACCCTGTGTTTTAAGTTTTTCTAATTCTGCGCGAATCGCGGTTTCAAGTTCACCCACCGTCTTACCTTCGCTCGGCGTGCCGTCAATGATAAACATACCGGGGCCGCGCGCAATCATGTCGTAGCCCACGCCGACATCGCTCGCGATTTGGCTCTCCCGCACCAGCGACTTGGTTAAACGCGCAGAAGCGTTACCATCCAAAACACCAGAGAGCATTTCCAGTGCATAGGGCTCCCACTCTTCAGCAGGCTGTCGCAAAACCGGTGCATGATACGCCATGACTAAATACGCAAGCTTCGCCGGCGCTTTAACCAACACGCGCCTAATACCGCGCTGTGGCGGTTCCTCATATGTCCGGCGCGGGGCAAGCCGGCGCGCCTTTACCTTCCCATAATATTTTTTGGCAAGCTTCAACACTTCCTCGGGGTTCACGTCACCCACTACGACTAATACCGCATTGCTGGGTGAATACCACGTGTCGTACCAACGCTTAGCATCGGCACTTTTCATGTTTTCCAAATCATTCATCCAGCCGATTACCGGTGCGCGGTACGGGTGAGACTGATAGGCGGTGGCTATCATTTGCTCATAGACCAGCGCTTGAGCTTGATCTTCGGTGCGTAAGCGGCGCTCTTCCATTACCACTTTTACTTCTTTAGCGAATTCAGCGTCGCTTAACACTAAATTTTGCATACGATCCGCTTCTAACTCAAAAGATAAAGGCAGCCGGGATTTATGTAGCTGTTGAAAGTAGGCGGTGTAGTCCCGATTGGTAAATGCGTTCTCCCGGCCACCCGCGGCCGCAATCAGCTGAGAAAACTTGCCGCCGGGAAAATTTTTTGTACCCTTAAACATCATATGCTCGAGGACGTGGGCGACCCCTGTGGTGCCAGAAACTTCATCCATACTACCGGCGCGATACCAAACCTGTGCCACCACCACCGGCGCGCGATGATCTTCTTTTACGATAACCTTAAGCCCATTGTTAAGCTGGTAGGCGAAAGTAGCGGCGGTAGCGGCGGCGGGTGCTAACAACAACAGTCCGATGCCCTGCCTTAAAATGAATTTGCTAAACATGAATAATTCCATAAAGCGTTACACTCAGGCTAGAATTATAACTTACTAATTTCTCTTGGAAGCCATGCTAGGCCTTTTTAAGTCCGATAAAACCAGTTCCACTTCTACCGATGATACAAAACTGGGTTGGGCCGCCAGGTTAAAAACGGGGCTGGTTAAAACCCGTGCGCAGTTTGGCAATCAAATAACGCGTTTGTTCAAAAGTGGTGGGGCAATTGACCAGGCGTTCTATGATGAGCTAGAAACGATTTTGTTATCTGCCGATGTCGGTCTGGCCGCGACAGAGTTTTTACTGACGGATTTAAAAGCACGGGTGAAACGGGAGTCACTCAACGATTCAGCGGCTGTGTTTGAGTCACTAAAGGGCGCCTTATTGAGCCTCTTATCCCCTCTGGAAGCACCCTTACGCACGGAGTTGCACAAGCCATTTGTGATTATGATCGCCGGCGTAAACGGCGCTGGCAAAACCACCACCATCGGCAAGCTAGCCAAGTATTTTCAAGCCCAAGGAAAATCGGTCTTACTTGCAGCGGGGGATACCTTTCGCGCTGCCGCTAGAGAACAGCTTGCCATTTGGGGGGAGCGGAATAATGTGGTAGTTATTTCTCAACAAGGCAACGATCCGGCGGCGGTGATTTTCGATGCCATTCAGTCGGCTAAAGCACGGAATATCGATATCGTCATGGCGGATACGGCGGGACGCCTACCCACCCAATTGCATCTCATGGAAGAAATTAAAAAAATACATCGAGTGATTGCAAAAGGTGAGGCGGGGGCACCGCATGAAGTGCTATTAGTATTAGACGCAAATACCGGGCAAAATGCCTTGGCGCAATTGCAGGCCTTTGATGAGGCGCTCAAAATTACCGGCTTGGTACTCACGAAATTAGATGGCTCAGCCAAAGGCGGCGTGATAGCGGCCATCGCGCGAGGCCACCCCGTCCCTATACGTTTTATCGGCGTAGGTGAAGCGATCGAAGACTTACGCCCTTTTAACGCGCGCGAATTTGTGGATGCCTTATTTGAATAACACGGGCGCTGCGCTTGCTCCTATTTACCTGACGTTAGTCCTACATGATTAATTTTAGCAGCGTTTATAAGCGTTATCCGGGTGGCCAAGAAGTGCTGAAGAACATTAATCTCTCGGTAGCGGCGGGCGAGATGGTGTTTTTAACTGGGCCATCAGGCGCCGGCAAAACAACGTTACTTAAACTGATTGCTGCGATTGAATTCCCCAGTAGCGGCAGCGTTGTATTAAATGGGCAAAACATTAGCAAGCTGGGTCGCCGAACGCTGCCTTATTTGCGCAGAAAATTGGGCATTGTTTTTCAGGACCACAAATTACTTTACGATCGCAGCGTTTTTGAAAATGTAATTTTGCCCTTGCGCAT
>CAYYOS010000188.1:0-3360 GCA_964473355.1 uncultured Burkholderiales bacterium | reverse complement strand
GGAGGCACCCAGACGTTGGAGAGGCCCGGCACTTTAACACGCTTATCCAGCTCCTCAATTAGTTTGTCCGGGGTCATGCCCGGGCGCCACTGATCGCGTGGTTTAAATTGAATGGTGGTTTCTAGCATTTCCAGTGGCGCGGGATCGGTCGCGGTCTCCGCCCGCCCCGCTTTTCCGAACACGCTGTGTACTTCCGGCACGGTTTTAATCAACCTATCGGTTTGTTGCAACAGCGTCGCGACATTGGCCGCCGAAATGCCGGGTAACGCTGAAGGCATGTACAGCACGTCGCCCTCGTCTAAGGGCGGCATAAATTCCCCACCCAGTTGCAACAGCGGCCAGAGTGTTAGCCCGGCAAACAACACTGTCACGGCGATCACCGTTTTTGGAAAACGTAACACGCCATCGAGCAACGGGCGGTACAAAGTGATTAATAGACGGTTGAGTGGATTTTTTTGCTCGCTAGGAATACGCCCACGAATTAAATAGCCCATTAATACTGGAATTAAGGTAATGGATAACACTGCGGCCGCCGCCATAGCGTAGGTTTTAGTAAAAGCAAGCGGGGAGAATAGCCGACCTTCTTGCGCTTCCAGGGTGAACACCGGAATAAATGAAAGCACAATAATTAAAAGGGAAAAAAACAATGCCGGGCCTACTTGGACCGCAGCGTCTGCTATAACCTGCCAATGGGTCTTACCTTTTAAGGTGGCGCCGGGATGCGCATGATGCCAGGCTTCAATGTGTTTGTGGGCGTTTTCAATCATCACTACCGCCGCATCCACCATCGCTCCCACCGCGATGGCTATGCCGCCTAGGGACAAAATATTAGCGTTGATGCCTTGGTAGTACATAATAATAAATGCAACGAGCACACCCAATGGCAAGGTTACGATGGCGACCAGCGCCGAGCGCACATGAAAAAGAAATATCGCACACACCAATGCCACCACGATAAATTCCTCTATCAATTTTTCTTGTAAATTTTTTACGGCGCGCTTAATGAGGTTGGAACGGTCGTAGGTGGGAACAATCTCGACCCCGGGCGGCAAACCAGCTTTAAGAAGCGCGAGCTTGGATTTAACCGCGGCGATGGTTTCCAGTGCGTTTTTTCCGGAACGCATCACAATCACACCGCCTGCAACTTCACCTTCACCGTTTAATTCTGCTATGCCGCGGCGCATTTCCGGGCCAATTTGGATACGCGCGACTTCGCCTAGGCGTACTGATACACCTGCCTTGTTCGATAGCAGGGGAATTTTTCGGAAATCATCCAGGGACTGTAAATAACCTGAGGCGCGCACCATATATTCGGCTCCGCCCATTTCTAATACCGAGCCACCCGTTTCTTGATTTGCTTTTTGCACGGCCTCGATTACCTTGCCGTGGGGAATGTTGTAGGCGCGCAGCTTTTCAGGATCCAAAACAATTTGGTATTGACGCACCATACCGCCTATGCTGGCCACCTCCGCCACATTGGCTATCGTCTTTAGTTCATACTTTAAAAACCAATCTTGCAGGGCGCGCAGTTGCGCTAAATCCATTTTGCCGCTACGGTCGACCAACGCATATTCATATATCCAACCCACGCCTGTGGCATCCGGACCTAAGGCTAGTTTTGCCGCGGCGGGCAAGCGCGCTTGCACTTGGTTCATATACTCCAGGACGCGGGAGCGTGCCCAGTAGGGATCGGTACCATCTTCAAACAAAATGTAAACAAAGGAATCACCGAAAAACGAATAGCCCCGCACCGTTTTAGCTCCGGGCACGGATAGCATAGTGGTGGTTAAAGGATAAGTGACTTGGTTCTCAACAATTTGCGGGGCCTGGCCAGGGTAGGTGGTGCGTATGATAACTTGCACATCGGATAAATCGGGAATGGCATCGAGCGGCGTATGCAACAACGCCCAAATTCCCCAGGCAGTGACTATCACCGCGGTCAGTATCACCATTAACCGATTGGCAATGGACCAGCGTATAAGTTTCGCTATCATTTTGCCGCACCCACTTTAGAAGTAGCAGGGTTGGTCGTGTCAATCGCCGTAATTTCATACATGCCATCCGGCGCTTTACGCGTCGCAAAGTTGACCGTATCCCCCACGGCTAAATTTTTTCGTTGGATTTGCGTAGGCAATTTAAAACCCATGGTCATGGGTCCCCAGTTTAAAGATGGGATGGGGCCATGCGAAAGCGTGATTTCATTGGCGCTTAAGCGCTCTATCTTGCCCGTGCCACGATGAATATCATTAGCGGGTGGCAGCATATTTTCCGGCAACATGGCGCTTGGCGATCCACTTATCCCTTTTAAACTGGCTTCGGAATCAAGCAGAAATTGACCGGAAACCACGACTTTTTGTCCGGCCGTTAGGCCTCGGCGAATTTCGGTTTGACCATTGCTTTCTGGGCCGATTTCAACATTTACCGGCAAGAACTTGCCTTGCCCCTCTGCAACCATGACGACATTACGGGTGCCCGTCTGAATTACCGCTTCGCTGGGCACCAACAAGACGTCCTTACTCGGATTCGCTGTCAACCTCACCGTCACAAACAGACCCGGCACCAATGGCGGATGGGGACGATTGAGTTCTATGCGTGCCTTTAAGGTTCGTGTTTCGGCGTTAAGCTCGGGTAAAAGCGCGCTTACCTTTCCTGTAAAAATCGTCCCGGGTAAAGACGCCACGCGCGCTTCAACGGGATGGCCAATGTTGACTGACGCCGCCAAATTTTCTGGGATTTCGGCATTTATCCATACATTTCCGGTGCCGTTGATACGAAATAGTGGCGCCCCCGCCATGACCGTCATGCCTTCGCGGACACTAAGCTCGGTCACCACGCCGCTGATTGGCGCGGTAACGGTAAGGTGCGGCTGAACTTTGCCACTTGTTTCAACTAATGTTATTTGCGCGTCGGACATCCCGGCTAAACGCATGCGTTGTCGGGCGCTGTCCAGTAAGGCGCTATCGCGCATACGTTTCACGGTGAAATATTCTTCTTGCGCGGCAATCCACTCGGGCACGTATAGACGCAAAAGCGCTTGACCCTGTTTTACGGAATCAAGGGGAGCTCGCGCATAAAGCCGCTCGACATAGCCGTTGCTGCGCGACTGGACCACCGCCACATCGCGCTCGTTATACGCCACGCTGCCCACGGCTTCCACCGCTTGGGTAAGCCTGCCGATAGTGACTTCCGCCGTACGTATGCCCAGATTTTGTTGTACCCGGGGGTTGATGGTGACGCCCCCTTGATCATCATCTGCGCCGGCGTAAACCGGTACTAACTGCATATCCATAAAAGGCGATTTGCCGGGTTTATCAAATTTTTGCCCCGGGACCATGGGGTCATGCCAATACAGGATTTTTT
>CAYYOS010000187.1:0-3370 GCA_964473355.1 uncultured Burkholderiales bacterium | reverse complement strand
TCTAGTTCGTGAATAGCTTGATCTACATACCAGGAAGTAGGTAGTTGTTTTCCGGCTTCAACCAAAGTAGAAGCGGTCGCCAGATTAGACATATTGATATCTCTTGCTTAAGCTAAAAAAAGTAGACCGCGAGAACGCCCCGCGGTTCCGCATTTTGCCGCGGATTGCGGCTTTTATCAATACATAGTTAACATTAAGGTTTGAAAGTTGCGTATGAAAAAATCGGACGCCGCGGCGCCAACTTTTGAAGCGGCCCTCGCCGAGTTGGAAAGCATCATCAGCAGCATGGAAGGCGGCGAGCTACCCCTGGAACAATCCCTAACACTTTATCGCCGGGGCACGGAACTCTTACAATACTGCCAGCGCACCTTGGAAGACGCACAACAGCAAGTGCGCATACTAACCGAGAACAATACTCTACAAAATTTCCCCGGTGCCGAATCCAGCAATTGATTTCCCCACCTGGGTGGCAGCGCAACAAGCGAGCTTAGAAGCCGCGCTTGACACCGCCCTACCCAGTGCGAATATCGCGCCGGAGCGATTACATGCGGCCATGCGCTATGCGGCGCTGGGCGGGGGAAAACGCGTACGGGCTTTGCTGTGTTTTGCTGCCGGCGAAGCAACCCGGGCCGATCCCGCAACCGTTAGGCAAATTGCCGCCAGCGTTGAGTTCATGCATGCGTATTCCTTAGTGCACGACGATTTGCCCTGTATGGACAACGATGACCTGCGCCGTGGCAAGCCGGCATGTCACATAGAGTTCGATGAGGCTACCGCACTCTTAGTTGGGGATAGCCTGCAAGCGTTAGCTTTTGCCCTCTTAGCCGACGTGAAAATGTTAGACTGTACCCGTCAACTCGAAATGCTAAAGGTACTGGCGATAGCGGCGGGCTCGCGCGGTATGGCGGGCGGTCAAGCCATCGACCTTATGAGCGTCGGCAAGGCCTTAAGCGTACCGGAATTGGAATTTATGCACATCCATAAAACCGGCGCGCTAATACGTGCATCCGTTATGCTGGGTGCCATGTGCGGAGAATCTAATGAGACAAACTTGCAGGCGCTGGATCACTACGCGAAATCGGTAGGATTGGCTTTTCAGATCATTGATGACGTACTGGACGTTGAATCGCCCACTGCGATTTTAGGTAAAACCGCGCGCAAAGATGTTGACGCCAACAAACCCACTTACGTGACGGCCGTCGGTGTTGCGCAGGCCAAGGAAATGGCGACGGAATTATATGAGGGCGCGCTGGCAAGCCTTGTCCCTTTGGGCGACGCTGCGAGCAGATTAGCGCAAATCGCCAAATTTATTGTTCATCGCACGTTTTAAGTGACACGCAAGTCTTAATGTTTTTATAGGTATTGATATGTATCCCTTACTTGAAGGTTTATCTGACCCCGCCGCGCTACGCACTTTAGAGCGCAAGCAATTGCAGCAGCTGGTCAATGAATTACGCGAATTTTTAATCGCCTCAGTAAGCGAGACGGGTGGCCACTTGGCTTCTAACTTAGGCACGGTTGAGCTTACCGTCGCCTTGCACTATGTTTTTAATACGCCCTTCGATCGCTTAGTTTGGGACGTGGGCCACCAAACCTATCCTCATAAAATCCTCACTGGGCGGCGCGTAGCCATGAAAGGTTTGCGCGCCTTTGGCGGCATCGCCGGCTTTCCGCGCCGCCACGAAAGCGAATACGACACTTTCGGTACCGGCCATTCCAGTACCTCGATTAGCGCAGCGTTAGGCATGGCGGTTGCCGCGCAGGCAGAAGGTGTTAACCGCCGCACTGTCGCTATTATAGGAGATGGTGCCATGACCGCCGGTATGGCCTTTGAAGCCCTCAACAATGCGGGCAGCATGGATACCAATTTACTGGTGGTGCTCAATGACAACGACATGTCTATTTCTCCTAACGTCGGCGCCTTAAATAATTATTTAGCGAAACTCTTGTCCGGAAAATTTTATTCCGCGGTGCGTCGCGGCAGCGAAAAAGTATTTAGTGTGGCGCCCCCGATTTTGGAGCTGGCGAAGCGCGCCGAAGAGCACGTTAAGGGCATGGTTACCCCCGGGACACTATTCGAGGAATTTGGCTTTAACTATATTGGTCCGGTTGATGGTCACGATTTAGATGCTCTCATCCCCACACTGAGTAATTTGCGGCAACTCACCGGTCCCCAGTTTTTGCACGTGGTTACCCAAAAAGGCCGAGGCTTTAAGCGCGCGGAGGATGATCCCTGTCTTTACCATGGCGTTACAAAATTTAATCCGGAAGACGGGTTGATCGAGAAAAAGTCGCCGACACCAAACCCCACTTACACGCAAGTGTTTGGCGATTGGTTGTGTGATATGGCGGCCATGGATGAGCGTTTAATGGGCATCACCCCGGCCATGCGCGAAGGGTCAGGCATGGTGAAGTTTTCTGAAGCCTACAAAGATCGCTATTTCGATGTTGGCATTGCTGAGCAGCACGCGCTTACCTTTGCCGCCGGTTTAGCTTGCGAAGGTTTAAAACCGGTCGTCGCGATTTATTCCACCTTTCTACAACGCGCTTACGATCAACTTATTCACGATATCGCACTGCAAAATCTGCCGATTGTTTTCGCCATTGATCGCGCCGGTTTGGTCGGGGCGGATGGTCCTACGCACGCCGGCAGTTTTGACCTGAGTTTTTTACGCGCCGTGCCGAATATCACGGTGATGACGCCCAGTAATGAAAATGAGTGCCGTCAAATGCTCTATACCGCTTTCCAATTAAATACGCCCAGCGCGGTGCGTTATCCGCGTGGTGCCGGTCAAGGCGCGAAAATTAACCCGATTATGTCTGCCCTGCCTATCGGCCGCGGTGAGATAGTACGAAAAGGTAAGGAAATTGCGATTCTGGCCTTCGGCAGCATGGTGTATCCGTCCTTGCAAGCGGCCGAGTTCTTAAACGCCAGCGTCGCCAATATGCGTTTTGTAAAACCGCTCGACGATGCGCTTGTTTTAGAGCTGGCTCAAACGCATGCGCGCCTGGTGACGGTTGAAGAGAACGTCGTTATGGGCGGCGCGGGTAGTGCAGTACTAGAATCCTTGAGTAGACAGGGACTGACGGTCCCCGTGCTTCAGCTAGGGCTCCCGGATACATTTATCGATCATGGCACCCCGCAAGAATTGCTCAATGCCTGCGGATTAACTAAAGATGGCATTCTGGCCGCCATTCAGGCGGCGCCAATACAGACTCCCAAAACGTTTACTGCCGACGAGCAACCCCGGCGGCGCACCAATTAATTGCCCGCAATTCATAGCGCATGCTGCAATGACGGCAGCCGCGTCTCGCGAGTAATCAGTGATGCCCCGCCATGCGCCACACTTAAGCACCCGCGACGTATAAT
>CAYYOS010000186.1:2192-3414 GCA_964473355.1 uncultured Burkholderiales bacterium | reverse complement strand
TGCCGTAACAATAACGCTGCCATCAACCTCTGCCTTAATGGTGTTGTAATTTCCCGCCACACCATTTCTAATAGCAGTGAGCTCATTTTGCGCACCAGCGTATATTCCGGCGCGGACAATTAAGGTATCGCCCCCAGCCGTTGACATCAAACCCACGCCTGCGTTGATGGTTTTTTTGGGCGTGGTAGATGAGCCATCACCACTATCATTCGTCACGGCGGCGTCTACGTAATAGGTCGCGCTAGTGCCACTGGCGGGATACAGCAGTAATGCTGAAAGCATGACGGCAAGCAGAGGGATTAAGAACGGTCCGCCTATCTCTCTAATATTTTTTACCAAAGGCGCGCCCTCGTGTGCCAATATTTTGATTTGTATTATATATGCAATTTGTATACCTATTTCCATATGGTTTCCTCATTCCCGGGATAAGCCCGCGCTGCCTGGCTCGGACGTGGTCAATGTCCACAAAAACTCGCCGGCGCTAGGCGCGTTATTTAAAAAGCTGCCTTTTTTTGGCACTTCTTGCTAGCGGATGTCCGTTTGTTAAACGGGACACTTAACCCCAGCCAACATTGCCAGAACATGATAATTTGGCAAGGTTGGTCGCAATGGCCCATAGACCGCGGACAATGGGAGCGCTGTACGCTAGCAATGGAATTTTTTCCATCGCGGTAAGACACGCACGCCGGGTGCTTAACGAGAAAAACTAAATTGTACGGAATAAACAATGCGTTTATTGCTAATTGAAGATGACGACAAAATTGTCTCCTTCGTCTCTAAAGGACTGAAGGAATCCGGTTTCATCGTCACGCACGCGGGCGATGGTCTTAGTGGTTTGCAAATGGCGTTTTCAGAAGTATACGATGCCGCCGTCATTGACATCATGCTGCCTGGCATGGATGGGCTATCCATCATCGAGGAACTGCGCCGCCGGCGGGTTCGTCTTCCGGTCATTATTCTTAGCGCGAAACGTTCGGTGGATGAGCGTGTGCAAGGTCTGCAGGCGGGCGGTGATGACTATCTCACTAAGCCTTTTGCTTTCTCCGAATTATTGGCACGTATTCACGCTTTAATTCGGCGCGCCACAAACGCGCCTGAACCGACCGCAATTACCGTGGGGGATTTGCATATTGACTTACTGGGTCGTGTCGTTACGCGTGCCGGCCAGAAGATCGAGCTCCAGCCACGGGAGTTCGGCGTGTTGGAATATTTAGCGCGCAAC
>CAYYOS010000186.1:0-2182 GCA_964473355.1 uncultured Burkholderiales bacterium | reverse complement strand
CGTCGGCCGTGTAATTTCCAAGTCTATGATTATGGAACACGTCTGGGACTATAACTTCGATCCGCAAACTAACGTCGTGGAATCGCGAATTTCCCGGTTACGCGATAAAGTCGACAAAGGTTTCGCCACCCCGTTAATCCACACAGTGCGTGGCATAGGATATGTTCTTAAATAAATTTTTCCGCCCTCCTCGCGCGTTGGCATTGCGTTTAACAGTTTGGTACGCAGCAATCTTTGCTGCATCTTCAACCCTGGTTTTTGTTTTGATTTATCTGCTCATCTCCTCTTTTATCGCCGAACGAACCAATGAGGATATGCGCGAGGATATTAGAGACTTTGCTGCGCTTTTTCGAGCGGAGGGGATTGCGCGCGTCAAGGCGGAAATGGTGCTAGATACCAAGCACCAAGAGGCCGAACAAGTCTTCTTTCGACTCTGGACTGGCGACGGTCGTCCGCTTGCGGTGACCGACATGTCGTCTTGGGTGGGGATGGACGAGCTACCCAGGCGTCTTCTACGGGAAATAGCCAACGGCCGCGAACCGTCTATCGAAACTGTGCATTTACCCACACGTGACTATCCTGTGCGTCGTATTGCTGGATCCATCGGGCCGGACGTCGTGCTCGAAATAGGCTTGTCTTTAGAAGAAAACGAGGAGTTGATCGCCACTATCTTGCGCGGGTTCTTATTTACGCTCGCAGCCGTGTTTCTTCTTGGCGGACCGATCGGATGGTTTATGGCAAGGCGTGCGCTACGCGCTATCGGCAAGGTCACGCGTACCGCTGAAGAAATTTCTCGCGGGGCGCTCGAGCAGCGCGTCCCGGTTGGATCCCAAGGAGACGAGCTCGATCATTTAGCGCAAACATTCAATACCATGCTCGATCGTATTCAGGCTCTGATTGTTGGCATGCACGAGATGACCGACAATTTAGCGCATGATCTCAGGAGCCCTTTAGCGCGCATGCGTGCTGCCGCCGAAATGTCTTTGAGCAACGGCGAACCAAAAACAGAAAAGAACGCGCTGGCTCTTAACATCATCGAGGAGTGTGATCGCTTGCTAGAAATTATTAATACCACGCTGGACATTGCTGAAGCGGAATCGGGTGCGGCCCAGCTAAAAATTTCCAATGTTGATCTTGTGGATGTTGTGCTGGATGCCTGCGATCTTTTTCAGACGGTTGCTGAGGATAACCACATTGCCATCACGCACACGTTGCCTAAGCAATGCCTAATTCCGGGGGATAGGCCACGGCTGCAGCGCGTTGTTGCCAATCTTTTGGATAACGCTTTGAAATACACACCGGCGGGCGGCCGCGTGGTACTTTCGTTGACCGAGGCAGGTTCCCAAGTAAAGTTGTGCATCACCGATACGGGCGTAGGCATCTCAGCCCCTGAATTGCCTCGTATTTTTGAACGCTTTTACCGCTGCGATCAAAGCCGTGGCAAGGGCGGCAACGGCTTAGGGCTAAGTCTTGCATTGGCGATTGTGCATGCGCACGGCGGAGACCTTTCCGTTACGAGTTCGTTGGGGAAAGGTAGCACCTTTACCCTTACCTTGACCCGTAGCTTTCCAGTTCAATCATCGCCGATAACCGGTCAGACCACTGCGAGCAACGCGCTTCTTCAAGTTGATGCTTAAGCAGCGTCCGCTGAGAGCGACTATGCGCATGTCCGCAGGTATCGCCAATCCGCGTCGCCAGATTCTGTTTCACATAGGGCTCGGTTTATCGTTGCTGCCATTGCTGAGCTCAGTGTGCGCTAACCCTGCCGCGCCGTTACCCGACTACCCCCGAACCACCCCCGCGCCCGACGTGATTGCGGGGTATCCGGGGGTGTTGGTCAGGCACAAGGAGGATTCGGCGCCCCCTGTGGGTCAGTTAGAATTGTCAGGATCACTTGAGTTAGTACGTGAGGCGTTAAAGGATGTCGCCTTTGAGCCGAGTCCCGGCGACGATGCGCGCACCTTGAAACAAGAAATTCAACTACAACTCTCATATCGCTTCAGCGAACAGCTTTCTGCATTCGTAGAAGTCAAGGGGCTCGCTGAACAAGAGCTCGATGCCGTCAGAATCCGGCGACGTTCTGAAAAAGAGGTGGAGCGGGGGGAAGCGTGGCTATACTGGCAGGGCCTCCTGGATGGCCACGGGGCAGTCAAGATCGGCCGGCAGAATTTTGCCGAGCCGC
>CAYYOS010000185.1:0-3478 GCA_964473355.1 uncultured Burkholderiales bacterium | reverse complement strand
CCCCATCTAAAATGAAACTTATTAATTAGCTAAGGAATAACCATGGGAAAGATTATAGGCATAGACTTAGGAACGACCAACTCTTGTGTGGCCGTAATGGAAGCCGGCAAGCCTAAGGTCATTGAGAATTCAGAGGGGGCGCGCACGACGCCGTCGATTGTTGCTTACACGGAAGAAGGCGAAATCTTAGTGGGCGCAGCCGCTAAGCGCCAGGCCGTTACCAACCCTAAAAATACCCTATTTGCGGTTAAACGCCTAATAGGCCGACGTTTTAACGAGGACATCGTGCAAAAAGACATCAATATGGTGCCCTACAAAATCGTTAAAGCGGATAACGGTGACGCCTGGGTGGAGGTCCGCAACAAAAAACTTTCCCCGCCCGAGGTCTCCGCTAGCGTGCTGATGAAAATGAAAAAAACCGCGGAAGACTATTTAGGCGAACCTGTTACCGAGGCGGTTATTACTGTGCCCGCCTATTTTAATGATTCGCAGCGCCAAGCTACCAAGGATGCCGGGCGTATCGCCGGCTTGGATGTAAAACGAATAATTAACGAGCCCACCGCCGCGGCGTTGGCATTTGGCATGGATAAAAAAGAAGGGGACCGCAAAATCGCTGTGTACGACTTAGGCGGCGGTACGTTTGATATCTCCATCATCGAAATAGCGGAAATTGATAAAGAGCACCAATTTGAAGTGTTATCCACCAATGGCGATACCTTCTTGGGTGGCGAAGATTTCGACTTACGCCTTATAGAATATTTGGCCGAAGAGTTTAAAAAGGACTCCGGCATCGATGTGCGCAAAGACGTACTAGCTTTACAACGTCTAAAAGAAGCGGCGGAAAAAGCCAAGATCGAGTTATCCAGCGCTCAGCAAACCGAGGTGAACTTGCCTTATATCACGGCGGATGCCAGCGGGCCTAAGCATTTAGCGGTGAAGGTAACACGCTCCAAATTTGAAAGCCTGGTGGAAGACTTAATTGAGCGTACTATTGCGCCGTGCAAAATTGCTATGAAGGATGCCGGAATTAGCGCCTCTGATATTGAAGATATCATTTTGGTCGGCGGTCAAACTCGTATGCCTAAAGTGCAAGAGAAAGTGAAAGAGTTTTTCGGCAAAGAGCCGCGTAAAGACGTGAACCCAGACGAGGCGGTGGCGGTTGGCGCTGCTATCCAAGGCGGCGTCTTAAAAGGTGATGTCAAGGACGTATTGTTATTAGATGTGACACCCTTAAGTTTAGGTATTGAGACCATGGGCGGGGTGATGACGAAGTTGATTCAAAAAAATACGACGGTCCCGACCAAGGCGTCGCAGGTATTCTCCACTGCCGATGATAATCAAACTGCTGTCACTATTCATGTGTTGCAAGGTGAGCGTGAAGTCGTGTCCGGCAATAAAAGCTTGGGTCAGTTTAATTTAACAGATATTCCGCCTGCACCCCGGGGCTTGCCGCAAATCGAAGTTACCTTCGACATCGACGCTAACGGCATTTTGCATGTGTCGGCCAAAGATAAAGCGACGGGTAAGGAGAACAAAATTAAAATACAGGCGAGCTCCGGCTTGTCCGATGACGAAATTCAGCGCATGGTAAAAGACGCTGAAGCGCATGCCGATGAAGACCGGAAGGCGCTGGAATTAGTCAACGCACGCAATAGTTGCGATGCGATGGTGCATTCGGTTAAGAAGTCGCTAAAAGAGTATGGCGACAAACTTTCTGCTGAGGAAAAGGAAAAAATCGAAGCTGCGCTTAAAGATGCCGAAGATTCGCTAAAGAGCGATGATAAAAGCGTCATCGAAGCCAAGACCGCGGCGCTATCCGAAGCATCGCATAAGCTTGCGGAAAAAATGTACGCGCAAGAGCAAGCCAAAGGCGAGCAGCAACCCGGCGCAAGCTCAGGTCAGCCTCAACAGCCGGCCGATGATAACGTGGTTGATGCGGAGTTTGAGGAAGTAAACGATCAAAAGTAAAATAGTGAAGTAAAAAACGGGCGGCCTTTGGGCCGCCCTATTTGCGTTAGGGCTAGGGTAAACCATGAAAAAAAGAGTCAAATGAGCAAGCGCGACTACTACGAAGTGCTGGGCGTAAGCAAAAGCGCCACCGACGACGAAATTAAGAAGGCGTTCCGCAAACTCGCCATGAAACACCACCCGGACCGCAATCCAGACGACAAGAAATCTGAAGAGGTTTTTAAGGAGGCGCGCGCGGCTTACGATATCCTCAGCGACCCCCAAAAGCGCTCACTCTATGATCAGTTCGGCCATGCGGGTGTGGAATCCGGCGGTCGTGGCGGCGGCGGTTTTTCCGATGTGTTTGGGGATATTTTTGGGGATATTTTTGGCGGCGGTCGACAAGGTAGCAATGTCTATCGGGGCGCCGATCTTCGCTACAACCTGGAGCTGACGTTAGAAGAAGCGGCGCGCGGTCTTGAAACAAAAATCCGCGTTCCCGGCGCTATCCCGTGTAAAACTTGTGACGGCACGGGTGCTAAGCCGGGCACTCAACCCATAAGCTGCGCAACATGTGGCGGGCACGGCCAAGTACGCATGCAACAGGGCTTTTTTTCCATTCAGCAAACTTGTCCCAAATGCCAGGGCACTGGCAAGGTTATCGCCACGCCATGTAGTGAATGCCGCGGTGCGGGGCAGATTAAACAGCAGCGTACTTTATCCGTAAAAATCCCGGCGGGGGTGGACACTGGGGATCGTATTCGTCTTTCCGGTGAAGGCGAGAATGGTGTTAACGGCGGCCCCAACGGAGATTTGTATGTAGTGGTGCACATTAAGGCACACGCTGTGTTTCAACGTGATGCTGATGATTTACATTGCGAAATGCCGGTAAGCTTTACTACCGCTGCGCTCGGCGGAGAAATTGATATTCCTACATTGGGCGGCTACGCCAAACTTAAAATTCCCCCTGAAACTCAAACCGGCAAAGTCTTTCGTTTACGAGGTAAAGGTATAAAAGGCGTGCGTTCCCAATCTCCCGGGGATCTGCTATGCCATGTGGTGGTAGAGACCCCGGTGCGTTTAACCGAGCGCCAAAAAGATCTGCTTTTAGAGTTAGAAAAAATCAATCAAGCGGATGGCTCCCGGCATAGCCCGCGCGCCGAGTCTTGGATGGATAAAGTGAAGGAGTTCTTTACTCAATAGCGCCGCGGATGCGAGGCTTAAACCGACCTTCGCAGGCCCTCATGCCGAGGTTAAAATCCGAAAAAAAAGCCACCGCCGCTGCGGTGATGGCCATGACCTCCGCCATACCAAAACCCAGGGTAAAAGTGGTGGTTGCGAAAGGCTTCTTCGCGGCGAATCTCTTCCAGGTAAGTTACTTGCATGTAATTTAATACGCGATCATCCACGCCATCGGCATGCAGCTTGGCAAAGGTGGCTGCCGATAAAGGATATACACCGCCCGAGTCGCGGATACGCTGAATAATCACTTCCGGCGGGACCTTCGCGGCGCTCATCTGCACGATTTCGC
>CAYYOS010000184.1:0-3740 GCA_964473355.1 uncultured Burkholderiales bacterium | reverse complement strand
CGTCTAAAGCTTGGGAAGCTTTCGTTCTGCCATTGAACTACACCCGCGAATCGCCTTAATTATACGGGGTAATTTCTGTTGTCGCGATATCCCGCCCTACCGTGATAAAATTTATGTTTTTTATGAGTGCACAGCATGACTACGTTGATTATTAACGGCCGTACCCAGAGCTTTAGTCAAGCCTTAAATGTCAGCGCCTTACTCAAGGAATTGGATATCGCCGACAAACGCTTCGCCATCGAACGCAACGGTGAAATAATCCCACGTGGTCAATTCGATAGCCTGGTCTTGGAAAACGGCGACAAATTGGAAATTGTCGTTGCAGTAGGTGGTGGCTAGTATGGATAATTTGATTATCGGCGGGGTCACTTATGCCTCCCGGCTGTTGGTAGGCACGGGAAAATATAAGGACTTTAACGAAACGCAAAACGCAGTTGAGGCGTCTGGCGCGCAAATTATCACGGTTGCCATTCGGCGCTCCAATTTAGGCCAAAATCCCCATGAGCCTAACCTTTTAGAGATATTGCCGCCGGAAAAATACACGATTTTGCCCAATACCGCGGGTTGTTATACCGCCGACGACGCGTTGCGCACACTGCGGCTGGCGCGGGAACTGTTGGGCGGCGCAAACCTAGTCAAGCTTGAAGTTCTCGGCGATGCGAAGACCTTATACCCGAACATGCCGGAAACCCTACGCGCTGCGGAAACCTTAGTGAAAGAGGGGTTTCAGGTGATGGTCTACACCAATGATGATCCCATCGCGGCGCAACGTTTAGAAGAATTAGGATGCGTGGCCGTAATGCCCTTAGCATCGCTGATTGGGTCGGGCATGGGCATACTAAACCCCTGGAATTTGGCGATCATCATCGATCAAGCCAAAGTGCCAGTCATTGTTGATGCCGGGGTAGGCACGGCAAGCGACGCCGCCATTGCGATGGAATTGGGGTGTGATGGCGTGCTTATGAATACGGCGATTGCGCATGCCCGCAACCCGGTACTCATGGCCAGCGCGATGAAGCACGCGGTCTTAGCGGGGCGCGAAGCTTATCTCGCCGGACGCATGGAAAAGCGCATTTATCAGGCCAGCGCCAGCTCGCCAACTGAAGGTATTATCGGCGCCAGCTCGTCTTAATGGCGGAAGACCATCGCCGTCCAATACGCAGCTTTGTGCTACGCCAAGGGCGGATCTCCGCGGCCCAGGCGCGCGCGCATCAGGATTTGTTTCCCCGTTACGGCATTCCTTACACCCCCACACCGGTCGTGTTGGCCGACTTTTTTCAGCGCGTCGCGCCCACTATTTTAGAAATCGGCTTTGGCATGGGTGACGCCAGCGCCGAAATTGCAGCGTCGCACCCTCAATTTAATTATCTGTGCGTGGATGTGCACACGCCCGGCGTCGGCAGTTTACTTAAAAATATCGAGAAGCGCGGTCTGACGAACGTGCGCATTATTCAACAAGATGCCGTAGACGTACTGCTATATATGCTGGCACGTGGGGCGTTGGATGGCGTGCATATCTTTTTCCCAGATCCCTGGCCAAAGAAGCGGCATCACAAACGTCGCCTCGTTCAACCAGAATTCGTGGATTTACTCTGCGCGCGTCTAAAACCAGGCGGGTATATCCATGCGGCCACCGACAGTCAAGACTACGCGGAGCATATGCTTGCTGTTTTCAGCCAGCATGCGTGCCTTAGCAATACGGCTGTCGGTTTTGCCGAGAAACCCGACTATCGCCCTATGACTAAATTTGAGCAACGCGGTCTCGCGCTATCCCACCAGATATGGGACTTAGTGTTTACCAACGGCAAAAAATAAAAAATGAAAGGGCAAAATTAATGGCCTTGATGCCTATCTTTTAACTTTTAATTTTTGCCTTTTTATTTTTGATTTTAGCTAGGGGCGCACATCGCCACACCCTCCGGAATCCAGCCGCTACCGGTCATTTGCTGATAAACCGCGACGCTCGGCATGAAGCGATGATTAGAGTCATTAAAAGCCGCGCGATTATTGTAGGCGCGATATATCGGTTGAGTGCCCGCCGCGCAGGCGCCATTGACGGGCGCTGCGGCATAATACGCAATACCCTCAAATTGCCAGCCGGTGAACGTTCTTCCTTGGGTTTCCGCATCGCGGCGCTGGGACACTTCTAAATCTTTTAAGCCCTGGCATTCAGCCGGATCCAAGGTGTAGAAGTGACTGTTCGCACCTCGGGTATAGAACCGGCAAACCGCTAAAGCGCCACTCGCCGCCTCTGCTAAGGTTGGCCAAATTCTGAAGTTTTGCCCAGTGCGTATCCAACCGGGGCCGGCCGCGCCGTTATCGATGCCGGTCGCTTCCGCGGTATCGGCCGTCATAAAATAATGATTTAGCGTGGTGTTAAAAAATTCAATACTGCTTCCCGCTGGAGCCACCGGTGCGGTAGCGATATATTGTTTGATGAGTGGGTACACTAAGTCGAGGCGAGAGTATGAGTCGATACCGGCACGGAAATCGCAACTATGGGTGCCCCCCAGCAAACCGCCGCGTAATACATAATTGGTGCCATCAAACGTAAATAAGCCGGAACCGCTGCTACCACCTTCGGTGCTCCCCGAGGACCAGTTGGCTTTAAGGAAACTACCGCGCCCTTCAAAACTGCCGTAACCGGTTACTGAGCCGGTGCTGATTTTTTTTAAATCTCCCCAGGGATGATGTAGAGCCGTTGCCGCGGTGCCCGTCGTTACCGTTGCCGCGTCCCATCCTGAGAACACCACACCGCTGGGGGCGGGGTTGTTCAGGCGCAGCAAGGTACTGTCCAATTCGAAATTGGTATGCAATAGTTGGGCGCCGCCCGTGAGTTGCTTGAAATTCGCGACGTTGGTGCCGCCGCAACTGGTTGCGTCAAAAAAAAAGTAGGTGTTAAGCGTGCTGGCCAGCGCTTGCGTATCCACGCAGTGATGGGCGGTATAAAAATATGGCTCGAAGGTGGTAGGCACCGCATCATTTAACAAGGTTCCGGTGCAAAGGTAAGTGGCACCTCCCTCGGTAAAAATCATCTTCGCTACCGCGCTCGCTGCATTTTTCAGCGCCGTGCTGGGATTCGCGCATACGAGATCCCGCTCGCAATAGTCACCAGCGCCGATATCCGATAGTGCTTTGGTGCCCGCCGTTGGGGCTACCACCAAGTGAGAAATCTGTGGCAAGGAAAAAACAAAACTATCAGGGTTGAGGTGCTTGGGCAGAAATATTTCCATCACCGCGGTATCTCCTGCTGTTACTGGCGCCCAAAACACCGGTTGCTGCAAGCGTGCGTCCGATGCGCGCACCGGGCCAAAAATTTCCTGTGGCTTAGCGCTGCCATAAAACCGTAGCTCGATCCCCTCATCCATGCGCAGGATGTTTAAGCCTATGCGCAGTGCCGAGGCGCGCTCGGAGGTAACACTCACGCGCGCGACGAGCCCACCATCCTCGGCTGGCTGCCAATGTAGCGCTTCGGGCGAAATTAGCGCTTGGTCAGCAGTAGACAACGCGCGGTTAAAGCCGACTTGCAGGCGCTTTTTGCCACGTTTTTTATTGTTGTTGCGCAAGGCCTGGATCTCGTCGTCCGTCAATGGCGCTAAATGAATAGCAGAAGTACCCGCGGGGTGCTGAGCTAATAATTTTAGTTGCGGGGCGGCAAGCGCTTTACTCTGAGGCGCGTGGTAAACCGCCGGCGGAACGGCACGAAGCTCGCCCGCCTGGACAGGATGGAATAAGGTAAA
>CAYYOS010000183.1:0-3768 GCA_964473355.1 uncultured Burkholderiales bacterium | reverse complement strand
TGACAAAACGCATATCGTGCTCAATCAGCACGATGCCATAACCCCGGCTATTAATATTGCGAATTTCTATCATTAGCTCATCCGTTTCCGCCGGGTTCATGCCCGCTACGGGCTCGTCTAGCAGTAACAACTTTGGCTCGGTGGCTAAGGCGCGGGCTAATTCGAGCTTGCGCTGCTCCCCATAGGAAAGCGCTCGGCTTGGGATATCTGCTTTATCTACCAGCTTTACCCAGGAAAGAATTTCTAGCGCGCGTCGCTGCGCATTTTTTTCGAGATGCCGAAAACGGTGGGTGTTAAGAAAAATACCGGGTAGTCCATACGACAGATGATCATGCATACCGACCAAGACATTTTCCAGAACGCTCATTTCTCCGAATACACGAATGTTCTGGAAGGTGCGCGCCAATCCCATTTCGGTAATGCGGTGGGCGGGCAAAGGAAGTAAAGTTTGGTTATTAAAAAAAATTGAGCCGCTGGTGGGTTTTAATAAACCCGTGACGATATTGAACAAGGTAGTTTTACCCGCACCGTTAGGACCGATAATTCCAAAAATACTGCCGGGCGGTACATCAAAGGAAACATTGTCCAGCACCTGGGCACCGCCAAAACTTTTACTTACCGCTTTAAATTGCAGCATTAAGCACGCTTTGCTCGGCTTCGCCGCCGTGGATTCCAAATGCCATTGGGCAAGTACAGCACGACCAAAACTAAAATCAACCCGTTCACCGCAAGGCGGTAGTCTTGTAAGAATCGTAGCGTTTCCGGCAAAACGGTCAGGAGTACGCTACCAATAATTGGACCGATAAAGCTATTAACACCGCCTAAAATTGCCATAGTAAGTATATCCACGGCCGGGTCGAAGCCATATTCGCGAGGCGACAAAAAGAACGTAAAGTGCGCATTTAAACCGCCCGCTAAGCCAGCGATCATGGCGCCCAATACAAAGGCTAGTAATTTATAGTAGAGGGTGTTGATGCCCATCACTCGCGCGGCTATTTCGTCCTCGCGAATAGCCTCGAAGCTGCGGCCAATTTTCGAATGGCGCAAGCGTACAAAAAAATAAATCAAGACGCCAATAATAAGTAACAAGTGCCACGCTTGCGTTTTTTGCGGAATACCGTTTAAGCCTAAGGGCCCGCCGGTAATTTCCATGTTAATTAAAATCACGCGTACCACTTCGCCGAAACCTAAAGTCGCCATGGCAAGATAAACGCCGGACAAACGCAAGGTGGGCACGCCAATTAATAAAGCGATGCCCCCGGGTAACAGCGCGCCTAAGGCCAAACTAAACCCAAATGGCAAATCCAGTAACATGGTGGATAAAGCTGCGGCGTAAGCGCCGATCCCCATAAACGCGGCATTAGCCAAAGACAGCAAGCCACAAGATAGTGTTAGATAAATGGATAGGGCTAACATGGCATGCACGCCGAGAGTAAAAATGAGGGTGCTGTAGGTTTCCCAAAACGGCAGCCAAAACTCCGACATCAGGCCTTGCGCTCCAAGGTTGCGCCAAATAAGCCCTGCGGACGCAACAACAAAATTATAAACACCAATCCAAAAGCAATGGCGTCGCGATAATCACTGGACAAATAAGCCACGCTCATCACTTCCGCAAAACCTAAAAATAAACCGCCCAGCATTGCGCCACGAATATCACCCATGCCACCTAAGATAATAACGGCGATGCCTTTGGGCAAAATCGGTTGGCCCATAAAAGGTGAGATCGCGTTAAATGACAAGCCAATTAACACGCCCGCAGCACCACCCAATGCCGCCGCGGAAAAAGACACCGAGCGAAATATTCCCTCGACATTGATGCCCAGCAAATAAGCCGTTTTTGGGCTTTCCGCCACGGCGCGCATGGCGCGGCCTACACGGGTGTATCTCACCACAACAAGCAAAATCAACATCAGCAACATTGCGCTGGCAAAAATAAACAACTGCAAGTAGGAAACGTATACGCCGCTCATTTCGAAACCCTCGCTGGAGACGGCACCAACGGGAAAACGGGCGGTGTCGGCGCCAAACAAACCCTGGGCTACGCTCGTCAGCAAAATAGCCACGCCGATGGTGGCAACCATCGGCGCCAGATGGGGCGCGTTGCGAGCACGCAGCGGCCGCAATACAAGATAATCAATTAAGAGACCGAGTAGACCGCATAGCAGCGTTGCTGCAGTAGCCGCCAACCATATCGGCCATGCCAACGTTGAAACTAGGACAAGTGCCACGTAGGCGCCAATCATAAATATCGCGCCATGCGATAAATTAATTACGCCCAATACCCCAAAAATGAGTGTAAAGCCTAAAGCGAATACCGCGTAGACGCCGCCGAGTGAAAGCGCATTGATGAGTTGTTGTGTGAACATAACCGGGCAACTGTGAATTGCCACATTATAGCGAAGTTGGAGATAAGCCGAACTATGGTAGGAGGCTGAAGCCAGAAATCTAGTGCCCTCTTACGTCAGTTGCCCGCGGCTTTTGCGGCGCTTTCCTAGAGACGGCCCAGCTTAACCAATTAAGCCATTTAGTGCATGAAATTACCTTCCATGAGGGAGCGAACCATACCAAATCTGTATACTATCAACGTGGTAGAAGTAGTACTCGTTTTACGACGGTAAACTTAAGTCCGGAAGGGCCCTAAAAAACGAAAGGAATTAGAATGAAACAAACTCTAAGCATAATGACAGTGTTCCTCTTAACAACCAGCCACGCTTTAGCAGCGGGTTTTGAAGGCGCTTATAACACGAAGTTGGGGCAAGGCGCCGGGAGTGTGGCGGGAGACAGTGGTTTCAGTGTTTTCATCGGCAGCTATGCGGGCTTCAACAACACCACCGGTTACAGCAACAACTTCCTCGGAGACCATGCAGGCTACTATAACACCACCGGGAACAACAACGTTTTCCTCGGGGACAGTGCAGGCTACTTTAACACCACCGGGATCAGAAACACCTTTGTCGGGTCCTTCGCGGGCATCCCTAACACCACTGGGAGCAACAATGCCTTTCTCGGAAGCTTGGCTGGCGCCTCCAATACTACCGGAAGCCTGAACAGCTTCCTGGGGGACATGGCGGGCAACAGGAACACCACCGGGGCCGGCAACGCATTCCTCGGGTACCTAGCCGGCTACAACAACACGACCGCGAACTCTAACACCTCCCTCGGGGCCAACGCGGGCTACGCCAATAGCACAGGCGACAATAATGTCTTCATAGGAAACCAGGCGGGCTACAATACCACTGGCACTGGCAACGTCTTCCTCGGGTACGGTGCGGGCTACGACGAGTCGGCCTCCAACCGCCTTTACATCGCCAATTCCGGTACCAGCACTCCCCTAATCTACGGCGAATTCGATAATAAAAAAGTCACCTTAAACGGCAACCTAGAAGTGGTCGGTCCGAACGCCGGTTTAGTCCGTTTAACGGATGTCACGACTAATTCAACGACGAAGGGCGCAAGGCTCGTCTTAAACCACTACAACAATGCGTCATTACCGGTGTATCTCTTCGGTGCGGCGTCAACACCCAGTCAGAACTTCTTAGCCTTTGGTGGGGGCAATGCTATTGGGAATGCGGCCACTCAACTCGACTTCTTTACGGCACCGACGACGACTACCGCGATAGGGTCGTCCCGCATGACCATTAACGGGGCTGGGAATATCGGCATGGGCGTGCCTGCTCCTGCTCATCCCTTACATATGGCGAGTGGTGCGTTAGTAACTGCTGGGGGTGTTTGGACCAATGCTTCGAGTCGAGATTATAAAGAGAATAT
>CAYYOS010000182.1:0-3777 GCA_964473355.1 uncultured Burkholderiales bacterium | reverse complement strand
TATTAAGTGGGCAAAACATTAGCAAGCTGGGTCGCCGCACGCTGCCTTATTTGCGCAGAAAACTGGGCATTGTTTTTCAGGACCACAAATTACTTTACGATCGCAGCGTCTTTGAAAATGTCATTTTGCCCTTACGCATAATTGGCTTCGATCGCGTGGAAGCGGTGAAACGCGCTCACGCTGCGTTGGACAAAGTCGGGTTGCTGAGTAAAGAAAAATTAAACCCCATTACGCTTTCCGGGGGCGAGCAGCAACGTCTTTGTATTGCGCGTGCGGTCGTAAACCGCCCCGCGCTTTTGCTCGCGGACGAGCCCACAGGCAACCTCGATCGCGCCTACGCTAACGACATCATGGATATGTTCCATGCCTTTAACCAAGTCGGCGTGACGGCTGTGATCGCCACCCATGATGTAGAAGCAATTTCGCGTTTTAATTTTCGTTCGATAGAATTAATCCAAGGGGAGCTTCAGCCGTGAAGCAATGGTGGTGGGACCATGTCGACAGCCTCAGTCATATTTTCCAGCGGCTGGCGCGCACGCCGGTAGCCAGTACTCTTACTGTCCTGGTGATCGGCATTGCCCTTTCTTTGCCCGCCGCATTATACGTTTTTCTGGAAAATGTGAAGACGATTGCTGCCAATGTGCAGAATGAGCCGGAAATCAGTTTGTTTTTATCGCGGGACGCCACGACCACCGATGTAACCAAACTCCAAACCAGCCTAAAAAAACATCCGGCAGTTCGCGAGCTAAGGCTGATAAAAAAAGATCAGGCGTTGCAAAGCCTAAAAAAACGTCATGATATCGGGGATTTAGCTTCCGGGTTGAAAGAAAATCCATTGCCGGATGTCATCGTGGTGCGCTTGCAAAACAATAGTCCCTATCAACTGCAAAAATTGCGCGCGGAGTGGGCAACGCTGCCGCTCGTGGACTTAGCCCAGGCCGATTCGGCGTGGGCGGAAAAACTCGCTGCATTTTTGGCATTTGGGCGCATCGGGGTATGGATACTGGCCATCCTTCTCGGTATAGCGCTCGTCGCCGTCGTCGGCAATACCATCAGGCTGCAAATTTTTACGCAAAAAGATGAAATTGAGGTAAGTAAATTAATCGGCGCGACCGACGGCTTTATCCGCCGCCCCTTTTTGTATTATGGCGCCCTGCAAGGATTGTTAGGCGGGCTCGCCGCATGGCTAATTGTCGTGCTGGGTGCAACCCTCCTGAAAAAACAGGCTCTAACCTTATTCGAGCTATACGGCATACAAATGGGGGTTAAATCGTTACCACTCCCGGATGCGATTTATTTGTTATTCGTTGCGATGCTCTTAGGTTGGCTGGGCGCCTATGTTGCTGTTAACCGCCATCTAAGGGTATTTAGCTAGAACTTTTCTGCGACTTGGCACTCTTAGGCTTCGAGTGCTAAAATAGTGAAAAAGGAGCGAAACCGATGACTCAAGCATTATCTTTTCCACTACCCGCCAGTTTAGGTAACTTGGATGCCTATATTCAAACGGTAAAGGCTTTGCCTTTGCTTAGCCAGGCGGAAGAGACTGACCTGGCCCGCCAACTTAAATATGAAAATAACTTGGACGCCGCCAAGAAGCTAATTCTGTCGCACTTACGCGTGGTGGTTAGCGTAGCCCGCGGATATATCGGTTACGGCCTACCCCAAGCGGATTTAATTCAAGAAGGTAATATTGGACTGATGAAGGCGGTGCGCCGCTTCGACCCGGAGCGCGGCGTGCGTCTGGTGTCTTTTGCCATTCACTGGATCCGTGCCGAAATGCATGAGTACGTGTTACGTAATTGGCGTTTGGTAAAAGTTGCGACCACTAAAGCCCAGCGTAAATTGTTTTTTAATTTGCGTAGCATGAAAGAGGGCCAAGGGCCCATGACTGCGGACGAAGTAACGCGCATGGCAAAAGAGCTGGGTGTGAAACGCGAGGACGTCACGGAAATGGAAACGCGTTTAGATGGCTATGACTTCTCCTTGGAGCCTACCGATGATGAAGATAATGCTTACGCGCCCATTTCCTACTTAACCAGCAATGCGTTAACACCCGATCGCCAACTGGAGTTTAAGCAAACTCAGCAATTGCAAGATAATGTACTACAGGAGGCGATGCAAAACCTGGATGAACGCAGCCGGCGTATTATCGAAGCGCGCTGGCTAAAAGAGGACAATACTGCCACGCTGCATGAGTTGGCAGCGGAGCATGGGGTGTCCGCCGAGCGCATTCGTCAAATCGAACAAAAGGCTTTTCAAAAAATGCGGGTGCATCTACAAGGCTCGTTAGCTTAGTCTACGCACCTTTCCCCATATTTTCTCTTGCTGGCGCCCGTTTACGCGCAGCGCGCCACCGCTTATCGGACGCCTCGGCTAGGCCAGACTTGGCCTGCTATTCTTAATTAACGGCGCAACCCCGCCGTTGCACACTCTATTAAGAGACGCGAATGAAACCTAGGCTGATCCTCCTGACTTTATTGCTGGCATCCGCCCCGCTGCTAGGCGCGGATGAGCCCGAGCTTTTATTGCCCGAGGATGTGGGGCGCTATTTAAGCTTCATCCCGGATGATTTTCGTGTCGGAAAATTTCCTATACGCTTTAATGCCCGCGCACTCGCCTCCCTTCCAGCGCAAGGGGAGGTGCGGCTGTCTCTACCAAACGGCAATAGCCACACGCTAATTTACGAGCGTAGCGTTGTCCATGAAAGCGGCAACACCACTTGGATAGGTTACCTGAAAAATTTTGGCAACGATTTTCGGGTAATTATCACTACCGGACCCGACGGCAGCCACGTAGGTCGTATTCAAACCCCCGAAAAAGATTTTAGGATCGAAACTAAAGACGGCATTAGCTGGCTGGTCGATCCCATTAGTCGGGGGGAAATCCCGACAATGATGGGAGATGATATTAAAATTCCGCCGCCGCAAAAGCGAGCGCCGTCGAAAACCCCGGTAGCAGAACTACGAGCAGATCTGTTTAAGGCGGCTCCTTCTCCGCAAACCACCATCGACTTGATGATTGTCTATACGCCGGGGCTGGCGACTAAGTACGGCGCCGGCCTGCAAGCCCGCTTGGATAACTTGGTGGCGGTCGCCAATCAAGCTTATATCGATAGTGAAGTTGCGATCACGCTGCGGCTCGTTCATAGTGCGCAGGTTAACTATTCGGAAACCATTAGTAATAACATTGCCATAGATGATCTGACCTTTGCTGAGGATAACGCTGTTCATCCCGCGTTTTCTGGCGTAGCGACGTTACGTAATACTTATGGCGCAGATTTGGTTGCGCTCATCCGCCCCTATATTAATGCATCGCACGAAGGGTGCGGAGTAGGCTGGATAGGCGGGTATGAGGGTCAACCTATATCCCAGTCTGCGGAATTCGGTTATTCCGTTGTGAGTGAGGGTTCTGACGGATTTAGTTATTGTGACGACATCTCGTTGACGCACGAATTAGGCCACAACATGGGTAGCCTGCATGATCGTGCCAACTCCGCTCCTGGCCTTATTGGTGCGTACTCGTATTCATTTGGGTATGGCATTAGCGGTACGTTCGGAACCATCATGGCGTACATCTCCCCACGTGTTTCAAAATTTTCCAATCCGAATATTTTATGTAACGGCTCCCCCTGCGGTGTCAGCGAGTTTGCGGCCAATTCCGCCAATAATGCGCTTTCATTGAACAACACCCGCACGGGTGTGGCAGGATTTAGAGCCGCTCAACCCCCCGGCACCCTCGCCTTTACTTCCGCTTCCTATAGCATCCCGGAGAATGGCG
>CAYYOS010000181.1:0-3898 GCA_964473355.1 uncultured Burkholderiales bacterium | reverse complement strand
TGCTTGTAGAAGCCCAAAACTTTGGGGACATAGTTGATGGTTTCGCGGAACGGCGGAATACGATTGCCGTATTTCATCACATTATGCTCGCCGGCGTTGTATGCCGCGACAGCGAGGCTCATGTCATTGTTAAATAGCTGCAGCAAATAACGTAAATATTGGGCACCGCCAAAAATGTTTTGATTGGGGTCAAAAATATTGCTAACTCCATACCGGGCTGCGGTGGCCGGCATGAGTTGCATTAAACCGGTGGCGCCTTTAGGAGAAACGGCATTGGGGTTATAACTGGATTCGGCAGTGATTACCGCATGCAACAGCGCGGGCTCCAATTGATACATTTTGGCTGCTTCATCGACAATGGTGCTAAACCGCTTCAAATTCGTTTTGATGAGACTGCCCGAGGGAATACGGTTGGTCGCCGCTACCACTTCAGAAGAAGTGGTGCGCAAAGTGATGCGGAAACGCTTATCATCGGGGATGTTAGAAAAATGCACGGTGCCATTTTCATCGGTGTAAGAGTAAATATCGGCTTGAGCGTGGCTATAAAAGCCCAAGGTGCAAACCAAAGTCGCGATAAGAAAAGGAGTTTTCATTAAGGCCCGCAGCAGAATTTAAAGACGTATGCATAGTAAAGTAATTGGGCGAAGCTTTCAATGCGTTAACATAAGCTAAGAATAGCAAGCTTCCGCGAAAAGCCGCGTCCAGAAAGGGATTCCGCCAAAAATACAGAAAAAATGAATCGTTTAACGGCGAAATCAGGCCGATAAACGGCGAAGAGTCCGCGTTAACATTAATCCCCTCGGCGCGGCGCGCTGTAGTACTTCCCACGTACCATTTTATTCTTTAATATCATAAATATATGAACTTCTGTAGTCATTGCGGTGCAGCCGTTACGTTGAAGATTCCAGCAGGGGATACGTTACCTCGGTATGTTTGCGGCTCATGCCAGCTTATCCACTACCAAAATCCCAAAATTGTCGTCGGTACCATACCCGAGCGCGACCGCAAAATCCTCCTCTGCCGGCGGGCAATTGAACCCCGCTATGGCTTGTGGACGCTGCCGGCGGGCTTTATGGAAAATCATGAGACCACGGTTGAAGGCGCGGCGCGCGAAACCCGCGAGGAAGCACATGCGCGCGTGGCAATGGGATCGTTATATTCGGTATTTAACCTGCCGCACATTAGCCAAGTGTATATGATTTACCGCGCGCAGTTGCTTGATCTTGAATTCCGTGCAGGCACGGAAAGTTTGGAAGTGAAGTTATTCGCGGAGCAGGAAATCCCTTGGGCGGATTTGGCCTTTACGGTTGTGCACGATATCTTGAAACTGTATTTTCAAGACGCTCATCGCGGACAATTCGGCTTCCACGTGGGCGAAATTCGGCGCGCCTTACCACCGCTAAGCCAGAATTAAGGGATGGGGCTAGTGAGTTTTTTTCCGTTGGCTTTATAACTTTTGCTTTTTAATTTTTGCCCTTTGATTTTGATGTAGCTTAAATTGCAGGTTGCCGCCCGAGGATATCAAATTTAACCCGTACCCAGTCTTCGCTTTGTTCCAGTACCCCTGCCAGGCGGATGCGGTATATCCCTTTAGCGTCGTCTAAGTCCAAAAGCCGCTGGGTGACAAATTCTGAAATGGGTAAGATTAAACTGCTGGCGATGCCTATGCCATCTAAGCGTGGCAGGAAGACCGCAGTGCTATCCGATGCAATTTGCGCGCCGCTGGTGTTAATGAGCTTTACCAATTTCGGCGTCAGACTTAGGGTCTCCACGCCAACAGCTAACCTTTGCGGCGTGGTTTTGCTGATGCGGCGAATGACACCAATCGACCACCGATCATTTTTGGCCGGCTGTTTTATCGCCACCAATTGACCCACGGTGATTTTATCGTTTTCGACTATCTCCAGCGTGATGCCGCCCGCATGCCGCTGCGTATTCACGAATTGCTCTCCCTCGTAGAGAGGTATAGCTGACAAAAGCCAACCGTCTTTGCGCCCTTCGACTTGGAAATCTTCCTCACCTAACAAGCTTTTGCCAATGGCATAGACGCCGCAAGAGACTTCCACGGCTGCGTTACGACTGATTCTTGGCAAATGACGAGCCCGCCCAGTCGTCCAGCGTAACGCCATATGGTGCAATAATTCATTATAAGCGGGTTGTTCATAGGCCTCCCCCACCTTTAAATTGGCCGGCAAGCGGCCCTTGTGAAGCTCATTTAAGAAAATTTGAATTTGATGCAAAAGCGCATTGATATTTAAGTAGCGATGCTTATCCCCGATATTGTGCGGGTGAGCGGGTAGCAAGCCGCTTGCCGAGTCCAGCTCCACGTACCATTCGTGCTTAGACTTATTAAAATTTTTGTCGATGTGTATATGTTTTCCCCAAGAACTGATTAACCGATCGGCTAACTCCAGCTGTTGCGGTGTAAGGGTCAGGGGATGCAATGCCTCCAACAATAAAGCTCTGGCATATTCCGTTGCGCACTGACTAGGCCCAACAAGACTATTTAAGAGAATGTTACTTTTTGCAAATCGCCGCGACTCACTAAGGCGATAAAGCTTATGGAGGCGCTTCCACATATTGGGGTGCACCGCTTCTTGGCGAAAATAGCGCCACTTGGATTCCATGGCAAAGTAGTGCATTGCACGGGTGGTAACGAGAGGCACCAATTCGGTTATTTCAGACGAGTTCGGGTCCGCAATATAGTGTTTGACGAAAATCTGGTAGCCATGTGCCAATTGCCAATAGTAAGAAAATACTGCCTGCCATAATTTCTCTTGGGTATGTTTTAATACCCCTAGGTTTTTTAAATATTGATTGCATAGATTTTGTTGAAACGCTTGGCTGCTGTCGTCTAGTCGAATGAGCGTTTTTAGGCGCTCCAAGGTGGGCGGCTCGGAACTCGTGTTAAATAAACTCAGCGAGTTTACCATCATGCGATGCGCTTGGTATTCTTGACCCAAAGCGAGTTCCGTAGTCGCACGCGGAATGGACGCTAAACTGCTCATGGGAATTTGATAAGCCTTGTTGCGAAACAAGGCCATGAAGTCGAACATAGTTACCTTTGGCTTAATATTATTAAGCTAGTTAGCAGTAACTATGCCAAGCAAAATACCAGCTGTCGCTGCATGGTACCGTCAGCAACGCCTGGCTAAAGATGAAAACTAGACAGGCATCGTTGGAAATTTGACGCTGCCTGCCATCAGTTCTGTCTAGCGAAAACTGGAGTCGCTAAGACGCCTAGCGGGTTTTATTGCAGCAATAATTCATTTAAACGTTGCACAAATTGACTGGGATTTTCTAGTTGTCCGCCTTCCGATAACACAGATTGATCGAAAAGCAAATGCGCCCAATCGTCAAACCTGGGGGCACTTTCTTCCGCCTTTATTTTTTGCAAAATAGGGTGACGGGGGTTGATCTCTAAAATAGGTTTAGTGCTAGGAACAGGTTGCCCGGCGGCTTTTAACATACGTTCCAAGTTGCCGCTTAATTCCCCCTGGTCGGCGATTAAACAAGCGGGAGATCGAGTAAGTCGCTGGCTTAATCGTACCTCTTTTACGCGTTCTCCTAAGGCTACTTTTATTTTGTCCGTGATTGACTTAAATTCATTACTGTCTTCTTCATGTGCTTTTTTAGTCTCGCTGTCCTCGAGCTCGCCCAAATCAAGCTCGCCCTTGGCCGCGGACTGCAGTTCCTTGCCATCAAATTGCGGGAGACTGGCCACCACCCATTCATCGACGCGGTCATGCAACAACAACACTTCCACCCCTTTATTGCGCAACAATTCCAGATGCGGGCTGTTCTTTGCGGCGGCAAAAGTATCGGCAGTGATATAAAAAATCTTTTTCTGACCTTCTTTCATGCGGCTGACGTAATCCGCCAAGCCCACATTTTGCTC
>CAYYOS010000180.1:0-3914 GCA_964473355.1 uncultured Burkholderiales bacterium | reverse complement strand
GGGAATTATAAGCTAGTATGTGTTTGAAATAATTGTCTTAAACCGTATTTTTCTGTTGAGATGAGCCATGCGCCTTACCACTAAAGGACGATTTGCCGTTACCGCCATGCTGGATTTAGCCTTGCAAGAGGGTGGCGCGCCCGTTACCCTATCCGCGATAAGTGAACGTCAAAAAATATCCCTGTCTTACCTAGAGCAATTGTTTGGCAAACTGCGTCGCCATGCCTTGGTGGAAAGCGTACGTGGACCGGGCGGCGGTTATTACTTAGCCAAAAAAAGTGACGAAGTTTCCGTGGCGGACATTATTTTGGCGGTGGATGAACCTATCGATGCCGCACGCTGCGGTGGGCATGAAAACTGTGACGGCGACGAACACTGTATGACTCATGATCTTTGGGCCAATTTAAATCTCAATATTTATGAATATTTGGAATCAGTCAGTCTCTCGCAGTTGGTTAATAGTCAGCGGGCGACGCCCATTAGCGTGCTGCGTGATAAAAGACCGGGTAAGGAAAAAACCCTCTCTTAAACCTAGAAACGGCAGTTGACCGCTCATTACTAATGCGAACACCTATGAACACTAACCTTTATCGATACTTAAACCCTCACCTAAAAGCGAAGCTCGCTACACCCCCAATTGCACCTTTTTCAAGCCGCCTAGCGTCGTTGCTCCTCCTTGCAGGGAATGACCATGCGGCGTCGTCTCGCCTAGCCAGCCAGCTTGAAAAACGCACACTTGGATATGCCCAACTCCCGTTTCTAGGTTGAAAGGAATACATATGGCTATTACATTAACTGAAAGCGCTGCAAAACACGTCCAGCAGGCTCTGCAAAAAAAAGGAAAAGGCATAGGCTTGCGCTTAGGTGTGCGTAAGGTGGGTTGTTCGGGCCTGGCTTATACCCTGGATTACGCAGAGGAAGTTGCGCCTAACGATCAACTCTACGAAAGTCACGGAGTAAAGGTATTAGTGGATGCAGCCAACATCAGTGTTTTGGATGGCACCGAGCTGGACTATGCCCGCGTCGGCATGAATGAAGCGTTCAAGTTTAATAATCCGAACGTGAAATCTGAGTGCGGGTGTGGAGAGAGTTTTAACGTCGAATAATTTCAACAACAATAAGGGGTATTTATGAAAACATTCCTGTTAAGTGTTTTAATCGCGAGCGCCCTGGGCGGTTGTGCCAGTGTGAAATCTACTAAACCTGTTACGCTAAACCTATTTGCGCAAAATAACTCCGGACAAAGCGGCACGATGACCCTAACGCCTATGGGTGACTCAACAAAGGTGGACATAAAAGTCGTCAGTGGCGCGGCTGGAGTCGACCAACCTGCACATATTCACGCGGGAACCTGCGCCAAGATTGACCCTAAACCGAAGTATCCGCTTAACAACGTCAAAAATGGCGTTTCTAGCTCCACAGTGCCCGTTAGTTTAACTGACCTAATGGCCACGCCCAACGCGCTTAACGTTCATAAAAGCACTGAGGAAATTAAGGTCTACGTCTCCTGCGGCGACATTTCTCGCTGAGGAGCTTCACCTCATTCACCTATTCCGGTTTTATAGGAATGTAAAGGGTATTGCCTTCGCGTCGTATAAGAAGCGCAATACCCTTACCGCGATTTTTTTCTAGCGCTTGATTAAACGATTTCATGGTGATGACCGGGTCAGCATTGATCGCCAAAATAATATCTCCGGGGCGAACCCCAGACCTAGCTGCCAGGCCTTGCACTTCTTCTACCAGCAAGCCGCGACTAATGCCTAGAGATTGTTTTTCTTCGGTATCAAATTCACGTAGCACCAAGCCTAAGCGGTTTGAAGTAGGCGCCAAACTTTCAGCTTTTGGGGTGCTGTCTGCACCTAATTCGCCAATAACCGCTACGACTTTTTTAACCGATCCTTTGCGCAATAATTCTATGTCTAGGCGCGTTCCGGGCTTACTGCTCGCCACCAAGAGCGGTAACTCGTTTGCCGAGTTAATGGGTTTGTTGTCAAACTTTAAAATCACATCGCCGGGGAGTATTCCGGCTTTGTCGGCCGGGCCCGCAGGCTCCACGCCCGCAACGAGCACGCCCTTGGCTTCTTTTAACCCAAAAGAAGCGGCTAAATCTGCGGTGAGTTCCTGAATCTGCACGCCCAGTTTGCCGCGGCTAACTTTACCTTGGTTGCGCAGTTGGTCTGCTATATTCATGGCCACATCAATAGGGATTGCAAAAGACAATCCCATATAACCCCCGGTGCGGCTATATATTTGTGAGTTAACGCCGATTACTTCGCCGCGCAAGTTGAACAATGGTCCACCGGAGTTTCCGGGATTTACCGCAACGTCGGTTTGAATGAACGGCACATAGGTTTCATCCGGAAGTGAACGCCCTTTGGCACTGACAATGCCGGCCGTGACACTGTTTTCAAACCCAAAGGGCGAACCGATCGCCACCACCCATTCACCCACTTTCAAATCCATGGCGTTACCGGTTTGTATGTGTGGTAAGTGATTGGCTGTTATTTTCAATAACGCGATATCGGTGCGCTTATCCGCGCCCACCACTTTGGCTTTAAATTCCCGTTTATCGGTTAGCTTGACAGTGACCTCATCGGCGTTGGCTACGACGTGCGCGTTAGTAAGTACGTAGCCGTCCTCCGAAATAATAAAGCCCGAGCCTAGGGATTGTGTGCGGTACTCGCGAGGTTGTTGCGGGCCGGGCGGAATAAAGCGGCGAAAGAAATCGAAAAATGGATCATCTTCGGGCATACCTTGAAAGCCGGGAAACCCTTGTTGAGACAGTTTTTGCGTCGTACTGATATTCACTACCGACATGCCGTGTTGTTCAACTAATGTGGAAAAATCGGGCAGCTGGGCTAGCGTGGCGCCGCGGGCAGAGGGCGCAGGTTTCACGAAGGTCTCCTTGGAAGAAGGTGGGGTAGACGTGTCCGTGCGCTCGGAGCAAGAAACTAGACTAACTAAAAAGAATATCGCCGATAATTTCTTCAAATCGTAAACCATGGTTTTCCCTTAGCAATACATATATTAATTAAAGCATAGATTACGCGAACAGATTTAAGACACCGTCTAGGCCCACAAAATTCAAAGCGTAGCTTGCTTGCTCCTGCACCACCGGTTTGGCGTGATAAGCAACGCTCACACCGGCCGCATGCATCATTTTTAAGTCATTCGCGCCATCACCGATAGCGATGACCGCGCTGGACTCGAGCCCCAATTGCGTGCGGATTTTATTCAGCCAATCGGCTTTTGCTTGGGCATCAATTATGTTGCCCAACACCTTACCCGTTAGGGTGGTGCCGCTTTTTTCCAAAACGTTCGCCGCAGTGAAGTCGATCCCTAAGCGTCGCTGTAATCGTTCCGTAAAGAACGTAAAGCCGCCGGACACCAATAGGGTTTTGATACCCTTCGTTTTTAAGGTGCTAATGAATTTTTCAGCGCCCCGGTTAAGAGCCAGCCGCTCGTCGTACACCTGTTGCAGTGCTTGTTCGTCTAAGCCCGCTAAGAGCGCAACGCGCTTTTTTAGGCTTTCAGCGAAGTCGATTTCCCCGCGCATGGCGGCCGTGGTTATTGCAGACACCTCAGTCTTGAGATTGCGCAAATCAGCAATTTCATCTATGCATTCAATGCAGATGAGCGTGGAATCCATGTCCATGACTACTAGTCCGAACGTGGCCCAGGTGAGCTCCGCCGGCACCAGCGCATAATCGAGCTCCGCCGTCTTACAATAAGCTTTGAGTTCAGCGGAATCAACTGCATTCGTCAGCCGATACGCTTGAGAGGTGATGGCTTGGATTTGTGTTGCCGCGCTCAGCTTAGCGAGATTTTTTAAATCAGGCGTAGCAACATTTACACCCTGAATAATTAAATTTTTCAATAAACCTCTGCGCCTGATAAGCGCGCATAGTAGCAAA
>CAYYOS010000179.1:0-3938 GCA_964473355.1 uncultured Burkholderiales bacterium | reverse complement strand
GCATGGAAGATTTTTGCACCGAGGAGTTAATAACGTAAAATAGGGATGGGCGTTTAATATGCACGTATTCTATATGGATTTTACTACCGCAAAATTAAAAAGCAAATGCTTATGTTAGGTGTGGGCTAATGCATCGGCTATGGTTAATTTTTTCTCAGGCGGCGGCGGTATCGCTAGCGATACTGTTTGTCGTGCTGATGTTCCAACCCACCTTGCTTAAAAGTACCGCAAATGTGGTCACCGTAAAAGAGGCCGCGCCGACAACCACAATACAAGAAATTTCATCTTTTCGGGCTTCCGCCAAAAAAGCCATGCCGGCGGTAGTCAATATTTTTACCAGCAAAGCCCAGCCCACCGCGCGTTCGCCCTTTGCGGACGATCCGCTGTTTC
Source organism: uncultured Burkholderiales bacterium (assembly GCA_964473355.1). Classification (GTDB taxonomy): domain Bacteria; phylum Pseudomonadota; class Gammaproteobacteria; order Burkholderiales; family REEB80; genus CAYYOS01. The sequence goes on along the minus strand of CAYYOS010000179.1, from coordinate 3,548 downwards.
GTTATTTTTTCGGTGAGCAAAATCGTCCCCCGCAACGCGTCGCGAGCTTGGGCTCCGGTGTGATTGTGGCGGCCCAGGGTTATATCGTCACTAATAATCATGTCGTAGAAGCCGCCGACCAAATCGAGGTGGCGTTGGCGGATACGCGCACCGCCAGTGCCCGGCTAATTGGCACCGATCCGGAGACGGATCTCGCCGTATTAAAAATCGAGCTAGACAACCTTTCGCCAATCACGTTTAGTCAACCCGATCAAGCTCAAATAGGCGACGTGGTGCTGGCCATCGGCAATCCCTTTGGCGTGGGACAAACCGTGACGATGGGTATTATCAGCGCGCTGCGCCGCAACCAATTGGGCATTAATACCTTTGAAAACTTTATTCAGACCGACGCGGCGATTAATCCAGGAAATTCCGGGGGCGCGCTCATTGATATTTCCGGTAACCTAATCGGCGTGAATAGCGCGATTTTTTCCCGGACTGGCGGGTCGCTGGGAATCGGTTTTGCCATCCCCGGCAGCTTGGTTCGCCAGGTAATGGACCAAATCATCAAAAATGGGGTGGTGGTGCGCGGCTGGATAGGTGTTGAGGTTCAGGATATTACGCCTGAGATCGCCGCCTCCTTTCGGCTAAAAGCTACCCAAGGCGCGTTGATCTCCGGTGTATTACGCGGGGGGCCCGCGGACAAAGGGGGCGTAAGGCCGGGGGATGTGTTGGTGCAAGTTAACGACAAACCCATCAACAATGCGGCGACCATGTTGACTGAGATTTCTGATGTAAAACCCGGCAGCGTCGCGCGCTTGAGTGTCGTGCGCGAACAACAACCGCTCTTGCTAAATGTCCCTGTGGAAAAACGCCCGCGTGCCGACGTCGCTAATTCAGCGCGGTAGCCTTAATCTGGCTAGCGTACCAAAACACATTCTGCGCAATTTCGCCCCTACCCAAACTCAAGGCTTGTTTGGCATACCCCGACCAAGGGCGGCCTAAAACCAAGCTGCTCTCAATTAACACGGCGGCGGGCGATGGTGTGGCGCCGTCCAGCAAAATCGGCGCGGTTTTATTTTGCGCTAGCAGAGAATGCTGAGTTAATTTCCAGCCGCCCGGGCTATAGAATTTTTGCCAAGCCTGGGTGGCCAATTCTTTTGCCTTTGTATAGTCTTGAGGCTTGCCTGTTAGTTGCGCGTAACGAGTTAGCCCAGCCACAACATAAGCGTAATCCTCTAAATCTGCCGGTCCCAAAAGCCGTCCCTGCGATTCGCCTTTTTGTAAGCCATTCACCCCGAGCTTCTGTGTTAAGAAGCGCTGCAGGGTATCCGCTGGTTCGCGATACTTGGCATCCAGTGCCGCGGCTTCACTCAGGGCTTTAAGGGCTAAGCCGTTTAGTCCCGCCAGGCGTTTGGTGTCTTTAGGGATGGCGCGTGACATTCGGTGGTTTGTTAATTTGGCATATATCGTACTTAGCTTTGCGTGCTCGTCCGGCGTAAGGGCTCTGCGCTGCATAGGGAGGTAGCCATAATCAAAGCGTGCCGGCTCATTTAACGCCCACACGGTACTAAGCAGGGCTAGCTCGTCGCGGCTTAAGAGTTGCGTTAACAAGGCGCGCTCCCAAAGATAATAGGCGCCCTCGCGATTTTTATCATCGACGGCGGATAGGCTGGAATAAAAAGCACCGGAATCTTTATCCAACATTTCTGCCAGCATAAAATCCAAAGTTGAAAACGCGATTTTTTTATATTCCGCGTCACCGAAAATTTTGCCGGCAGATAAATAGACGCTGGCGAGTTGTGCGTTGTCGTATAACATTTTCTCAAAATGCGGTGTTTGCCAATCCGGATCGGTGGTGTAGCGAAAGAAACCACCGCCGATATGGTCACGCAAGCCCAATTCGGCCATTTGCTTTAAGGTTAATTTCAGGAACTCGGTGAGGGCGGTATTGTTGCTTACCCGGGGTTGCAATACCAGCAGCGCAGCCAGTTGCGGACTCTGGGGAAATTTAGACTTTTCACCGAAGCCGCCCTGCAACATATCCGCGTCCGTCAACGCTACCTTTATAAACTGGTTTCGAAAATATTGGTCACTGGCAGAGCTAGGGGTTTTAGGTTTGGGCGTAGCTGCGGGAGCGGGATTCGCTAATTTTTTTAAGCCCGCGCTATCGCTTTGCCAGCGGTCCTGGAGTTTATTTAGGGTCTGTAAAAATTCCGCGGGCGGAGAATACAGTGTCGCGAACAAGGGGTAACCCTCGGGTGTAATAAAAACGTTCAAGGGCCAGCCGCCCTGGTTGCGCGTCTTTTCGGTGAAGTCTTGGAGCTCGCTATCTAAGGCGGTATTGAGTTCGCGGTCCACCTTAACCGGAATAAAAAACTCATTGAGTATTCGCGCAATTTCCACGTTGCGAAAAGACTCTTTTTGCATGACGTGGCACCAGTGGCAAGAAAAGTAACCCACCGATACAAACAACAATTTATTTTGTTGCCGCGCCAGCGCCACCGTAGCGGGCGTCCATTCCTGCCATGCCACGGGATCTTGCCCATGGAGCGCCAAATACGGCGAGGGATGCTTTGCGAGCTGGTTGTCTAAGCTTAAGGCGGGCCCACAAAAGAGCAGGGTCAGACAAAAAATAAATCTATAGAATATGATTTTCCCTTTCTTAGGTTATTTCGCAATGTTACGCCTAGCGCAAATATGTGCAATGCTGATTTTTACGTGCGGCCTGCAATCCGCACAGGGCGCGGATCTGGCCACCCGCCCCGAAGTGCAGGCATTTATAGAAGAAATGGCGCTAACGCATGGCTTCGAGCCGCTGGAATTAAAGAATATTTTCAGCGCGGCGCAACTCCGGCCCAACATTATTGAGCTAATGTCCCGCCCGGGGGAATCCAAACCCTGGGATAGCTATCTGTCGCAATTTTTGCGGCCGACAGTGATTGAAACCGGCCTGCGTTTTTGGGATGAAAATGCCGCCACCTTGCGCCGCGCGCGCCGCGAATTTGGTGTACCCGAGGAAGTGGTGGTCGCAATTTTGGGTGTAGAAACGCGGTATGGCGCGAGCACGGGCCGGGTGTCGATACTGGAAGCGCTCACGACTTTAGCCTTTGATTATCCGCGCCGCGCCGACTTCTTCCGCAGCGAGCTCGAACATTTGTTATTGCTGGGGCGGGAGGAAGGCTTGGCTATCACTACACTACGCGGATCCTATGCCGGCGCGATCGGCTTGCCGCAATTCATGCCCAGCAGTTATCGGCGCTATGCGGTTGACTATAATCGTGATGGCAAGCGCGATCTCATCGGCAGCAAACCGGACGCCATTGGTAGTGTCGCCCACTATCTAAAAATGCACGGCTGGCTAGCCGAAAAACCCATTGTTGTTCGGGCCGGCGGCGACGAAATTCGCATGCGGGAGATTGTCGCTAGTGGCACCAAACCGCAATTATCGTTCGAGCAGTTTCGCGCATTAAATATTCGATCACAGGAGAAAGTAAGGGATACCGATAAAGCGCATTTAGTGATGCTTAACTCGCAGTCGGGTGGGGAATTTTGGCTGGCCCTAGACA
>CAYYOS010000178.1:0-3947 GCA_964473355.1 uncultured Burkholderiales bacterium | reverse complement strand
GTGTCTGCCGCACCACGAGTTAGGCTCTCCCCCATCGACATCATCGCTTTGCAGGCTTGGGCCGACATCGGCGCATTCGGCATCGTCGCCAGCGCGTCACAATCGGCTGCACTCATGCCCTGCATCATGCCATCATTAGCATGTTGCCCATAAGCCGCATTGATCATAAAAGTAAAGAGTAGAAGATTGAAATATCGCAACATGGCTGCCCCTCCAACAGAACACCACTCATGATATACCTGAGTTTAGTGTGTAGTCAGCTTCGCCAATTCTGCCAGAATCGACAACACTAAACTCTTCCCGAGATTACCCATGCCTTTAGATAATATATCCGGGTCGCGTTCCCCACGCACGAAGCGGCCCATAATGCCGCCTAGGCGGGCCATATCGCCGCCAATTTGGGTCATTTGTTCCGCCATTAAGGCGAGTGCTTGTAAAGCCTGGGGATCTCCGGTGGATGCCGCATGCACCATGGAAGCCAAGCCCGGGGCGGCTAAGGTCGGGTCGGGTTTAGGATTGGGGTCCGGCAAGGTGTTTGGGTCTTGGATACCCAATAAAATTGCTTTAACGATGGCGCCATCTTCCTCATCCAGACCGGATAGAAGTGCTGCATCGCGGCTACCGTTGAGGATTTTATTTATGACTAAAACTAATTTTTCCCAGCCTTGCTGGCGATAAAAATCCAGCATTGGTGCAAGATGAGCTAGCAGTTCTTTTTGCTTAGACGCTTGGGCGACGTTATAAATTAACGCGCCGTGCGCTTTGACGATTTGTTCTTCCTTACTTGGAAGCGTCAACGGAGGATTTTTTTTCGGAGCGGCGTAAGCGTGCCAATAACTTGCGGGCGAGCTCGCCGAGTAACTCAGTTTGGGTGGGATGAGGATGAATCGCGTCAGCAACTTGTTTTAAGGTTAAGCCGGCGGAAACCATTAAGACCGCTTCACCAATTAAGGCGTCGGTATGGTCGGCTAAAAAATGTACGCCGATAATTTTCTGATTTTGTTTGTTGGCAACGAGCTTGATCATGCCTTGGGATTCTAGGGTGATCATGGCTTTGGCGTCTATGGACATCGGCATTTTAACTTCCGCGGCGTCGATGCCTTTGGCTTTAGCTTGGGCGAGGGTTAAGCCGACAAAGCCCGCTTGCGGGCGGCTAAAAATCACACCGCAATCGAGATCTTGATTGTAGCGTGCGTCTTCTCCCAATAAAGTCGCAGCAGCCACGCGGCCTTGTGTTGCCGCGGTGTGGGCTAGCATATACCCGCCCACGACATCGCCTACCGCAAATATATGGGGCACATTGGTGCGGCCTCTATCGTCTACCTTGATTGCAGCGCCATTCAATTCCACGCCCACTCCAGCCAAATTTAATTCGGTCGTGTCTGGGCGTTTGCCGGTTGCCGCGAGGACATAATCTACCGTCTCTTCGTGACTATTATTTTCATTATCAGTAAATTTAAGTTTCATTTTTCCCGGCTTGCCGGAGATTTCATTGATCTTTGCTTCGGTGTAAAACGCCAAGCCCTGCTCTTTGCTTAATACTTGTGTGAGTGCCGCGGCTATCTCTTCATCGACCTCCATTAAGGGGCGCGCTTTGGCTTCGAGCAAAATCACGTCGACACCAAAATCCCGCATGATTTGCGCCATTTCAATGCCTATCGCGCCCGCGCCGATAATACCTAAACGTTTCGGCGGCTTGGGTAAATCCCACACACTATCACTGGTCAAAATTCCGGAGGCTTTTAAGTTTTTTGCGTCACCAAAACTCGGTGGCACAAAGGGTGGTGCGCCGGTAGCAATGACCGCCGCGCCAAAACTCAATCGATAGGATTCGCCTTCCGGGGGGTTAACTTGCAGCGTATGGGCATCAATAAAACTTGCCGTACCTTGACGAACGTCCACCTTTAAACTTTTGTCGGTGTTAAGCGCTAATTCTCCACGGGTTTTCATGACTTCTTTGCGGCGTGCTTCTATGGTGTCCCAGTTCGATTTTGCTTGCACGGTGTTGTCGACGCCCAACTCTGCATCGTGCGCACGGTCACGAATGCGATCGGCGGTCATACGCCACGCTTTAGAGGGAATGCAGCCGCGCCATAAACATTCGCCGCCCGGCAGCGGGTCCTTATTAATCATCACGACTTTTACGCCATGACTGCTCAATTCCCGTGCGCAATCTTCACCGCCGGGGCCGCCGCCTAGTATGGCAACCTGCACATCCCATGCGCCTTCGGGTATAGCAGGGCCGGGCTGTCCTACCCAGGTTTCGGGATGTTCGATGGTTTGCTTTAAATCAGCTAAATAGGTTGCGACGTGGGCACCATTGAGTACGCGATGATCCGCGGTGATCGTCAGCGGCATGCCTTCGGAGCCCGCGGCGGAGATCGCTAAAATTGCCGCGATGCCCGGCGTAGGAATGGCCGTGAAATGGCTCACACCCAGCATACCCATATTGGAAATGGTAAAGGTCGGGTTAGCGTAGTCTTTCGGCGTCAATTTTCGATGGCGCGCGCGCGGCACGATGTCGTTCCATTCTTGTTGCAAGGTATCCAAATCTTTTTGCTCAATGTTGTGCAAAATGGGTACCACTAAACCGCCACTTTCTGCCGCTACCGCGATACCAAAATCATGATTGCCCCGCTCTACGATACGATCAATAGGCTGATAAGTATTATTCATCATAGGATGTTTTTGCATGGCCAGTGAGCACGCTTTCGCGATAGCAACGGTTAAGGAAATTTTACGCGCCTTGGCCGCGGCGCTTAAGGCCTCCGGATGCGCGTGTACGGTCACATGAAATGTAGGCAAGGTTAGCGCCGCCGTCATGGAATGCGCCACCGACTTTTCCATCGCACTCATGGCGCGGCCTTGTCCCGGCACCTGCACTTGCGGTAGGTGATGCGCCACTTCTGCCATACTGGGTTGAGCGTGCAAAACATCGCTCGCCACAATCGCGCCGTCCGGTCCGGTGGCGGAAAGGTGTGTTAGCTCCACGCCTTTTTGCGCCGCCAGCTTACGCGCGTAAGGACTCACTTGGCGATGTTCGGGCCGTCCCGCCGGGGCCACGGTGGTTTGCGGAATATGGCCGCCGGGAGAGGCATAGAAGCTGGTTTCGGGTTCGCGGGGGGCGGTGGATTCAACCACCCGATGCCCGGCCCCCAGCTTCACTTCTTTGCTGATGATCTTATTTTTATCGGTAACGATAAAGCCCATCGCATGGCCTACTTCCACGATGCTTTCGACGGTAGCGATCGGGCCGGATAAATAGCCATCAGAAAAAACTTCGACATCCATAATGGCTTTATCGGTTTCCACCGTGGCAACGATATCGCCGCGTTTCACTTCGTCACCTAGGGATTTTTCCCAACTCACCACTACACCTTCCGTCATGGTGTCGGAGAGCTGCGGCATCATAATCGGGACGCCGGCGTCATGAGGAATCATGTCCGCCTGCACGCTTTGCGTGACCACTTCGTTGGTACCGATTTTTATGTCCCCGGGGGTATTTGTGAGATAACCTAGGGGTTCGCCCACCGGGATCGTGCTACCCACTTCCGCCAGCGGCCCGGCTAAAAATCCATCGGCAAATACTTCGACATCCATGATCGCTTTGTCGGTTTCCACGGTGGCCACGATGTCTGCACGGGCAATGGCGTCCCCCGGCTTTTTTTCCCAGCTCACCACCACACCTTCTGTCATGGTGTCGGACAGCTGTGGCATGGTAATCACATAGTGCGCAGTCACGGCGCGCGACCTAGCAGCTTTAACACCGCGCGGACAACATCCTCATGATCAGGAATGGCGGCTTTCTCCAACTTATGGTTGTAAGGCATGGGCACGTTGGCGGCATGGACGCGAACCGGCGCCGCATCCAACTCGAAAAAACATTCTTCGTTAATAATGGCAATAATTTCCGCGCCCACACCTACCGGGCCCTCGTCTTCTTCGGC
>CAYYOS010000177.1:240-3952 GCA_964473355.1 uncultured Burkholderiales bacterium | reverse complement strand
CGGAGTCCAGCCACGGCGACATGGTTAAACCGGTTAACACTGCTAATGGACCCAAGCCGAAGACCACGATGATATAAGCCAGCTTTTGCAAAATGTTGTAGCGCGCTTCCGGGCCCAAGTGACGAAACAGTAAGTGGTCTTTAATGGTACCGCCTATGCTGCGCCAATCTTGCCCTGTGGGCAAAAGGTCGCGCCGCAAATGTTTGCTGGTCAGCGAGTAAACCGCGTAGAGCAGCCCATTCAGCACAAAAACCCAGGCAAAAAATAAATGCCAGTGCCGCCCCATGGAAAGCCAACGAGCGCTAGGTATCGTCGCCCAAGCGGGAAAGCCGCGTTCCTCCATATCGCCCTCGGCATCAACGGAAAGTCCTAACACACCCGTTGTATCAAATTCCAAGCCGGCAATGCGAGTTACGCCTTGAAGTGTGCCGTTGGGCGCCTGGCGCGCGCTCATAGAGAGTATTGCGCGATCCAAATCGGAGCGATCCCCCCAGTAAAGTGACGGGTGGGCATTAAAAATTTGAAAGCCGCTCATGAGTAAAATGAGGAGCGCAATGACATTAATCCAGTGACTTAAACGCACCCGGAGCGTGTGGCGATAAGTGGCGCGTTCGGTGACAGCGGGGCTGATCTCGGGCATCAATGCTCACTCGCGAGGTTTTGTGCCAGTTTAGCTGAAAAGCGGCGGCCCGTATAACTAAAGCACTCGCCGGCGCGTGCGCGGCTCGCAGGCAATTCTTAGCGCTCGGCTAACAACTCACGAATTTTCGCTTCGGTTTTGTCATAATCTCCCTCCCCTATCTTTACGGCGCATATGCCACCGGTTTTATCGAGTAAATACATGGCGGGCCAATAGCGGTTGCCATACCGATTCCAAATGGCAAAATCATTATCAATGACGACGGCATGCTGGATGTTGCGCGATTTTATGTACTCGCGCACATTATCTAATTCCTTTTCGTAAGCAAATTCAGGGGTATGCACCCCGATCACGACTAAGCCCTGGGAAGCATATTTATCATGCCATTTTTTTACATAGGGTTCGACGTTGCGGCAATTGGAGCAACCTAAGGTCCAAAATTCCACCAACACAACTTTGTTGCGCAGCTCAGCCAACTTCAGGGGCGTAGTGTTTAACCAGGTTTTGCCCGTAATATCCGGCGCCGGCTTGCCCCCGCAACCCAGTGCTGCTGCCGAGAGCGAGACAAGCATGAGGTTAAAAGACAGGATGATCATTGCTATTAATTTTGACTGATTCATAATTTGGCCGCCTGATGAGTTTTACACGCCGATACCCAAGTAGACCGGCGTAATAGGGCAAACCTTACAACGTAGGGACGGCGCCACGTACGCGTTGCCAAGTCGTAATACGCGGGCAAGCTTGTACTCATGTTAGCTCGCTAGTCTTTCTATATCCAATAAGTTCTTCGTCACGGATTCGACCATTGAAGACTATCCACAGGAGAAATGAAATGAAGCTATCCATACACCTACTAGCTGCGACTTCAATAGCATTCGCCACTTTTGCTTTTGCGGCACTCGCGCCGGCGAGCTGGGCGATAGGGGCGGCAGAGGATGAACGCGAGGGCCCCGAAATTAGCAAAAAATCAGAGGGCAAAACCGTCTATTTAAAGGACGCGCGACTTAAGATAGAACTGAATGCCACTGACGGAGACGCGGGAATTCAAGTGTTTATCGATGCCGATCCGTGGAAAACCATGGATATTTACGACCCTTATGGCAAGCATATCTTTCGAGCGACCGCCCAGGGTAGGTTTGCTAAACAAGGGGGCACCGAATTATTTATGGAGAGTGCTGAACCGAACTTTAGTCAACTCACACTGGAGAAATTTCTAAAACGTTTTCCGGAGGGCTCATATTACTTTAGAGGAAAAGGACTGGAGGGAGAAAATTTCATCGGCACCGCTGCCCTAACGCATAATCTCGCGGCCGGGCCGGAATTGGTTTCGCCCATAGACGGGGCAACACAGGTAGACCCCAACCATGCGGTGATGACATGGAAACCCGTTAGCGCGGCTAACGGCAGCCCCATTATCGGCTACGAAGTACTTATTGTGCAGCGCCAATCCAGTTTTCCCGCGATTCCTAAAGTTGCCCTGGATATCATGATGCCAGCGACCGCGACTAGCCTAGCTGTTCCCCCTGGATTTTTACTTCGCGGAACCGAGTATGAATGGGAAGTGTTAGCCATAGAGGCGGGCGGAAATCAAACGCTGTCGACCGCTTTCTTTCGCACTGCCCCATAATAGATGATGCCAATTCGGCGACGGTCGACTCAGCTTGAACTCTTTAGTCCGATTTCGCTTTTTTCCTTAAGCGGAATTCTGCGTGCTTAGAATTCTAAAGTGAATTCAACAAAAAAACTTTTAGCGCGTTTACCCGCGGCCTCGCCAAAAGCCTGGCCCGCTCGGAAGGTCGCGGCGGCCAGCACCAGCTTTAGATTTTCCCATTCGTGAATCTCGGCCAATAGACTCACTTCCTGGCCAATATCCTTATTTTCGCCGGTCGGAGAGATAGCCAGGCGCGCATCGCGCAGGTAGGCGGCGGGCTGCACTTGCCGAAACCGATGGTAGCCCAGCGTCAGGCGGCTGTTGTTGGTCACCGCAAATCCAAAGAGCGCAGAACTGATAGCCAGATTCGATAGCTCTGGTCTTAGCAGCTCTCCGTAGAAACGGAACTCCTGCGTGGGGTCTTGAAGCCCAGTCTGGCGAAAAGAGCGATCAGTATCATCGTTAGGGTTTTTGTCGCCAGAGCCGCGGGCATAGCTTAAGCTCAATGCCGGCAGGCGCGGCGCGGCGAGTTTCCAGGTGATACCAACATCGGCAGCGTGTCCACGCACTTTGAGTGGCGAGGCCGAAACGATGCGGCTCATACCATCCTCGGCGGGGGTATATTCAAAGGCGGTTTCCTCGCCGGCTACCGTGGCAACGTCTACCCAGTACGATAGCGCGCCGCCGGAAAAATCAAATTCTCCATCGGCTCGCAAGCCCAGCCAGCGCAAATTCGCGTCACTTTCATCCCGACGTGCGGTGTCAACGAGACTATGTAGCGAAGAGGTCGAGGCGTCGCGTTGGCGCAGATAAAATCCAGAAAGATGAAGCCCTGAAGCCAGCTTCCAGTTGGCATGCCCCAACCATCGTAGTACGTCTTCATCTTGCGGATCGATAAAACGCTCTCGTGACGATTTACGCGTGAGGGCCTCGGCGACGCCTAAGCTTAGGCCCCAGGAATCGCGCACGTAATCAAAACGCAAGGCATCGAAGTCTGCATCCCACCACCACCGCCGCGGCTCGGCAAAATTCTGCCGGCCGATCTTGACTGCCCCGTGGCCATCCAGGAGACCCTGCCAATATAGCCATGCTTCCCCCCGCTCCACTTCCTTTTCGGCGCGTCGTTGGGGCACGGCGGTAGCGAGTTCTTGTTCCGCAAGGCCTTTTAGTTCCGCGAATGCAGAAAGCCCTTCACTGAAGTGATAAAGGAGTTGCAGTTGAATTTCTTGTTTTAACGTGCGTACATCGTCTCCCTGACGTTGCCCTAAAGCCATGTTCTTAAATGACTCCCGTACCAGTTCCAGGGACCCTGAAAATTCCAACTGTCCAATAGGCGGCGCCAGATCCTCTTCATAGGCGCCCAAGGTCGCCGGGAATCCCGCAGTCATGGCGGGCGCTGACCTGATTTGAGAATGTTTGGT
>CAYYOS010000177.1:0-230 GCA_964473355.1 uncultured Burkholderiales bacterium | reverse complement strand
ACTGTATCAAGAGGGGGTGACGACGAGCAACAATTCCTGCTGACATAGGCGTAATCGCTCTCACCCGACGCTGCTTAACCATCAACTTGAAGTAGCGCGCCATTCGCGGTTTGAGCCTGACCCGCTGTTGGGGATGACCACAGCGGCAAGCGACGCGGGAGTGCCAGCGTAAAAGTGCTACCTTGGCCCGGTGAACTCGTAACCGTAAGATCACCGCCGTGCGCATGCAC
>CAYYOS010000176.1:0-3956 GCA_964473355.1 uncultured Burkholderiales bacterium | reverse complement strand
TATCGCCGCGTGATTTCCGGATTTTAACACAGCCGGCACGTCACGGTCTTCGTAAATCTCCGGTCGCGTGTAATGAGGGCAATCCAACAAACCACTCACAAATGAATCTTGAGCGGCGGAGTCCGCGTGCCCCAACACCCCCGGCAATTGCCGCACCAAGCTATCAATAACAACCATGGCGGGCAATTCTCCGCCGGACAAAACGTAATCACCAATGGAGATTTCGTAATCCACGGCGCGCTCCAAAAGGCGCTCATCCACGCCTTCATAACGGCCCGCCAGCATGATTAAGCCGCCCTCTTGAAGCAAGGCCAACACCGTGCTGTGCGTAAAAGGCTGACCCTGGGGCGACAAATAAATCACCTTGGGGGCGGCAACACCTGCCTCTTGCTGACGCTTACGCGCTGCTTGAATGGCACGATCCAGCGGTTCCGCCATCATTACCATCCCTGGCCCGCCCCCGTATGGCCTATCGTCCACCGAGCGATAATTGTTTTCGCTAAACTCGCGTAAATCCCAAGTATGAAGGCGAAAGTATCCCTCGTTTAAGGCACGAGCAGTAATGCCATATTTGCTGACGGCGTCGAACATTGGAGGAAACAGCGTCAGCACATCAATTTGCAGTGCACTCAAAAATCCGCCTCCCAAGCTACCTTAATTTGCCCGGCTGCGAGGTCCACTTCGATTATCACTTGCGCTATAAAGGGCAACAGGCGCTGGCGCTCGCCTTGCACGACGAGTACGTCATTGGCGCCGGTGGTTAATAGCTCCGCCACCGTTCCCAAGAATTCTTCTTGGCTATTCACAACCCGCAGGCCGATTAAATCTGCCCAATAGTATTCATCTGCTCCGGCCGCCGGTAGAGCATCACGGGGGATCGCGATCTCACAGCCTTTTAATCGCATCGCCGTGTCGCGATCATTGCAACCGGCTAGATGCGCGATTAAGCCCGTACCATGCACATTTACTTTGAGAACGGGATAGCTTTTCCAACTGCCGCTTTCCCTGATCTGCCAGGTGGGATAATCAACTAAACTATCGAGTTTTTGCGTAAAAACTTGAATCTTGATCCAACCCAGAACGCCGAAGGGCATCGCTACCCGCCCCATTACGACTGGATCAAGCAGAGATGGGCACACCCTTGCTGATTAGCTTGCTTACGGCGTCACTTAATTTAGCGCCGTGACTCTGCCAGTATTGAATGCGTTCCAAATTTAAGCGCAATTGCTCGGCGGCACCGGAAGCCAGAGGATTATAAAAACCTACCCGCTCAATAAAACGACCATCGCGGCGATCCCGCGAATCCGCTACTACCATATTATAAAAGGGGCGCTTCTTAGCGCCACCGCGTGCCAGTCGGATAATGACCATTAAATACCCATCGATAAAAAAACCGCTAATTATACGCCATTTCTTACTGATTTGGGTAATATGGAACGCGGCCTCTAGTAAACGTAACTCCAAAGGAACTTATCCCCCATTTCGGCTGAATGGGCGCCCTAGGAGTTTTACACCTAAATGGCAAGTAAGGCGGGGAGATTTAATTGCTGTGTGGTCAGAAACGCGGTTGCCTGATCAAAGGGCAGCGGCCGACTCAGGTAATAACCTTGCATTTCATGGCAGCCGTGGGCATTTAGGAATTTCAGCTGATCGTCGGTTTCCACGCCTTCCGCGACGATACGCAAGTTTAGCTTCGTGGCGAGCGCAATGACCGCCTTAACAATGGCGCCTTCCTCGGAGTCCACATTGGGCGTTAACGCGCGGACGAAGCTCTGGTCGATTTTTATGGTATTAACCGGAAGACGGTGTAGATAGTTTAAACCGGAATACCCGGTACCAAAATCGTCGATAGAGATTCCTACCCCCATGTCTCGCAATTCCTTGAGGGCCTTGGCGGACGCCGAGGTATTTTGCATCAGCACGCTTTCGGTTATCTCCAATTTCAAGTATCGGGCTTCTAACCCGGTTTCGTGAAGGATGCGGGCAACGGTTTGCACCATCTCAGGACCTTTAAACTGGCAGGCCGAAACATTCACGGCAATGCTTAAATCAGCAAAACCTTTATCCTGCCAGGCTTTATTTTGACTGCACGCTTGAAGTAACACCCATTCGCCGATTGGCACGATCATTCCGGTCTCTTCCGCTATACCGATGAATTTTAGTGGCGGGATGATTCCGCGCATCGGGTGTTTCCAGCGTAACAGGGCTTCCATAGAAACAATTTGCCCAGTTTTAATATCGGCGATAGGCTGATAATGCAGAAACAACTCGTCCCGGCTTAAGGCGACACGCAGCCCGTTTTCAAGCCCAATACGTTCCAATGTGCCAACATCCAAACCTGGCGAATAGTAATGCGCTTTGTTATCCCCTAAGGTTTTTGCGTGGCTCATCGCCGCATGGGAATAGTTGACAAGCTTATCGATATCCGTCGTATCGTGGGGGTAGACCGCAACACCGGCACTTAGGCTTAGAAATAGCTCATGGCTGGACAGCCTAAAGGGCCGCAAAAAACAATTTAGAATACGGTCAAGGCGAACGGCGATGTCTTTTGCATGGAGCATGTCCGTAAGAATGATGGTGAATTCAGCGCCGCCGAGACGGGCAATGGTGTCGCCCTGACGAACACAAGTCGACAATCTTTGCGTCACCTCTTGCAGCAATCTATCACCCACTTTGCGGCCAAACGAATCGTTTATATCCTTAAAGCGCCGGATGCCTAAATAGATTAAAGCGACCGCGTGATCAGTCACATCCGCCGTTTGGGTATCTTTGCGCAATATTTCATGAAACAACGCTTGATTGGGTAAACCGGTAAGCACATCGTAGTTGCCCAAGTACTGCAACCGCTCTTGGGCCGCGCGACTTTCACGGCGAAGCTTTACGTCGCGTAGCTCTCGCTTAACTGCTGGCACCAAGCGCTTGAGATTATTCTTCATGAGGTAATCACTCACACCCGATTTCATGGCGGCGACGACTAAATCCTCATCTGCGATGCCAGAAACCAGCAGTACGGGAAGGTCTTGCTCACCCCGGCGAATTAAAGACAGCGCTTCGGCGAAATCTAACTGGGATAGCCGGTAATCACAAATGACGAGATCCCAGCTGTGATAAAGCGCACTTTCCAGGTCGCTGCGCGTATCCACTCTTTGAGCAACCAACTCAAACCCACCAGACTGTAAGTTAGATTTCAGAATTTCCGCGTCATCGACGTCATCCTCCACAAACAAGACTTTTAGCGTCGGCATTCAGAACCTCGAATTAATTCAGTTTCTTGCTAGTTTAGATTAATAAATAAAGAGTTAAAGCCTTTTTGGCCTTACCTGTCCTTAAGGACAGGTGTCGCCGCGGTGGCGTCCGTACTAGGTTCATGACTCTCTAGTAATTATTGTTAGGAGCCCCCATGTCATACCTCTCGCTGAAAATTGTAGAAGGCAACTACTGCATCCGCTCTCTGACCACTGAAACAGATCTATTAAAGGCGTATAGATTGCGCTACGAAGTATTTTGTAAAACCTTGAAGTGGATCCCAGAATCACCGGAACAACTTGATATGGACAGGTATGATCGGGGCGCACATCTTTTAGGCGTCTTCACCGAGGAAGAGGAGCTCTACGCGGTGGCGAGAATCATTACGCCTGATCACCCGTATATGCTGGACACCGCATTTGCGGCACTACTGGACGCAGACCATGTTATAAGAAAAAATCTCGACACAGTTGAGATTACCCGCTTGACGGTGTCGCCTAATTTGAACAAACAGGGGGTCTCGCCCGGCCACATCTCAAAGCTACTTTACAAGGGAATTTATCAGTGGTCAGTATTAAATTACGTACGTTATCTTTATCTTGTGGTCGAAAAAAAATTCTGGAGGGCGCTGCTATTTTGTGGATTTCCTTGCGTACCCGTGGGTCGCATGACGCGGCTTCCTCCTGCGGAAGTCGAATCCATAGCAGGCA
>CAYYOS010000175.1:0-3963 GCA_964473355.1 uncultured Burkholderiales bacterium | reverse complement strand
CACGCGCGACGTTTGGCGTGTATAAAAATGCTAACGAATTTATTTATATGCGGGAAGTGTATTAGGGGAAGTTACGAGTTTTGGGTTTCGAATCTTGTTGTGCGGTCTTGTTTGGTTGCTATAAGTAACACTCGTTTCCGAAAGGGCAACACTTGCATCGAACAAATTTTAATTGGATTACAGGTAAGCATTATCTCGGCCTGATTATTCTGATCTGGTCGCTTGCGCTGTTTGCTGTACCCGCCCGCGCGGTTATTGTTTTCGTGACCCCCAATGGCGCGACGAGTGGCGCAAATGACGCATTACCGACCAATGGAACACCCGGCGCGCTGGTAATCAATAAGCCTGCGGGCGCGTTACCTGGTCATGCCCTCATTGCATCCATTGCGGCGCGGCCCAGCGGCATGACGGTCACCGTCCCCCCTAACTGGTTTTTGATGACCACCACGCAGCAGCCTGCGGGTGGCGCGTCCACGTTGCCCGGCGGCATGACCCTTTTGACGTACTACCATATCGTAGGACTCACCGAGCCCGCCAGTTACACCTGGACCTTTGCAAATACTGCGGGCTCCGGTCCGAGTTATGGGGGCAGCGCAGTCGGGGGCATCCTCACGTTTTCTGGCATTGACACATCCGCTAGTCCCATTAACGTGTGGAGCCAAAGGCTTACTGCTAGTGGGCTAACGCATGCCACCAATTCGATTACGCCCACCGTGACGAATTCTATGATCGTCTCCTCCATCAGCTACTTGTCGGGAAGCGAGTTCGCCAACCCTACTGGTATTGCCGGGCTCACCGAGCGCTTGGATCAGCGCGCGCCCGCGGTAGCCAATGCCATTGGTACCACTTTGCAAATGTCAACCGCCCCATGGGCTCCAGCGAGTGCGACGGGCGCGTCTCAGGCGGTAGCCTCGGGCAACGCGGACACGGGTGTGGGGCATCTAATGGCACTGAAGCCTTCTTTGGTCGATCCATCCATCACTAAGGCACGAAGTGGTCCACTAAATCCCGGGGGTAGTGCTTCATACACTTTAACGATAACGAACCTCGGACTTAATCCGGAACCCGGCCCACTAAGCGTAGTTGATACACTACCTGCGGGGTTGACCTACAACCCCACCGGTTCCGGCGGCACCGGATGGGTGTGCGGTGCGAGCGGTCAAACGGTTACGTGCACGCGCGCGGGCGCGCTCGGGGGGGGTGCCACGGCAGCTGCGCTAACGATCAACGTAAATGTCAGCGCCGCTGCCTCTGGCACGGTCACCAATAGCGCCACCGTGTCCGGTACAGGCGGCGACGGCAATATGTTCAACAACACCGCTACTGATAGTTATACGTTCATGCCCGATCTTGCCCTAAGCATGAGTAGCAGCGCATTAAATCCCGGGCAGAATGGCACGTTTACACTGGATGTCTCAAACATTGGTACAGCGACTGAGCTGGGGCCGATTACCATTACCGATACGCTGCCGGCGAGCTTATCCTTTGTTTCCGGTGTTGGAACGGGTTGGTCGTGCTCTGCGGCGGGGCAAACGGTTACCTGCAACCGGACTGGAGCTCTAAGTAATGGCGCGGCTGCGGCCAGCTTGGTTCTTACTGTGGCGGTGGCGCAAAATGCTACCACAATCACCAATAGTGCGACTGTGTCTGCACCCGGGGCTGATAGTGATGCGACAAACGATACCGATAGCGTTACCTACAATATTTCCGCAGACCTTTCTATCACTAAGACGCGCGGGGCCGCGCTAATCCCCGGAACTAACGCGACCTATACGCTTAACGTGAGTAACGCTGGTGCCAATGCGGCGCCACAGCCGATTACCATAAATGACACGCTGCCCGCTGGTTTAACTTATGTGTCCGGAGTGGGGACGGGTTGGTCATGCAGCGCTGCGGGCCAGGCCGTGACCTGTACACGCACCAGCGCCCTCGCCAGCGGCGCTTCGACTTCGGTAACACTGACAGTGGCGGTAAATGCCGGAGCGTCGGGCACCATTACAAATACGGCGACGGTATCAGGAACGGCTACCGACAGCAACGCCGCAAATAACAGTGCGAGCGATAGCTATACCATTGTATTGCCTACCTACGCCTACTACAAAATGGATGAAACAAGTTGGGCAGGTGTTGCGGGCGAGGTACAAGACGCCAGCGGCAATAACCGTAATGCCAACGCACTTGGTGGAATTACTACGCTGCTTACGCCCGCTGCTGGCCCAAAGGGCGACACATGCCGGGGCACCAATATTCCCGACAACAATGCGGTTGCCACCGTCCATGCGCTGGATACGGGGATAGATATAAATAGCCTGGGCAGCGCCGGTACCATTTCGTTCTGGTATCGGAGCCGGGTGGCGTGGAATAGCGGTGGCGGAAACAGTGATGATAGGGTGCTTTTTGATGCCACGAATAATGCCGGAAATGGCGAATTCTGGATGGTGTTGCAGGATAACGGACAAATTCGTTTTCGGCTAGACAATGCCGCCGACAATCGTCAAACGGAGGATACAGGCACAATTACCCGAGCGGCCGGAACGTGGGTACACGTCGCCGCCACCTGGAACTTTACGACCAATACCATGTGCGTGTACGTTGACGGCGTTTCTGCAGGGTGCACCACCAGCGCGAATATTACTTCCACACCTAACTATTCCACGCTGTACATTGGCGACACTCGGGGGACTTTTACCAACAATGTAAATCGAGGAAATTCCGCAGACGGCGATATCGATGAAGTGCGAATTTATGCAGGGGCGCTGACCGCAGCGCAAATCGCTACGGACATGAATGCAACGCATTCGTGCGTTGTCCTCGATCACTATGAACTGTCTTTGGCAACGAACAGTATCACCTGTCTGCCAACCTCGGTTACGGTTACCGCTTGTGCAGATAATAGCAATCCATGCACCAATCCTTATGTATTAGTCGGCGGGCAAACAGCCGACCTCACTGCAAGCGGCGGGACGCTGGCTGCAACAACCGTGACCTTTAATGCAGCGGGCGTGGCTAGTACCACGTTAAACTACCCAGCCGCCCCCGACAATACTACGGTCTCGGTAACCCTCTCCGGCGAGGACATTCCCGCTATCAACCCTCGCAAATGCTGCCCCAATGGCGTAAGTTGCGTAGTGGCGAATAGTTGTTCTACGACTTTCAATACCACTGGATTTATTTTCTCTAACTCGGCGGGGGGAGGCACAACTACGATTCCCACTCAAACAGCGGGCATCGCCTCTGGCACCTATTACCTGCGTGCTGTAAAAACGCAAGACAACAGTAGTCATACTTGCGGCGCAGCATTTTCCGGACTGCAATCAGTTAACTTTGCCTACGAGTGCAATAACCCGGCGACGTGTTACGGTGCAAATCTCATGAGTATAAACGGAGGAACGGCGACGACTATTGCACGCAACAATAATGGCAGCGTTACTACTTACACCCCAGTGAGTATGAACTTTGATGCTAACGGGAACGCCCCATTTACGTTCCTTTACAGCGATGTGGGACAAGTGAAGTTGTGGACTAGCAAAACGACGGCGAATACCGCTACGTTAATAGGCTCTTCCAATCCTTTTGTGGTGAAGCCTTTTGGTTTTGTGCTCTCGAATATTGAGCAAACGATAGCGCCAAACTTAGCGAACCCCGGCGCAACAAACGCGGCTGGCGCAAAATTTTTGAAGGCAGGCGAGGCGTTTTCTGCGACGGTCACGGCTCGCACCGCTACCGGAACTACGGCGTATAGCTACGGTAGAGAGTCGGCGCCCGAGACCGTGAAGCTGACACCTACACTGGTAGCGCCATTGGATTGTGATGGTATCTCCGCCAATGACCCCGATTGTCAAAATCCGCTTATCGCGGGCACCTTTAATGCCTTCATAAACGGCGTAGCGACTGGTACGAACTTCAACTGGGGCGAAGTCGGCATCATCACGCTAACCCCCAGCATAGGAGATGGCTCTTACC
>CAYYOS010000174.1:0-3969 GCA_964473355.1 uncultured Burkholderiales bacterium | reverse complement strand
GTCATGACATAACCCGCTCAAGCGGTCTATGAGCAATTCCAAAGCCTCGCGTTGCACTTTAACGCGCCCGCCGTCATTTTGCGCCGCCCAGATGGCGGCTTCTTCTTCTATCATCGACCCTAATGCCGCCCTATCTGGCATCGCCAAAGTAAAGCGCGCACTTAACCCCCGCAATTCCGCTGGTAATTCTAATTGATGGCTAATAAAAATAAGGGTACGTGCCGTGACGGCATAATCTTGCGCGATGTTTTTTATTAATCGTGTGTGTACTGGGTCTTTTAGGTAAGGATGAAAATCTAGTAACGCAAAGACGCCATTTTGGGGGGTTTTCGCAATATGCCGTAACGCCAGCGCCGGGTCTTGGCAATCGGGGACAAATTCGCGTTGCCAAGCACGTCGATACAAGCCGTCCGCCGCCGACCAGGCAAACAACGACCATTGGTTTAAATTGGCAAGCTTCTCTAGTAGTCCCAGTACGCGCGCTTCTTCATAAGTTTCGATAACGATAAGCGGAAAGCGAGAGCGTAGCAAAAGCTCCAAATCATGCGCGTCGTTCATGTTCTAGCGCCCCGGGAATAACCGGATTTACTTCTATTATTTAGAAGGAGAGTAAAAGGACGCCTCATCTCTCATGACGCGACCGCAAGCATCAAATGCCCTACAGGTTCACGAGTTGGCTTCACCTTGATTTCTATGTCATAGCCGAGTCGATTCAAGCAGTCCATTAGCTTGCGCTCAGATAGATTCGAGAACTCGCCACGCATCATATCTGATACCTTCGGTTGAGTAATTCCCATGCGCTTAGCCGCCGCCTGTTGAGTGAGCCCAAGGCTACGCATCGCTTTTCGGATTTCGATTACCAAGCCGGATTTTATTTTCAGTTTCTCAGCATTAGGCAAACCTAGATCCGCGAATACGTTACCCTCGCTAAATTCAACGTCGATACCTTCGATAGCGCGTTTCTTCACTCAGAGCTCCTTTGCTAAGACTTCAGCAACCTTCAATCGCGAGCGGACGATAACCATATCTTCATGGGGCGTGGTAATGCCGGACTTGCTCTTTTTTTGAAAACAGTGCAACACAAAAACTGCCCGCTCGAACTTTACTGTATAGACGACACGATAGGTGCCACCGATGTTGTTTTCGACGATTTCCAATACACCCGATCCACCGAAACCCTTAAGCACTTTGGCCGCTTCGTGTTGCTCACCCCGTTGGGCGAAATGGAGCGCGTGACCAAAGAATTTGCGCACGGCGACGGGCAGGCCCATTAAATTCTTCTTGCTGCTACCCACCCACGCAAGGGGCTTTGTGGGCTATTTCTAAGAATTATACATGAACAAGGATAATTAGTAAACCTGAACTTGTTGGTCCCCCAAGGAGACGCTTAGCTACTTCACCTCGGAAGTAGAGTCTACCAGCACGGCGTACTCGATCGCCCCTCAAACCCTAAACTTCGTATACAACCCGGCCTTCAACTAAGGTGTAACGCACTTTCCCAGGTACTTCCAGGCCTAAAAATGGCGTGTTTTTCCCTTGGCTTTTAAGCGCCTTGGCTTCAATCTTCCAAAAAGCCTGTGGGTCAAAAATACAGATATCCGCCGACTGCGTTGGGCTTAAGTGGCCACGCTCGCCGCCCAAAACTTGCGCGGGGCCCCAGGTGAGTTTATTGATGGCGAGCGACAAGGATTGCTTTGTTTCCAGTGCCCACTTTAATGTCAACGGCAAAAGCAATTCCAGGCCAGTCGCCCCGACTTCGGATTCCGCGAACGGCAACAACTTACCATCCTCATCTACCGGGGTGTGGTCGGAACATATGGCCGCAATCGTGCCGTCAACTAAACCCGCGCGCAAGGCGTCGCGATCCCGGGCGCTACGTAACGGCGGGGTTAAATGACAATTGGCATCAAAATGGCCGATATCGATGTCGGTTAAATGCACGTGGTTAAAGCTTACATCGCAACTGATATTGAAGCCTTGTTCTTTAGCCATCCGTACCATTGCCACACCTTCCGCCGTAGACAGCCGGCAGAGGTGGATTTTGGCGCCGGTTTCTCGCACTAAATGTAATAACGTGGAAATAGCGATAGTTTCTGCACAGGCCGGCACGCCCTGCAAGCCCAAGCGAGTGGCGACAATCCCATCGTGCGCTACGCCATGTTTACTTAAAAAAGCATCTTGCGGACGCAGCCACACGCTAAAGCCGAACGTCGCCGCGTATTGCAGTGCGTGCCACAACACCGCCGTGTCGGTGATCGCGACATCGGCTTGAGAATACGCCACGCAACCGGCATCCATGAGCTCCGCCATTTCGGTTAAGCGCTCTCCTGCTAAGCCTTGGGTTAGCGCGCCTAAGGGATAAACGTGGGCTTGATTTAAACCTTTGGCACGGTATTTCAGCATTTCCACCAAGCCCGGTTCATCCAGTGGCGGGTCAGTATCCGGCGGGCACGCCAAACTCGTTACCCCGCCCGCCACCGCCGCCAGCATTTCACTCTCTAGCGTGGCTTTATATTCAAAACCCGGCTCGCGCAAGCGGGCCGATAAATCCACCAAACCCGGGCAAACAATTAAGCCTGTCGCATCGATCACGCGATTCGCCGTAAAGCCCTCCGGCGTGCTGCCCAATGAAACCACTTTACCGGCCGCGATATAAACATCCGCAACTTGATCGATATTGTTTTTGGGGTCGATCACCCGACCGTTTGTGATGTGAATTTTCATACCAAAATACTCATGACCGCCATGCGTACTGCTATGCCGTAACTGACTTGGGGCAGAATTACCGACTGGCTGCCGTCGGCAACGGCCGAGTCAATCTCGATGCCGCGATTCATGGGTCCTGGGTGCATGACGATGGCGTCGGGTTTTGCCAGGGCCAGCTTTTCCGCAGTTAAACCATAGTATTTAAAATATTCTTGCGCGCTAGGTAACAAGGCCCCGCGCATGCGTTCGCTCTGTAGCCGCAGCATAATCACGACATCGACATCTTTTAAGCCCAGCGCCAGATCGTGAAATACGTGTACGCCTAGGTTTTCCACAGCCGCCGGTAATAAAGTCTTTGGCGCGATCACGCGCACTTCAGGCACGCCCAACGTAGTGAGCGCATGAATTTGCGAGCGCGCCACGCGCGAGTGCAAAATATCCCCGACGATTGCCACACGTAAATTGTTTAAGTCTTTTTTGTAATGGCGAATCGTAAATAAATCCAAGAGGCCTTGCGTGGGGTGCGCATGGCGCCCGTCGCCGGCATTAATGACATGGATATGAGGCGCGGCGTGGCGGGCGATGAGATGTGCGGCACCACTCATGCTGTGACGCACAATAAACATATCGGCCTGCATCGCGGTGAGATTGTTAACAGTATCTAACAAGGTCTCGCCCTTGCTGTGCGCGGACGCCGCAACGTTTAGATTCAATACGTCTGCGGATAAACGCTTGGCGGCAATTTCAAAAGTGGTCCGGGTGCGGGTGGAGGGCTCGAAGAATAAATTGAAAATCGTCTTACCGCGCAGCAGGGGGACTTTCTTAACATCGCGCTCCGCCACGCTAACGAAGGGTTCTGCGGTATCTAGGATATGCCGCAACATCGCGGCGGGCAGACCTTCAATACTTAATAAATGCTGTAATTCGCCATTTTTATTTAATTGCGGATTGTTATTGGCCATGGGCAAATCCTAGAAACGGCAGTTGACCGCTTGCCGGGCAGTCAGCCTTATCACCATTAATATTCTCACTAATGCAGCGTTCACTCACCTGTTGAGATCGCTACGAGGCGGATTGCACGATTCTGGCGCTGCATGGCGGTGTTGCAACTCCTTGGAATGGAGCGGCCATTCCGCGTCATTGCGCCTTGCCCTGCACCGCCATAACCGCACACTCCACCCCATCCAACTGCCGTTTCTAGGATCATTTTACCCCAAGTTTTAATTTTCCCCCCTCATCCCGGCTAAGCTCGATGTTTTTATT
>CAYYOS010000173.1:0-4035 GCA_964473355.1 uncultured Burkholderiales bacterium | reverse complement strand
TTAGCCCCGCTTATCTCGATGCGCAAAATGCGCTGGCTAATGTCTACTTAGAGCAGCAGAACTACACCGAAGCGCTCCGCGTATTTAATCACGTATTGCAAATACAGACGAACCAATTAAGCGCACTAAATGGATTAGGCTGGACATTTTTTCGAATGGGTAAAACGGCGGATGCTGTTAAAGCGTTCGAACGCGCGACGCGTGCTAAGCCTGAAGACTCTGTCTCCCACTTCAATTTAGGATGTGCTTATCAGCAGATGGGTCAAATAAATGAGGCAGCCGCTGCCTATACCCGGGCGGTGGGTTTAGATGCAAATTATGCTGAGGCTTACTTCAATTTAGGGGCGCTTTTTCAAGAACATCAACACTGGGAAAAGGCGGCAAACTATTATCGCCTGGCGCTACGCGCAGACCCGGGTTTTGCCGCTGCATATTTTCATCTGGGCGACGTATTGATTGCAGACGGCAAGATAACCGCGTGGATAGACAACTTTCATGCATTTAAAAAAAATGCCGCGCCGTGTTTCGAGCTTGCGCTGTATGGGGTCGAAGCGTGTCATTATGAGGGAGAGTTTGCGCAGTCTTTGACTTACCTCAATGAGTTAATACGTGGAAAGTATGAGATCAAAGCATTGCCGACATTATCGGATCGCCTAGAGCAACTATTGTATATCGCACTGTTTTTTGATGTGTCGCAACAGGACATGCTTAGCTTGTACCAGCGCTACAATGCGCTAAGTCAAAAACTCCATGCGAGGATGTTGCTACCCGATACCGCCAACGCGGGCGCGAAAATCCGAGTGGGGTACGTATCACCTGATTTTCGTAACCACGTCATGGGCAAGATGATGTTTGCCGTGTTAGCGCAGCATAACCGGCAGCAATTCGAAATTTACTGCTACTCACTCACACATAAAGAAGATCGCTGGACTGAAAAGTTCCGCGAGAAAAGCCACAAATTTATCTCCATCGCTGGCAAAGACGCCCAAACCGCCGCACAAATCATAGCCAAAGATAAGATCGACATATTGATTGATTTAGCGACGCATACCAAAGGGTCGCTGCCAGCGATTTTTTCATGTAAACCTAGCCCGATACAAATCACCCATATCGCCAGCGCGGGCGCCCTGGGTTTAGCTACCGTAGATTTTAAGCTGACCGATCATTTTGCGGATCCGCCGCTTAATCAAAATTTTATGTTGGAGAAATTGCTCCCCATAGAAGGCTGTGTTTTTCCATATCGGCATATCCAGCCGGCAAAAGTTTTTCCCTTTTCGCGGCGCCAACTTGGCATCGCGGATGATGCTTTTGTGTTCGGTGAATTCGTCACCCTACTTAAGTTAAGTCCCCGGTGCTTAGATTTGTGGCGTAGGGTACTGCAGGCTGTCCCGAAAAGCGTGCTGGCCTTTTCACCGCACAGCGACGAGGCAAAGCAATATTATTTGCGTTGTTGCGCCGCGGCGGACATAGCGCCAGAACGCGTCACGTTTATACCTATCAACGCGGATGAGGCTATCAACCAGGCGCGCTACCGGCTGGTTAATGCAGTACTGGATACGCTGCCCTTTGGCGGCGTGAATGGCACGATTGAGGCGTTGGATATGACAGTCCCGGTAGTAACTTTATGTGGCGAAAAGCATGGCGAGCGGACTTCTTTCAGTATTTTAAGTAATCTGGGGGTTACTTCCACTATCGCCTATTCGCCTGAAGAATATATCGCGCTGGCCCAGCGCTTGGCCAGTGATGCCGAATTTTATGCCACAGTTCAAGCCGATATTCGGTCGGGTATTGCCAACTCGACGTTTACTGATGTAGCAGCGCACACTCGTAACTTGGAAACCGCGTATCAATACGCCTTGAATTCAACAAAGGAGCTTGCGAACTAATGACGCAGAACCTCACCGGGCTTTTACAGCAAGCCGTAAGTTTCCACGACGCCGGCAATTTACATGAGGCAGGTAAGCTATATCAAAATATCTTAGCCCAAGAGCCGAATCATCCTGAAGCCTTGCATCGCGTAAGTTTGCTGGCGAAAGCGGCAAAGAAAATTGACGTGTCATTGGGGTACTTAGATAAAGCGATTGCGATTCAGCCTGATCAGGCGCACTTCCACCTGTCGCGCGGTACGATATTGGATGACGCCGGCAAAACTCGGGAAGCGATCGCTAGCGTGCGCCGCGCCTTAGCGCTAAAGCCGGACTACGCTGAAGCCTACAATTATTTGGGTTTGTTGTTGCACGATTCCAATGAGCTCAATGAAGCGTTGACCCAGTTTGAGCAGGCTATTCGTTATGACCCGCTTTTTGCGCGTGGCCACAATAATTTGGGTAACCTTCTGAGGACCATGTCGCGCTTCGCGGAAGCCGAACAGCATTTTCGTATTGCCACCAATCTTAAACCTGATTATGGGTTGGCATTTCACAACCTAGGTTTAACCCTTATGGATTTGGGACGGTTAGCCGATGCTGAAGAGGCGTTCAAGCAGGCGACGTTGCTGCAACCGGACTACGCCCCGGCTCATAACTATCTTGGCCACGCGCAGCGCTTGCAAAATAAATTCTCTGAGGCGCAAACCAGTTTTGAAGCGGCAACGCGCTTAATGCCCGATCACTCGGTGTATTTTAATAACTTGGGTTACGTGTTGTGGGAGCAGGGTAAGCTGGCGGACGCGGTAGGCGCATATAAGCAGGCCTGGGCGATTTCTCCCGGTGACCTGCGTGCAGCCCTAGGCTTTACTTTGTCTCTGCCGCCAATATACCAGGAAAAACGCCAAATAGAGGCGATTCGCGAGCGTTACGCGCTAGGGGTTTCCGGCTTAAAAGATAGCGCCGGGAAATTTATCGCTCAACACTCTCCCCAAAAATTGCTCGAAGATTTGCGTTGGAGCAATTTTTATCTCGCCTATCAAGGGATGGATGACAAAGCGTTGCAAATTGAATATTCGGAATTTGTATGCGAAATATTAAAGTCCGCCGCACCCCAGTTTATGCAGTCGATTCCCAAAGTTGCCATTTCCGGCCGCCGGGTTCGCGTGGGTTTTCTTTCAAACTTTTTCACTCACTGTACCGTCGGCATGTATTTCAAAAGTTGGATAACAGGTTTGGATAAAACCAAATTCGATATATTTGTTTATCACATCCGGCCCGATAAGGACCATGTTACGGATGAGATCATGAGTTACGCGGAACACTTTCGCCAGTCGCCGGGCAGCGCGACATCGACTGGGACGATTGCCGCCAAAGTTAAGGAAGACCAGTTGGACGTATTGGTCTTTCCGGAGCTGGGCATGGAGGTGACAAGCTATTTATTGGCCGCTATGCGCTTAGCACCCGTGCAAGTCGCCGGGTGGGGCCATCCCGTCACATCCGGCCACGCAAATATTGACTACTATTTATCCAGCGCGTTAATGGAACCCGCGGACGCGCATAACCATTATTGTGAGAAACTGGTTACGTTGCCGGGGCTGGGTACGTCGTACTCCGCTCCAGAATTGCCAGAATCCGCTACTAGGGAGGATTACGCCTTACCACGGGGCCGGACGCTTTATTTGTGCCCACAATCACTATTTAAAATCCATCCTGACAATGATGCCTTGTTTGTGGAGATCGCCAAGCGTGATCCTAACGGCGTGCTGGTGTTTTTTTCTGGGCGACACCCTACGATCACCCAGTTGTTTTTAAAACGACTTACAACGGCTTTTGCGAAGCAGGGATTACCCCATGAAGGCCGGGGTATCGTGTTGCCGTATATGTCGCATGCGGCGTATCTGCAAGTTAACATGTTATGTGATGTGATGCTGGATACCTTGCACTGGTCTGGGGGTAATACTTCCCTGGATGCTCTGGCTTGTGGCTTACCAATTGTAACTCTACCTGGGCAATTTATGCGTGGACGCCAAAGTTACGGGATGCTGACAGCGATGGGGCTACATGAACTCGTCGCAAGCAATGAGGAAGAGTATGTGGAAATTGCATTACATTTGGGGAGCGACCATGACTACCGCAGTCAAATCGTGGCGCAAATCCGCAACGCATC
>CAYYOS010000172.1:0-4077 GCA_964473355.1 uncultured Burkholderiales bacterium | reverse complement strand
AAATTCATGAGCGCAATACCGGAAAGTGAGATGGCTACGCACGCCACCATCAGAGCAGCACCCCACAACATAATAGCGTACACCCCAAACCGATTAATTAGCGAGCCGGTGACGAAAGAGGGCGCAAACATGGCGATCACATGCCATTCAATAACGAATGCGGCATCGTTAAAAGGATGATGGTGGTGTGTCATAGCCAAAGGGGTTGCAGTCATGATGAGGTTCATCACGCCGTAGCCGATCATCGCGCCTAAAACCGCTACGACAAAAATAGGTTGGCGCATAATCTTGCGCAAAGGGCGACCCGGTTGTTTATTTTCTTCTTCCGATGGCTTGGGGATGTCAATAAACCAAAGCAATATCAGCGCTGACAAACACACAAAAATCAGCGAACCATAGGAAGCCAGAAAAGCAGGCTGCAACAGGTCCTTTGTCAGCTTAGTGCTTTCCGGCCCAATGACGCCGCCGACAATGCCGCCTGCCATCACCAACGAAATCGCCTTGCTTTTAAAGTTGTCGCTCGCCACATCTGCTGCGGCAAAGCGGTAGTATTGTCCGAAGGCGCTGTAAGTTCCCATTAACGCCGTACCCACGCAGAGCGTCCAAAAGCTGCCAATGTAAACCGCATAGGTTGCAAGTATTGCGCCTAAGATCCCTATCCCCGCGCCCGCCATGAATCCGCCGCGGCGGCCTACACGTTTCATCCACATTGAAGCCGGAATAGTGGACAAGGCGGCGCCAATAACAAAGGTGCTAATCGGCAAGGTCGCTAAGGCCTTATCGCCGGCTAAATCAAAACCAACGAGACCATTCAGCGCGATTAAAATAATATTACCGGTAAACAATAGGCCCTGGCACGCGGCCAATATCACGACATTTTTTTTAGCTTGATCCATGCGCCCCTAAAAATCCAAACAACATTTGCATTCTAAACAGTTCACCAAGAACTGTCTGCGAGGATATATATGATAAAGAGGTAATGTGTCTGGCGGCAAAACAGTTCTTCATTTAAACTTGGCGTACAGTCAGATAGATATCAAAGGGATTAGAACAGCACTCAATTTGCAAAGGCGTAGCGAATGTTTCTCCTGATTCTGGGTCTCGTGATATTTATCGGCATTCATCTATTGCCAAGTTTTGTTTCCCTGCGGCAGAATTTAATATCTCGCCTCGATGCTCGCCCCTATAAAATTTTGTTCGCGCTGATCTCACTGAGTGCTTTCATCGTGATTGTGATAGGGATGGCGCGAGCGCCTTTTCAGCCAGTATGGACGCCGCCTACCTGGGGAAGCTATGCTGCGCTTTCAATTATGCCATTCTCTTTCATGTTGCTCGCAGCTTCCAAGATGCCTTCCAATATTAAGCGTTATACGCCGCACCCTATGCTATGGGGGGTGATTTTATGGAGCGTTGCTCATTTGCTAGCCAATGGGGATTTAGCTTCGCTCATCCTCTTTGGAAGTTTTGGAATTTATGCCTTGTTTGATATCTGGTCGGCGAACCTGCGCGGCGCTTTAAAGCAAGAAGTAAAGTATCCGTTAGTTAAGGATGCGATGACCATCGCGGTTGGCCTAGTGGTTTACAGCGCTTTCTTATGGTTACACCCCACACTTTTTGGCGTTGCGGTAGTTTAACGAGCACGTTATGTAGAAGTGCCCACTTAGTTGAACCCGTGTTGATAGATGTAGGGTAGGTTAGGCACGTGTGCCGTAACCCACCGCATGTGCTAACCCACCCTACGTTGCTGGATTCAGTAATTTATTTACATTATCGATGAATTGACCCAGGGATTATGAGCACACTGTATCGTTACTTTCTAATTATTATTGCGTGCACGACAATTCTTTTCGGCATTCAGATACCCAGCTTTGTTGATCAATATGAAAAACGATTGGACGCGCATTTTATTGAAGTGCAAAACAATCTACGTGGTTTTCAAGGAATTGCGGATCGCTTCCACGGTGGTTCGCTGGAAGCGTTAATAGAAAAGCACGAAAAAAGTAATGATGCGACATTTCAAGGCGAAGCTGAGCCAATCAGAAATATGTATCGACGTTTTTTAAAGTTTAAGGCGGAAAAGGCCGCGCTCGCTACGTCGCTACCGAAAAAGCTAGCGTTTATTGCGGTACAAGGTGACAAGGAATTAGTAAACGAAACGCGTAGAAGCTATTCTTACACCATACCTTTAAATCAATCTGCGGTGACATCGGGTGTCGTTGCGGCAGCGTCTGTAATACTAATATTTGAATTGCTAAGAATAATGTTTGCGGTACTCGCTCGGCCGCGTGCCCCTAAGTTTAAACGGAGCCGGGCAAGGGTTTAGTTAGCGGCACTCATGCCAATTTCCGGCGTATGGGCTTTGTAAAACCGTTTGACGCTGGCTTCCGCCTCACCTACATTTATGTTGCCGCGCATATCCTTTAAGATATTCCCCAAAGCATTAATAAAGAACAGAACGTTCTCGGGAAGACTGCTGTGCCCCATTAAGCCCACGCGCCAAATTTTCCCGGCCATCTCGCCTAAGCCCGCGCCCACTTCGACGTTATATTCGTCGAGCAAACGCTGACGCACTTTTGCTTCGTCAATTCCTTCTGGCACGACTAAAGTATTGAGTTGCGGCAGACGCTGTGATTCGGCCACGAAAAATTCTAAGCCCAACGCTGCAACACCCGCCTTAAGCGCCAGATGATTAGTTTTGTGACGTGCCCAAGACTGCTCCAAGCCTTCTTTGTGTAGCAGGATAAGCGCTTCATGCAAGCCGTACAAGGCGTTAATGGGCGCAGTGTGATGGTAAACACGTTTTGCGTTTCCCCAGTAGCCGAGTATCAGATTTAAATCCATAAACCAGCTTTGCACGGGGGATTTGCGTTTTTTAAGCATTTCCACTACGCGCTCGCTAAAACTCACTGGAGAAAGCCCGGGAGCGCAAGAGAGGCACTTCTGGGTGCCCGAATAAATCGCATCAATTTGCCACTCATCAACCTTTAAGGGCGTTCCTCCCAGTGACGTCACGGCATCAACAATAGTGAGGCAATCAAAGCTATGGGCAATCTCCACTAGTGTCTTAACGTCAGAGCTTGCCCCGGTGGAGGTTTCGGCGTGCACAAACGCAACGACTTTGGCATCGCGATTATTTTTTAGAATGTCTTCAAGTTTGTTGGGGTCAACCGCCGTTCCCCATGCGTCTTCTTGCATTACCGCAACACCGCCGCTACGCGTAACATTTTCTTTCATGCGCCCACCAAATACGCCGTTGCGGCACACCACGACTTTATCCCCGGGCTCAACCAAATTCACAAAACAGGTTTCCATGCCTAATGACCCCGGACCGGATATAGGAAAAGTTAGGGTATTTTCGGTTTGGAAAGCGTCGCGTAATAGCGTTTTAACTTCCTCCATCATATCCACGAAAGTGGGGTCAAGATGGCCAATGGTGGGCCGCGCCATCGCCTTTAAGACTTCGGTGGAAACGTTAGAAGGCCCCGGCCCTAGCAACAAGCGCTTTGGCGGAATAAATGAGGAGATAGGTTTGGTCATACGCAATGAGGACATGAGATATCCGGAATATAAGTTGGTAAAAGTTGTTCTTCAATGGTAACTGGTGCAAGGCAATTAAAGCATTGTGCAGTACCAGTTTCTTCAAGGTTCTCGTCGAGGGCAACACGTCGGTCAAATACAAAACATTCACCGTTGTAATGCGCGTTACCGCAATCTTTAAAATACTGCAAAATGCCGCCATCCAATTGATAGACTTCTTTAAAACCGAGATCAAGTAAATGGGGTGCGGCTTTTTCGCAGCGTATGCCGCCGGTGCAAAAGGTTACCACCGGTTTTTCCTTTAAGTCTGGAGGCAACGCCTTCGCCTCGGCGAGAAAATTTCGAAAATGGTTGATGTTCAGATGCTGCGCGTTGTTAAACGTACCGAGGCGAATTTCATAGAGATTGCGGGCGTCTAGTAGGGTGATGTCTCGATTTTCATCCAGCCATTCTTTGAGTATATGAGGCGCAATCCGTGGCGCTGAGCGTGTCCGCGTTGGTTTGGTCCCCAAGGGGATGATTTCTTTTTTTATTTTAACC
>CAYYOS010000171.1:0-4163 GCA_964473355.1 uncultured Burkholderiales bacterium | reverse complement strand
CTGCCATCGAGCGTCTCGCGAGATTGCCCCACATAAGCCAACTTCACCGTAGCACCAATTTTAATTTCACCACTGTCCGGCGTTTCCAAGCCCGTGATCATGCGAAACAGGGTGGACTTTCCCGCGCCGTTGGGGCCGATGATACCAACAATGGCGCCGGGTGGAATCGTCAAACTCAGCTTGTCGATCAAAAGGCGATCGCCATAGCCTTTACTCAGATCAATTAATTCAATCACGCTTTCACCTAAGCGCTCCGCAACAGGAATAAAAATTTCCTGGGTCTCATTGCGCTTTTGATATTCCTGGCTGCTAAGCTCGTTAAAACGCGTGAGGCGGGCTTTGCTTTTTGCCTGCCGCCCCTTGGGGTTTTGCCGCACCCACTCCAATTCTTGTTTGATGGCCTTAATGCGCGCCGCTTCCTGTTTGCCTTCGGACTCTAAGCGCTGTTCTTTTTGTTCCAACCAAGAAGAATAATTGCCCTTCCACGGGATGCCGCTACCGCGGTCAAGCTCGAGTATCCACTCGGCGGCGTTGTCCAGAAAATAACGATCATGGGTCACCGCCACGACGGTGCCCGGAAAACGCAGTAAGAATTGCTCCAGCCACTCCACGGATTCCGCATCGAGGTGATTGGTGGGCTCATCCAAAAGTAGCATATCGGGTTTAGAAAGCAGCAAGCGGCAAAGCGCCACGCGACGCTTTTCACCGCCGGAAAGATGGCCTATCTTCGCTTCCCACGGCGGTAAGCGCAACGCGTCCGCCGCCACTTCCAATTGTTGCTCCACACTGTGGCCTTCAGTGGCGGCGATAATAGCTTCTAAGCGAGCTTGCTCGGTTGCGAGTTTATCGAAATCGGCGTCGGCATCGCCGTAAGCCGCATAAACCGCGTCCAAAGCCTTCTGCGCCGCAAAAACCTCACCCAAGCCTTGCTCGACCGCTTGACGTACCGTCTGGCTCGCGTCGAGCTCGGGCTCTTGAGGTAAATAACCTATGGCGATATCCGCCATCGGCAGCGCTTCGCCTTCAATACCTTTATCCAAACCCGCCATTATTTTTAAGACGGTGGATTTCCCCGAGCCATTTAAACCCAGCACACCGATTTTGGCACCCGGAAAAAAGGAAAGTGAAATGTCCTTAAGAATATAACGCTTGGGCGGCACGATCTTACCCACGCGGTGCATCGTGAAAACGTATTGAGCCATGGTAGTGAACTAAGCGTTTTTGAGAAGGTGTAAGCTTAACCTCAGGGATGTGGTTGTGGGAGGGTGCGAGCAGACAAATGTGTTACTAGACGACAAGTTTTCCACTTGGCGTTATGGGCCACTGGTAACCGGAGATAGCGCGAGGAGTGCGACCGACTAAACTTCTTCGTTATGCGTGTCAGCGAAAGGCCGAACCGGCGCACAAATGCCAGGCCACGATACCAGATGAATACCGTAAGTGATGATTGCCGATAATGCGGCTATAGAGGCCACGACATATTGGTATTCAGCAGATTATGCGGCTATAAGCCAGGCGCCTGGGTGGTCTGACGGGTGAGAGTCATTGCTGGCGGGTGAATAAGCGTTTGGTAGACAACGCAGTACCGTTCGGTCAGGCGCAGCAGATTTGTTAACTGTTCGTCGGATGCATCGGTATCTAGTGTGATCTTGAGACGGATATTCTGGAAGCCGACCGGAACCTCCTTTGAAACCCCTAGGGTACCGCGAAAATCCAAATCGCCTTCGGCTTGAAGCAAGGCATCGCGAAGCTCGATGCCAAGTGCCGTGGCTACCGCGCTAAGCGTGACACCCGCGCAAGCCACCAGCGCTTCTAAAAGCATGTCGCCGGAGCACGCGCTGATGCCGGTACCTCCGGTGGCCGGATGCAACCCGGCAACCACGAGTCCCTTGCCGGTTTCAATTTTGCAAATGATACCCTCTCCGAGACGACCCTGCGCTTTCAATGTGACTAGCGCCGCATCAGGTGTTCGGCGATATTGATCCTTCAACGGAGCCTGGAGGGATCTCAATTCATCGGCATTCATTGTGGCCTTTCTTCATAACTCGGGTGGTCTGATAAACGGTGGACGATTTTAGCGCCTGTTCGATTTGAACTTTGTTTTCGCTAACTTAGCTATATATCAATGTACATGCCTTTGGCACTAAAGCGAAGCGTTCAGAATAGCCGAGGTTGCGCTTAAAGCAATTTGCCGACAAACCTGGGATAGCTTATAATTGGGCGGTTTAGCTGCCTGCCAGCTTTTTCATTTTGACCCTCGCCTACGGAGTTCATTTTAAACGTGCCGCATACCACCCCCGCCATATTAGTCCTAGCTGAGGGGACGGTATTTAAGGGCACTTCCATCGGGCGTTCGGGTTCCAGTGTGGGTGAAGTGGTATTTAATACGGCTACCACGGGATATCAAGAAATACTCACCGATCCGTCCTACTTTCAGCAAATCGTTACCTTAACCCATCCGCATATTGGCAACACGGGCACCAATCCTGAAGATGGCGAATCGTCTAAAGTTTACGCGAGCGGTTTGGTCATAAGAGATTTGCCCGCCGTGGCGAGTAATTGGCGGAACGCCGAAAGCCTAAGCGATTATTTAAATCGAAATAATGTAGTCGCCATTGCGGATATCGATACGCGTAAATTAACCCGCATTTTGCGCGAAAAAGGTGCGCAAAATGGTTGTTTGATGGCGAGTGACATTGACGAGCAGGCGGCCTTAAAAATGGCGCAGGAATTTGCCGGATTAGCCGGCGCCGACTTAGCTAAGTTGGTGAGCTGCAAAAAAAGCTATGCCTGGAAGGAAGGCGTGTGGGCGTTAGGAGCAGGATATCGAAGCGATACACCGGTGAAATATAAAGTCGTCGCTTACGATTTTGGCATCAAACGCAACATTTTGCGCATGCTTAGCGAGCGCGGCTGTGACGTCACCGTAGTGCCGGCAGAAACAGCGGCAGCGGAGATTATTGCCATGAAACCCGATGGCGTTTTTTTATCCAATGGACCGGGAGACCCGGAACCTTGTGATTACGCCATCTCCGCAATACGCGATGTGGTTGAAAATAATATCCCCACATTTGGGATCTGTCTCGGGCATCAACTGCTGGCGCTCGCTTCCGGTGCAAAGACCAGCAAAATGAAATTTGGTCATCACGGTGCCAATCATCCGGTGCTGGACAAAAATACTGGGCGCGTCATGATTACTAGCCAAAATCATGGGTTTGCTGTCGATACGGACACATTGCCCGCCAATGTAAAGGTTACCCATACTTCATTGTTTGACGGCACGTTGCAAGGTATTGCGCGCACCGATAAACCGGCGTTTAGTTTTCAAGGCCACCCAGAAGCCAGTCCCGGCCCGGGCGACATCGCTTATTTATTCGATAACTTTATTAAGTTGATGCAAAAATAAAATCAATATGTTGACTTTTTAATGCCCAAACGCACAGACATCCATTCGATACTTATTATTGGCGCCGGGCCTATTGTCATCGGGCAGGCTTGCGAATTTGATTATTCGGGTGCGCAAGCAGTAAAAGCATTACGTGAAGAAGGTTATCGCGTGATCTTG
Source organism: uncultured Burkholderiales bacterium (assembly GCA_964473355.1). Lineage (GTDB taxonomy): Bacteria > Pseudomonadota > Gammaproteobacteria > Burkholderiales > REEB80 > CAYYOS01. The sequence continues at coordinate 598 of CAYYOS010000171.1, read as the reverse complement.
GTTAATTCTAATCCCGCCACGATTATGACGGACCCTGACCTAGCCAACGTGACGTACATCGAGCCTATCACCTGGCAGATCGTTGAAAAAATAATTGCCAAAGAGCGCCCCGATGCGTTGCTGCCTACCATGGGCGGACAGACCGCTTTAAATTGCGCTTTGGATCTTGCCCGGCATGGCGTCTTAGAAAAATATCAGGTGCAAATGATCGGCGCCTCCAAAGAGGCGATTGATAAAGCCGAAGACCGTGAACAATTTAAGATTGCTATGCAAAAAATCGGGTTGAATTCCCCCCGCTCGGCGCTTGCCCACAGTATGGAAGAAGCGCTGCAAGTGCAGTCTATGGTGGGTTACCCGACTATCATTCGGCCTTCTTTCACCATGGGCGGTAGCGGCGGCGGCATTGCTTACAATCACGAGGAATTTTTAGCGATTTGCGACCGCGGCTTAGAGGCGTCCCCTACCCATGAATTGCTGATAGAAGAATCGGTGATCGGGTGGAAGGAGTTTGAAATGGAAGTGGTTCGGGACAAAAACGATAACTGTATTATTATTTGTTCCATCGAGAACTTCGACGCAATGGGCGTACATACCGGAG
>CAYYOS010000170.1:0-4222 GCA_964473355.1 uncultured Burkholderiales bacterium | reverse complement strand
GGCTCCGCCTTAACCATGAAATATCAATATTGGCGGATGATGCGCGAAGCTTAATTGACCTCGCAGTCTTCAATAGGCATAATGCCTAGTCTTCTCGTGGGTCGTTAGCTCAGCTGGTAGAGCAGCGGACTTTTAATCCGTTGGTCGCAGGTTCGAATCCCGCACGGCCTACCATTTTTAAGTTGTTTTACATTAGTTTTACTACGCTATTTTCCGCCCAGCGATTCTGCTACCCACTGCCGTTACACCACACCTCAGGTGACGGCTAGCGTCAGATTATGACGGCTCCGTAAGGGTTATCTTTCCATAAGTCGCGGGCATTAAGTAAAATCCCCAGCTTTTTGCTCTGCCGCACGGCTGTTCGCCGCGCCAGACAAAGCGTTCCATAGATTAGGCTGCTCTGGCATAGACCTTGCTCACTACCCTTACAAACACATCGCGTGTTGGTTTATTAACTCAATGGAGGTTTTATCATGAAGACAATGCAAAAAGGTTTTACATTAATAGAACTGATGATCGTGGTTGCGATTATCGGTATTTTGGCGGCGGTAGCCTTACCTGCTTATCAAGATTACACAGTTCGCTCAAAGATCACCGAGGTCAACCTCCAGGTTGGCGCTTGTAAAAACGCTGTTTCGGAGTTCATTCAAGCGAACAATGCATTTCCGGCGAATGCTGATGCGGCCGGTTGCAACAGTGCAGTTACGACCAAATACATGGCAGCCGGGCTAACGGTAACGGGACCTGGCCTAATTACATCCGGTGCAATTCAGGGTACGGGCTCAGCTGCCGATGGCACGACTATACTTTTGCAGCCAACTGCAAACGCAGGCCGTACCACCGCCTTGGCAACAGCCGGGACGCCCATTCAAGGTTGGTCATGCGGTACCACTGCAACCGGAACCAACTTGAAGTACTTCCCAGCTAGCTGCCGCCAAGCAATTCTAGGTGGTCTGTAAATCGAGTAAATAGAGGGGGTCATCCCTCTTATTCGAAAAGCCCCTCCTCGGAGGGGCTTTTTTTTGGTGCGGCAGAAATAAGGCGGCAGAAAGAAATAAGGGGTCAGAGCCCTTTTAAAAAAGCTCAACTTATGCTATCTTGCCCGTTACCCCGTTCAAAAGTGAGCTATGCCCAGAAAGCCCCGCTTTTATCTCCCCGACGTCCCCGTTCACGTGGTGCAACGCGGCCACAGTCGCAAAGCGGTGTTTTATGAAGAAGCAGACTACCGTGCTTATCTGGATTGGTTACAAGAAGCGGCCACGCGCTATCATTGTGCCATCCACGCCTATGTCTTAATGACCAACCACGTACATATTCTGGCCACGCCATCGGATATTGAGGGGGTGAGCCGCATGATGCAATATGTCGGACGGCGCTATGTGCCCTACATTAACCATGCTTATGGCACAAGCGGATCCCTCTGGGAAGGCCGTTATAAAGGCAGCCTCATTCAAGAAGAAACCTATCTATTGACCTGCATGCGCTATATCGAGTTAAACCCGGTTCGCGCTAACATGGTGAATCACCCACGGGCCTACCCCTGGTCGAGCTACCGGGCAAATGCCGAGGGGCGAGAAGCGCCGCTACTTACCCCGCACGCGCTCTATCATGCCTTGGATAAGCTGGCAGCCCCACGTCAGTTGGCCTACCGTGCATTATTCAAGGCGCAAATCGATGAAAAGCAGAAGGCAGAAATCAGCGCCGCCTGGCAGACAGGCACGCCATTAGGGAACGCCTACTTTAAAGCCGAGATCGAGACTAAGCTTAAGACCAAAGTAGGGCAGCCGAGGCGTGGGCGTCCTGCTAAAAGGGCTCTGACCCCTTAAAACCGCTTAAAAAACCGTGACCCCTTAAAAAACCGACCCCTTAACAAACCACCCCTTAACAAACCACCCCTTAACAAACCGCTGACCCCTTAAAAACCTAAAAACCATTTTTAGCGGGCTTACTCACGTTTCGTGTTTTAAAGGCCATTCTCATTAGGATTTTGGAACAGACCATACGAAGCCGGTGCTAAGCTAGCCCTGAATTCCCCTGCACGCCGACCAACTTAGGCATATTAAGCTGCCGAGCCGTAATCGTTTTCTTTGAGCGCAGGTAGGTCGCGACCACTTCCCAAATCGGCTGCCCTTGCGCATTCTCGGAAACCGGTGCCCATCCGGCTACTCGGTAAACCTTGTCAGCCTCTACCGCCTTACCTTTGAGCGTCATATTGCTAATGCGCTTGCCGATTTTTTGATTAGGGCTACAGGTATAGCTAATGCCGCCCACGCGCACCATATCGCCGCCTTGCTGGTAATAGGGATCGGCATTAAATAAATTGTCGCACACGTCTTCTAATACAGTCTTAATAGTTGCACCGGTCATGTCGGTAAGCGTGGAGAAGGGGTAGGTAATTGCCGTCTGATCCATGACGTGCTCCATGGTGATGGTATCGCCGGGCAAAAGTGACGTTCCCCAACGGAACCCGGGCGAAAAGGCTGCATCTGCGCCTTTGACTTCCATCATCGCATCAAGGATCAATTGATCATAAGTGCCATTGAAGTTGCCGCGGCGATAAAGGGTATCTTGAGTTACGGCCAATTTCTCAGCCAGCTTGGCTTCAAATGGCGCGCGGTGCTTTTTGATCAAAGCGGTCATCGCGGGGTCAGCTTCAATTAAGTTTGAGAAAACTGGCAGCAGTCGATAACGGAAATCCGCTACCTTGCCACTCTTAACGTCTAAATCTAGTACGGATAAAAACTTACCGTTAGAACCAGAATTCACGACTAATGTTTGTCCTTTGGCATTTTTAACAATGGATGGCGCGGGAATAGCATCGTGGGTATGGCCGCCGAGAATGGCATCTATGCCCGTCACACGACTCGCCATTTTCAAGTCAACGTCCATGCCATTATGGGAAAGCACCACGACAACTTGGGCGCCTTTACTGCGCGCCTCGTTGACGACTTTTTGCATGGAGTCGTCTTGAATACCAAAGCTCCAGTCGGGAACAAAATGGCGCGGGTTGGCGATAGGTGTATAAGGAAAAGCCTGTCCAACTATGGCCACCGGAACGCCGTTCATGGTTTTCATCACATAAGGCGGGAAAACATCATCGCCGAAGTCAGCGGTTTTCACGTTCTGCGCGACGAAATCAATCTTACCTTTAAAATCGTTATCTATAACTTGTTTGACGCGTTGCGCGCCGTAGGTAAATTCCCAGTGGCCGGTCATAACATTTACGCCTAGCAGTTTGCAGGCGTCTACCATATCCTGACCTTTGGTCCACAAAGCGGTAGCAGAACCTTGCCAGGTATCGCCGCCATCCAGCAATAAAGCGTTAGGACGTTGCGCCCTAACATTCTTGACTAGGGTCGCAAGGTGTGCAAACCCGCCTACCTTACCGTAGGTGCGCGCAGCTTGCTCAAAATTCAGATAAGTAAAAGCATGGGCCTCAGGAGTACCTGCTTTGACGTTGTAGTATTTTAAAAATTTGTCACCCACTAAATGGGGTGGGCGCCCGGCGCTTACGCCGACGCCGATATTAGCGTTAGGCTCGCGAAAATAAATCGGCAAAAGCTGGGCGTGGCAATCGGTAAAATGTAGCAAGGAGACATTGCCAAATTTCGGCAAGGTATACAGCTCGCCGGGGGCGTTCGCTGATAGGGCGGGCTTACTATCAAGCGCAAACCCAGAAGCAGCGGAAACCGCTAACAATTGTAGAAATTCCCGACGGCTCATAGACATAAGTGTTACTCCAAATCAAAGGGTGAAAGTTGTACGCTACATAAAACAAAGCTTGAGGCAAGCCTCAAGCTTTGTTTGGGATTTTACAGCTTATTTACGAAATACGGGAGTTTCCATTGGTAAGCCGTTACTCATATAGGTTAAAAAATACTCCAGGTTGTTATACGCTTCAGAATTGTTTTCCAATGGGACAGCTCGGACTTGGCTGTTGCACTGTTTAAAGCGTCCTTGTAAGGTAGTGAGTTCCGTACCCTGACGAAACTCTGGCCAGTGAGCGGCTTGGCCTACCATGGGAGAAAGGAGCTCGGTACGGATTTTATTGCCGGGATTGTCAATATGGCAGGTGGCGCAGGAAAAATTTAGCTGACCACGGCGGGTAAAGTAAAACTTCTTACCATCTTCATACGCCGCCAATGCGCCAGGCCCCTCCACCTTTACATTAACTTTCATGCCATCGGATAAGCTTTTTGCATAGGCGGTAACTAAGCCCATG
>CAYYOS010000169.1:0-4440 GCA_964473355.1 uncultured Burkholderiales bacterium | reverse complement strand
CAGGGTTTCGATAGCTACAAATAAAAACCCCACAAAATGCTGCACGTCCGGTTCTATCGATAAGGTTTGCTTGAGTAAAGCGGCCAACTAACATTGCTCCCATGGCAGGCCCTCAGAGCGCCAACCATTGATAGAATTGCGGTGATGATCGCTGTCTAAGTTTCCCTCGAAACCATGCAATACATTATAAACGTCGGTAAATCCGGATTGCTCTAACACGCCACCCGCTTCCGCGGAGCGATTGCCGCTACGACATATTAAAATAAGCGGGCGGTTGGTTGAGGCGGCCTTTTTGACATGCGCCACAAAATGCGGATTAATTTCCCAGTCCGGGCCGTCATTCCATGGTATAAGAATCGAACCTTTGGGGTGGCCGACAAAGAAGTGCTCCATCTCGCTACGCACGTCAATGAACACGGCGTCGGGTCGCGCAATTAAAAAATCAAATGCCTGTTTTGGGGTAAGATGTTGCAATTTATTAACTGATTTGGTTGGTGTAGTTTAAGTATATGCCCCAGTAATAGCGCTGACCAGTTTTTTTAACGCGATCAATTAATTATGTCCCGAACTTCCCTGCTAAATCAACTGGCGACAGAACGCATTTTGCTGCTCGATGGCGCTATGGGCACCATGATCCAAGGATATCGGCTGACCGATGCCGACTATAGAGGTGCTCGTTTCGCCGATTTTCCCCACGAACTAAAAGGCAATAACGATCTTTTAAGCCTGACCCAGCCCCGCATTATTGAGGCCATTCATATGGCTTACCTAGAAGCGGGGGCAGACATTCTTGAAACCAATACCTTTAATTCCACCGCCATCGCCATGGCTGATTACCATATGGAAGATTTAGTGCACGAGCTAAATTTTGCAGCGGCACAGCTGGCGGTTGGCGCAGCAAAAGCAATGCAAGCTAGAACACCTGATAGGCCGCGATTTGTAGCTGGGGTATTAGGCCCCACTAACCGCACCGCATCCATTTCACCGGACGTCAACGATCCCGGTTTTCGCAATACCAGCTTCGACGAATTGGTTAGCGCTTATAAGGAAGCCATTCGCGGTTTAATGGATGGGGGCGTTGATTTACTCATGGTTGAAACTATTTTTGACACGCTTAATGCCAAAGCCGCGTTGTTCGCCATCGAACAAACTTTTATCGCGCGTGGCGTTAAATTACCGGTGATGATCTCGGGTACGATCACGGACTTATCCGGGCGCACGCTGTCGGGGCAAACCGTCGAAGCGTTTTGGAATTCCTTGCGTCATATGCAGCCATTTTCCATAGGCCTCAACTGCGCGCTCGGCGCAAAAGATTTGCGCCCGCATATACAAGAATTATCTGGTATCGCCGATGTCTTTGTCAGCGCCCACCCAAATGCCGGATTGCCCAATGAGTTTGCGGAATACGACGAAACCCCGGAATACATGGCGGGATTAATACAAGAATTCGCGCAAAGTGGCTTTATTAATATTGTGGGTGGTTGTTGCGGCACGACCCCGGCGCATATTCGCGCGATTGCGGAAGCGGTGGAAAATCTTCCACCACGAATACGCCCGGAGATCGAAAAAAAATGTCGACTTTCTGGTTTAGAACCCTTCAACATTGGCGACGATACGCTGTTTGTCAATGTTGGCGAGCGTACCAACGTTACCGGTTCGAAAGCGTTCGCGCGCTTAATTATCCAGGGAGATTTTGATCAAGCCTTAACGGTCGCGCGCAGCCAAGTGGAAAATGGCGCGCAAATCATCGACATCAACATGGATGAGGGCATGCTGGATGCCGAGGCTGCCATGGTTAAGTATTTAAATTTAATCGCAGCGGAACCGGATATCGCCCGTGTGCCGATTATGATTGATTCCTCCAAATGGTCGGTCATCGAAGCTGGCTTAAAATGCGTACAAGGTAAATCCGTGGTCAATTCCATCAGCATGAAGGAAGGCAAGGCAGAGTTTGTGGAACGTGCAAAACTGGCGCGGGCGTACGGCGCGGCCATTGTCGTGATGGCGTTTGATGAGCAAGGCCAAGCTGACACCCAGGCCCGCAAAGTAGAGATCTGCAAAAAATCTTATGACATTTTAGTAAACGAAGTGGGCTTTCCCGCCGAAGATATTATCTTTGATCCGAATATTTTTGCGGTAGCCACCGGCATTGAGGAACACAATAACTACGCCGTGGATTTTATCGAAGCCACACGCATCATCAAACAAACGTTGCCTTATGCCAAAGTAAGCGGTGGCGTTTCTAACGTGAGTTTTTCGTTTCGAGGCAACGATGCCGTACGCGAAGCGATACACACGGCATTCTTGTATCACGCAGTGCAAGCCGGCATGACCATGGGCATAGTCAACGCCGGGCAACTCGGAGTGTATCAAGAAATTCCTCCGCCCTTGTTAGAGCGCGTGGAAGATGTGTTGCTCAACCGTCGCAATGATGCCACCGAGCGCTTAGTGGAATTTGCGGAGTCGGTGAAGGGGGACGCCAAAGTTCAAGTTGAAGACTTATCCTGGCGTGAACAACCCGTCGGGCAGCGCATTACCCATGCGCTCGTGAAAGGTGTCAACACGTATATTGCAGAAGATACAGAAGAAGCGCGCTTAAGCGCGGAACGGCCCATACACGTCATTGAAGGCCCGCTCATGGATGGTATGAATGTGGTCGGCGATTTGTTTGGTTCCGGGAAAATGTTTTTGCCCCAAGTGGTAAAAAGCGCGCGTGTCATGAAGCAAGCCGTGGCCTATCTCATCCCTTTTATTGAAGCCGAAAAAACCTTGTCCGGCGCCAGCCAAGCAAAAGGAAAAATTATCATGGCTACGGTAAAAGGCGACGTTCACGACATCGGCAAGAATATCGTGGGGGTGGTGTTGCAATGCAACAATTATGAAGTGGTCGATTTAGGTGTGATGACGCCGGCCGCTAAGATTTTGCAAACTGCGATTGACGAAAAAGCCGACATCATTGGTTTATCGGGTCTTATCACGCCTTCTCTGGAAGAAATGGCGCACGTCGCTTCCGAAATGGAGCGGCAACAATTTACCATGCCCTTACTAATTGGTGGTGCGACGACCTCTCTGACCCACACCGCCGTTAAAATCGAACCGCACTACAGTGGACCAACTATTTACGTCAAGGATGCATCGCGTAGTGTCGGGGTTTGCACGAATCTTTTGAGTCCGGAATTGCGTACTAATTATATTCAAGGTATTAAAAAAGACTATGAAGATATTCGAACCCGCCATAAAGGTAAGAAATCACAAACAAAACGCTACGCCATTTCCGAAGCACGCCAGCATGGATTAATAACCGACTGGAAAAATTACACCCCGCCTATCCCCACATTTATCGGATTGAAACAATTTAAAAATTATTCGCTGGCGGAGATCAGCCCCTACATAGACTGGACGCCTTTTTTTCAGACTTGGGAATTACACGGCCGTTACCCAAAAATTCTGGCTGACGAAGTGGTCGGGGAGGCCGCGCGTAATTTATTTAATGATGCGCAAACCATGCTTGCGCGCATCATCCAGGAACAATGGCTGCAGGCCAATGCCGTCATAGGAATTTTCCCCGCTAGCCGTGTTGGGGACGATATCGAAATCTATGAGGACGAGGCGCGGCAAAAATTGCTTATGGTGCATCACACCCTACGCCAGCAAATGGAAAAGCCGCCGGGGCGTCCTAACCTATGCTTAGCTGATTTTATCGCACCAAAAGAGCTCGGCAAAAAAGACTATATCGGCGCCTTTGCGCTGACCACCGGCGTAGGCATCGATGAGCGAGTGAAGAACTTTGAGGCTAGTCACGATGACTATAACAGTATCATGTTAAAAGCCTTAGCCGACCGCCTTGCCGAAGCCTTTGCAGAGTTAATGCATGAACGCGTGCGCCGCGAATTTTGGGGTTACGCCCCCGACGAAGCATTGGCTAAAGACCAGTTGATAGCAGAGGCATATCGAGGCATTCGCCCCGCACCAGGTTACCCGGCTTGCCCGGATCACACAGAAAAAGGTGCTTTATTCGCCTTGCTCAACGCCACCGAAAATGCCAGGATTTTTCTTACAGAAAGCTATGCCATGCTGCCTACCGCCGCCGTAAGCGGCTTTTATTTTTCTCACCCCGAGTCATCTTATTTTGCAGTGGGTAAGATCAATGAAGACCAGCTTAGTGACTATGCGCAACGCAAAGGCTGGGATATTCAAAAAGCGCGAACCTGGTTGGCACCTATTTTAGGTTTTGATAGTGAGTAAAGCCTTTACCAAAGAGCCGGAAGGCGATAATGAAGAACTTGAACTTCCAGAGGAAGACGCCAGCCCTGCGGTAAAAAACTATATTACCCCCGAGGGTTTTCAGAACCTAAAAGACGAATTTTCTAAACTTTGGAACGGCGAACGGCCCGCGCTGGTACAAACTATTTCCTGGGCGGCGAGTAACGGGGATCGCTC
>CAYYOS010000168.1:0-4489 GCA_964473355.1 uncultured Burkholderiales bacterium | reverse complement strand
CAGTCAGCCTGGCAGCAGCGCTAGCTTTATCGGCCGCCGGAATAAATCTGGCTCACGCCCATAAGCCCCAGCCGACTCAGGGTTATCTTATGGACACCGACAATCACTTTGTTAAGAACAGCTATGGGGAATGCTGGCGTACTGGCTATTGGACGCCAGCTAATGCAGTTGCAGAATGCGATCCGAGCTTAGTTAAAGTAGTGCAAGCGCCTAAAAAAGAACCCGTTAAGGCCGCGCCTCCTCCCCCAGCTCCAGCCCCAACACCACCCGCCGCCGGTCCTGAAAAAGCCGCTTTCGAAAAGGTAACATTGCGCGCCGAAACACTGTTCGACTTCGATAAAGCCGTGTTGCGCCCAGAAGGCAAAGCAGCGCTGGATGACGTGGTTGGCAAAATGAAACAATTCCCGCAGGTGGAAGTAGTATTGGTTACCGGCCATACCGACAGAATCGGTTCCGATGCTTACAACCAAGCACTATCCGACCGCCGTGCCGCAGCTGTGAAGAACTACCTGATCAGCAAAGGTATTGAAGCCGGTCGCATTGAAGCCGTGGGTCGTGGAGAAGCCGAGCCTGTTACCACCGACTGCAAAGGTGGCCCAGAGAATCGCCGCAATAAGAAACTCATTGCTTGCCTACAGCCAGACCGCCGTGTGGTATTAGAAGTTAAAGTACAGCGTCCAACACAACGCTAATCTAAGGTACCAAATTAAAAGCCCCGCTTCCCGCGGGGCTTTTTTTTGCCTACACTTCGGGTTGCCATGTCCCTACTAACCATCGATACCGTTATCGAAGCTAAATGGATCCTCCCAGTGGAACCGGCGGGGGTCATATTGGAGAATCACGCCGTGGCGATCTCCGCAGGGAAGATCGTAGCGATACTGCCTAGGGGGGAGATCCCTCACCGCTATGTGGCTCGAAACCATTTTATACTGGATGAGCACGTGCTTATCCCGGGCTTAATAAACCTACATACGCACGCGGCGATGACCCTGCTCCGCGGCGTGGCGGATGATCGCCCGCTTATGGATTGGCTGGCGCAGCATATCTGGCCGCTAGAGGCTAAGCACCTAAGCCCTGCTTTTGCCCTAGATGGCACCATGATTGCCTGTGCGGAAATGTTAAGAGGCGGAGTCACTTGCTTTAATGATATGTATTTTTTTCCGGAAGCCGCCATTGAAGCGGTGCTGGCCAGCGAAATGCGTGCCGCTATCGGCATGGTGGTGATAGACTTTGCGACCGCCTACGCGAGCCACGCCGACGAATATTTAGCAAAGGGTTTTGCCCTGCGGGATAACTACGCCCGCCACCCCTTGCTGCAATTTTGTATGGCGCCGCATGGTCCCTATACGATTAGCGATAGCACGTTCAAGAAAATCGCCGCTCAAACCGCGGAAACCAACACCCCAATTCACATGCACATTCATGAGACCCAGGATGAAATAAAACACAGCCTGGACAAATATGGCGTGCGCCCCTTGGCGCGATTACAGGGGCTGGATTTATTGTCTCCTGCTTTTATCGGCGTGCACGCCGTGCATCTTAACGAACAAGAGATAACTCTGCTCGCGCAAAATGGTTGCCACATCGCACACTGCCCGACCTCAAACTTGAAGTTGGGTGGCGGCATCGCACCGGTTGTTCAAATGAAGAACGCCGGCGTTAATGTGGGTATAGGCACGGACGGCGCGGCCAGTAACAACAAGCTGGACATGTTTAGTGAAATGCGCTTAGCCGCACTACTGGCTAAAGGGCAGAATGGCGCGACGGTGTTGCCCGCTCATGAAGCCATGCAAATGGCAACCCTCAATGCCGCCAAAGCGCTATGCTGGGATGACAAAATTGGTTCTTTGATTGTAGGAAAGGTAGCGGACATCACCGCAGTCAATCTATCGGAAATTGAAACGTCTCCTTGCTATGATGTCGCGGCACAATTGGTCTATGCGGCCAGCCGGGAAAATGTCAGTCACGTTTGGGTGAACGGCGCATTACTATTGGAGGATCGGGAGCTAGTGACCATGGATATGAAAGATCTCAAGTCACGCGCGGCCTATTGGCAAAACGCGATACGCATTTAGTTGTATGCGATAAGCAGCTGTGCAAAAATGTCTCTATGAACGTAGATCAAGCTGAATTAAATAAATTTGCCGAACTTGCGCACCGCTGGTGGGATAAAACCAGCGAGTTTAAACCGCTGCATGATATCAATCCTCTGCGCTTAAATTACATTAATGCCGCCGTTAGTTTAACGGGCAAAAAAGTTTTAGATATCGGCTGCGGCGGCGGCATATTATCCGAAGCCATGGCCAATGCGGGCGCCGAAGTGTTGGGGATAGACTTGGGTGAGGCAGCATTGAATGTGGCCAAACTGCATAAACTCGAAAGCGGCGTGCCGGTTGATTACGAGTTAGTTTCCGCCGAGGCCTTGGCCGCGCAAAAACCCCATACTTTTGATGTGATTACTTGCATGGAAATGTTAGAGCATGTGCCGGAGCCGGCGAGTATTGTGAGGGCCTGCGCAGCTTTAGTAAAACCCGGGGGCCATGTGTTTTTTTCCACTATTAATCGCAATTTAAAAGCCTATCTGCTAGCTGTCATCGGCGCGGAATATGTGCTCAACCTATTACCGCGCGGCACACACGAGTACGCTAAGCTAATCAAACCTTCCGAACTCTCCGCATTTTGTCGTGACGCTAAGCTCACGCCGGTTAGCGTCATAGGCATGTCTTACAATCCGCTCAGCCGCGTTTACGCGTTAACCAAAGATACCGACGTTAATTACATCCTTTGCGCCAGACCGTTTTAAGTTTCACTGTTCCGGCATTGCGATGGTGGTGAGTTGACGTCACGCAGGGCCGGACCAGTGCTAGGGGCGAGGTTTTTAAATAACCCCTAGAATATCTGCCGAAGCCGGCTTAATTGGCGTAAAATAATCGAACTAATGCTTAAATTAGCATTCGAAGGAGTACTGGGGGCGACCCGGTTTCGACGTGGGTTGCGAAGCAGTGTAGGGCATACCAAGGTTTCAGTCACCTTGTAAATCCGCTGAAACGTAATAGTCGCAAACGACGAAAACTACGCTCTAGCCGCTTAATACCGGTTAGACTCTGCACCGGCATCTCATGGGCCGGGCTCAAAGTCGCAAGACTAAGAGTGCAGAGTCATTTACATGAGATCGTGCTGCTTAGGGTTACTTTAAGTAGCATTAAATCCAAGGTAACTCGCTTGAATCCAGCTTGTCGGTTGGCGGGCTTCAGGCTAAATTAAATAATCTGACTAAGTATGTAGAACTGCCTGTAGAGGACTTGCGGACGGGGGTTCGATTCCCCCCGCCTCCACCATTTTAGATAGTTTCACCGTCTCATGAAGCTTGAGAAGCCGTATGTTTAAGCGCATAGCGGCTTTTTCTTTGTCTCAAACCACCCTGCTAACGTTGTTTGATATACCAACCGTTGGTTGGTACCTACGCTCGCGGCACTTATATGGCACTCAAAAAGCCTTTAAAGTTATCCGACGAGGGGGTTTGTTTTGTTCGTCAACCCATACCAAGCAGGCCGCGCAATGATGCAATTGCTTTAAATTCGGTCTGGCTCGCGACATCGCAGCGGCTATCTGGTCCGGCGCGACGTCACAGATCAGCAACGCCTACCTTATCACCAGCGAACCTCTTCCACGACCGCGCCGGTTTTCTAGCCCCTGAAGTCGTAACCGAATTCCAGGCCCGTCATAACTTGTTTGAGTTGCAAACGCAGTAGCCGGGCAATGATTTCGGCGAACTCTGAGATTTGCGCGCGGCGGTTCTATGACACTCTCTATATTTTGCTTGCTATGGCGCTATAATGAGCCGAAAGGCATAATTTGTTCATGACGGGTCGATAGTCACATGGTTTCAAAAGAAAAAAATGCATTCAGCGTAAGTGAGATGCATGCGGCGGACGAATTCTATGAAACGATCGTAAGTATTCCGAAGTCCTCTCGGCTGAAAGATTTATGTCCCGACTTGGATAGCGCGTCCAACGAAAGCGGCCAAACTTTCACGGAACAGCAGTTCAAAATCCGGGTCGCGCAGACCGAAGCTTCGCACAGCGCCGCGACGCTGCTTGTCCAGCAACGTTACGCCTGGCGAGGTTATCAAGCATCCGAAATCTTAAAGCAACCAAACCGCATCACCTTGCTCACTTACCTCGACGAGAATATCGTCGGGAGCTTGAATATCGGTTACGATTCTTCATCCGGATTATGCGCAGATGAGCGGTATAAGTCGGAAGTTGACGCGCTGCGCGCACGGGGCTGCAAATTAGGCGAAATAACCAAGCTCGCGGTCAACGAACGCAGTGGCAACAAACAAGTGCTTGCCGGTATGATCAATATCGCCTATTTATACGGGTTGATTCACGGTGTGACCGATGCATTGATCGAAGTAACCCCCCGTCATGCACCGTTTTACCGGCGCATGCTCGATTTCGAGCAGATCGGTGACGAGCGTTTTTAT
>CAYYOS010000167.1:0-4493 GCA_964473355.1 uncultured Burkholderiales bacterium | reverse complement strand
TCGAACCCCCGACATTCGCCTTGTAAGGGCGACGCTCTACCAGCTGAGCTAAGCACCCCTTTAGCTCGATCACGACTGGTTTACCCGGTATCTCGCCCTATAGGCGTAGTTAAGATCGTCTGAAGCGTTGCTGCGCGCTTTAGTTTACCGCATCTTTCAGCGCTTTTCCAGCACGAAACTTTGGTACCTTGGCGGCTTTGATTTTAATTGTCCCGCCCGTACGGGGATTACGACCATTACGCGCTGCGCGTTTGCCAACATAAAACGTGCCAAATCCAACCAGCGTAATCATATCGCCTTTTTTCATTGCAGTTTTTACTGAAGCAATGGTTGCGTCCAAGGCGCGTCCCGCAGAAGCTTTGGAGAGGTCGGCAGATTTTGCTATTGCGTCAATTAGTTCAGATTTATTCACGTGGTGTCCCCTTTCGATCGGTTAGTAAAACAGGAAGGTTCTTTAGAAGAAAAAATCCTGGAGATGTCTTTATATCAAGGCACAAAAGCTTATGTCAAGCAATAATCCAAAAAATAAATTTAATTTACAATCGCGCTAAGCTTTATCCCTGGTGGATTTGCACCCAGATAGCCCCCCGCAACAATAACAAATTACACGCGAGGCCCGAAAAAAATATTTGCCACCTCTTGCAAGCAAACTGTGGACTAAAGGGACACGCGGTCGCAAAGTCTCGTCCCTAGGCGAATTCGACGCCTAGGGCAGGATTTTTTTAATGCTTCATTAAGGTACGATCGGAGATTTCTTCCTCTTTAGCAGGAATTTTTACGACGCCAATCCCGGGGTCTGGGAGTGGTTCGGGTTTTCGCTCCAGCGATAATGCCAACACCTCGTCTATCCAACGTACGGGGTAAATTTCTAGCTTATTTTTAATATTGTCGGGAATTTCTACCAGATCCTTGGCGTTCTCTTTAGGGATCAGAACTGTTTTGATGCCACCACGATGCGCCGCTAGCAATTTCTCTTTTAAGCCGCCAATCGGTAGAACTTCCCCGCGCAGCGTGATTTCCCCCGTCATGGCTACATCAGCGCGCACTGGAATTCCCGTCAGCGAGGAAACAATTGCCGTACAAATTCCAATACCGGCACTCGGGCCGTCCTTAGGTGTAGCCCCTTCTGGCAAATGAATATGGATATCATTTTTTTGGTAGAAATCCTCAGAAATGCCCAGCAAATTAGCGCGACTACGCACCACAGACAAGGCTGCTTGCACGGATTCCTGCATTACCTCGCCCAATTTTCCGGTAGTAATGGGTTTGCCTTTACCGGGTAAGGCTACGCTTTCTATAGTAAGCAATTCGCCGCCGACTTCCGTCCAAGCAAGCCCCGTGACTTGACCAACTTGGTTGTTTTGCTCCGCCATGCCATAGCTAAAGCGTCGCACGCCCAAATATTTATCCAGATTTCGGGAATTGACTGCAACCTTCGCCTTACGCGTTCCCTTTTGCAGCAATAGCGCTTTCACAACCTTGCGGCTAATCTTTGCTATTTCGCGTTCTAAGCTACGCACGCCCGCTTCTCGGGTGTAATAACGCACAATATCGCGGAATACCGATTCGGCTATGCTAACTTCTTCGCTGCGTAGCCCATGTACCTTAAGCTGCTTGGGTAAAAGATAACGCACGGCGATATTTATTTTCTCGTCTTCCGTATATCCGGCTAGACGAATAACTTCCATGCGGTCTAACAAGGGTAGCGGAATATTTAAGGAGTTAGCGGTCGCGACAAACATCACTTCCGACAAGTCATATTCCACTTCCATATAGTGGTCGACAAAGGTATGGTTCTGCTCGGGGTCCAAAACTTCCAGCAAGGCGGATGACGGATCACCACGAAAATCGGTGCCCATTTTATCTACTTCATCTAACAGAAACAATGGATTACGCACGCCAGACTTGCTTAGACTTTGGAGAATCTTACCGGGCATGGAGCCAATATAGGTCCGGCGATGACCGCGAATTTCCGCCTCATCGCGCACGCCTCCCAAGGCCATGCGAATAAATTTGCGATTGGTCGCGCGCGCGATCGACTGCCCCAGTGAAGTTTTACCTACTCCGGGCGGGCCGACCAAACAAAGTATCGGCCCCTTTAACTTATCGACACGCTGTTGCACCGCGAGGTACTCGACAATTCTCTCTTTGACTTTTTCCAAACCATAATGATCCTTCTCAAGTACGCCTTCGGCTTTACTAAGGTCTTTGCTGATTTTAGTTTTTTTCTTCCACGGCAAATTTACCAAGGCTTCAATATAATTCCGCACCACGGTTGCCTCTGCCGACATGGGCGACATTAAACGTAATTTTTTAAGTTCGCCCTCGGCCTTAGCCAAGGCTTCCTTAGGCATATGCGCAGCTTTAATCTTTTTATCCAGCTCATCTAAATCCGCGCCTTCTTCAAGTTCACCCAGTTCCTTTTGAATGGCTTTTACTTGTTCATTTAAATAATATTCGCGCTGACTTTTTTCCATTTGCCTTTTTACGCGCCCGCGTATTCTTTTTTCGACCTGCAGGATGTCGATTTCAGATTCGAGCAATCCCAGTAAGTGCTCCAGGCGCTTACGCACCTCAAACATCTCTAAGATTTCTTGCTTCTGCTCGAGCTTTAGCGCCAAGTGCGCGGCAATCGTGTCGGCTAAACGGCCCGCATCTTCAATGCCTGCGAGGGAGGTTAAAATCTCCGGCGGAATTTTTTTATTTAATTTGACATACTGATCAAACTGCGCGAAAAGCGTACGCATTAGCGCTTCAATTTCATGATCATCAGTAGGAATGACAGCCTGTTCTACGATTTGTGTCGCCGCGTTAAAATGCGACTTAGCGTCAATAAATTGCGATACCTTGGCGCGTTGGTTACCCTCAACCAGGACCTTCACCGTCCCGTCAGGTAATTTCAACATCTGCAGCACGCTGGATAAGCTCCCAACATGATACAAATCTTCAATGCCAGGCTCGTCTTTCGCGGCAGATTTCTGCGCGACCAGCATAATCTGCCGGCCAGATTCAACTGCAGCCTCTAGTGCCTTGATAGATTTGGGGCGGCCAACAAAAAGCGGAATGACCATATGCGGAAACACCACTACATCGCGCAGAGGCAGTAGAGAGAAAGTTTCCGATGTGGGGTCAGGTATTGATTGTTCTACCGTCATGGAGGCACCTTTAAGTAATGGAATGTACTGCTACAACACTATAATGAGGGTGGCTAGCCGGATTTACAAGCCACAGTCTTGAATTAATTTACGGACTGGTTAGATCTTGGGCGCTTAGCGAGTTCCAGCGCGCTTAGGCAGATCTGCGTAAATTAAAATGGGCTTGCCGTCACCGTTTATTACACCATCGTCAACGACCACTTTCGAGACATCTTCCAATGAAGGTAGTTCAAACATTGGGTCCAGCAAAGCCTGCTCTAAAATGGAGCGCAAACCGCGCGCACCGGTCTTTCTAGCCAGTGCCTTTTTAGCGATTGCTAGCAATGCCGGTTCTCTAAATTCAAGTTCCACCCCTTCCATGCTAAACAATTTTTGATATTGCTTGGTCAAGGCATTTTTGGGCTGGGTTAAGATTTGCATCAACGCGCTTTCGTCTAAATCTTCTAAGGTAGCCACCACCGGCAAGCGCCCTACAAACTCTGGGATGAGGCCATACTTGATTAAATCCTCGGGTTCAACATCGCGCAATACCACACCGATGTCTTTACGGTTATCACGACTTTTTACTTGAGCGCCGAATCCAATGCCACCTTTTTCTGAACGCTCGCGAATGATTTTTTCCAACCCGCCAAAAGCGCCACCGCAAATAAATAAAATATTGGTGGTATCAACTTGTACAAACTCTTGGTTCGGATGTTTTCTCCCGCCCTGTGGCGGAACGGATGCCACCGTGCCTTCGATTAATTTTAATAAGGCTTGTTGCACGCCCTCACCGGAAACATCGCGGGTAATGGAAGGGTTGTCAGATTTGCGCGAAATTTTATCGATTTCATCGATGTAAACAATGCCCCGTTGCGCCTTTTCAATATCGTAATCACATTTTTGCAGCAGTTTTTGAATAATGTTTTCGACATCCTCGCCGACATAGCCAGCTTCGGTTAAGGTAGTCGCATCAGCGATTACAAACGGCACATTTAATAGTCGGGCCAATGTCTGCGCTAGCAGGGTTTTGCCCGAGCCTGTGGGGCCCACCATTAAAATATTGCTCTTGGCGAGCTCCACCTCATCGTTTTTGGTAACGTTTTTTAAGCGCTTATAATGGTTGTAAACCGCAACCGAAAGAATTTTCTTAGCGTTGGTTTGACCAATAACGTATTGGTCCAAAATCTGGCAGATTTCCTGGGGAACTGGTAAGTCCGACACGCCCTTAGCGTTTTGATCTCCGGCAACTTCTTCCCGTATGATGTCATTGCAGAGATCCACACACTCGTCACAGACAAACACCGATGGACCGGCGATTAGTTTGCGGACTTCGTGTTGGCTCTTACCGCAAAACGA
>CAYYOS010000166.1:0-4499 GCA_964473355.1 uncultured Burkholderiales bacterium | reverse complement strand
ATATATCTCTCCTCACGAAGTGAAAAACAATGCGCAAAGTTTTAGCTGGGCGTTGGCACGCCTCGAATTATCGGCGCTAGACGCCGTAACAGAACGAACTACTAGGAAAGGAGTTTTTGGAGTCGCTCAAAAAAATGGGAGCAACGTTACAGTTTCTTCATACCGCTATGGGCGAGTATAGGCTGGATGGCAGATTCACGCAAACGCTGGCAAAAAAAAACCCCGCCGTAGCGGGGTTTTTAATTTCTGGCAAGGCCAAATTACATCATGCCGTCCATGCCACCCATACCACCCATGCCACCCATACCGCCGCCACCACCCCCGCCGCCGGCCGGTTTATCTTCGGCAAGCTCGGCAACCATTGCGTCGGTGGTCAGCATTAAGCCGGCCACGGAGGCCGCGTTTTGCAACGCATAGCGGGTGACTTTGGTTGGATCTAAGACACCCATCTGCACCATGTCGCCGTACTCGTTGGTCGCAGCGTTGTAACCATGGTTACCTTTGCCCGCTAACACCTGAGCAACAATAACCGAAGGCTCTTCACCGGCGTTTTCCACGATTTGGCGTAACGGCTCTTCCAAAGCGCGTAAGACGATTTTGATACCGGCGTTTTGGTCTTCGTTATCGCCTTTTAAGTTGGCAATGGCAGAACGTGCACGTAGCAGTGCCACCCCGCCGCCGGCAACAATACCTTCTTCTACCGCTGCACGGGTCGCGTGTAGCGCATCTTCAACACGGGCTTTCTTTTCTTTCATTTCCATTTCGGTTGCGGCACCCACTTTAATGAGCGCAACACCGCCCGCTAATTTAGCGACGCGTTCTTGCAACTTCTCTTTGTCGTAGTCGCTAGTCGCATCTTCGATTTGTTTGCGAATTTGTTTAACGCGGCCTTCGATGTTTTTTGCATCGCCCGCGCCATCGATAACGGTGGTGTTTTCTTTACCGACTTCCACGCGCTTAGCTTGCCCTAAATCGGTTAGCTGGGCCTTTTCCAGAGTCAAACCAACTTCTTCGGCTATCACGGTGGCACCGGTTAACACGGCTAAATCTTCCAACATCGCTTTGCGGCGATCACCAAATCCGGGTGCTTTAACAGCGCACGTTTTCAAAATGCCGCGGATGTTGTTTACCACTAATGTAGCCAATGCTTCGCCATCTACATCTTCGGAAATAATTAATAAAGGGCGACCCGCTTTAGCCACTTGCTCCAATACTGGCAGTAGATCGCGAATATTGGAAATTTTCTTGTCGTGCAAAAGAATAAAAGGATTTTCCAGCGCAGCAATTTGCTTGTCTGGGTTGTTGATGAAATAAGGCGAGAGGTAGCCGCGATCAAACTGCATTCCTTCCACGACTTCCAGTTCACTTTGCAGACCGGAGCCGTCTTCAACGGTAATCACACCTTCTTTGCCAACTTTTTCCATGGCTTCGGCAATGATGTCACCAATCGAGCTATCCGCATTGGCAGAAATGCTACCGACTTGAGCAATCTCTTTATTCGTGGTGCAAGGCTTGGAATTTTTCTTTAGCTCTTCAACGGTAACCGTAACTGCTTTATCGATACCGCGTTTCAAATCCATAGGATTCATACCGGCGGCAACAAACTTCATGCCTTCACGGATGATTGCTTGGGCAAGTACGGTTGCAGTCGTTGTGCCGTCACCCGCGACATCGCTGGTTTTGCTGGCGACTTCTTTAACCATCTGCGCACCCATGTTTTCAAACTTATCTTTAAGTTCGATTTCTTTGGCGACCGATACGCCGTCCTTAGTGATGGTCGGCGCGCCAAATGAGCGATCCAAAATCACGTTGCGGCCCTTAGGGCCCAAAGTTACTTTAACGGCGTCGGCTAATACGTTGACGCCCGTTACCATCCTGAAACGCGCTGCGTCGCTAAATTTTACGTCTTTTGCTGGCATTTGATTCTCCTAGAAATTATTTGGCTTTAAAGCGATGCTTATTCGATGACGCCCATGATGTCTTCTTCACGCATCACGAGCAATTCTTCGCCTTCAACTTTTACGGATTGTCCGGAATACTTTCCAAACAAAACCCGGTCGCCGACTTTGAGTGCAATCGGACGCACCTTACCGTCGTCCATAATCTTGCCCGCGCCCACGGCTTTCACTTCACCCTGGTCCGGTTTTTCTGCGGCGGCATCGGGGATTACAATACCCGAGGCAGTCTTGCGTTCTTCTTCCACGCGCTTGACAATAACGCGATCATGTAAGGGACGAATCTTCATTTATTAGCTCCTTGAAAAAAATAGCTGGTAAAGCTTACGCCAGGCTGGTGTCTGGCTTTTCCAGAAATTAAAGCGTGTTTGTCACTGGCACTCACACTTGATGAGTGCTAATAGTAGTGATTTAGGGAATAAAAATCAAGGCTAAAGATAAATTGAAAACAAAAGCGGATACCCTTTGGCATCCCTGCACCCAAATGCAGTGGCAGGAGTCTGATCCGCCGATTTCCATCGAAACCGGCCAAGGGGTATGGTTGTATGAGGCAGATGGCCATCGCTATTTGGACGCCATTAGCTCGTGGTGGGTAAATTTGTTTGGCCATAATAACCCACGCATCAATGCCGCAATCCAAGCTCAGCTTGGCAAGCTCTCCCATACTCTGCTGGCGGGCTTTAGCCATCCACCAGTAGAAATGCTTTCGGATTTACTCAGCGAGCTCGCGCCCGGGGGCCTAAGGCATTGCTTTTACGGTAGCGATGGGGCGTCCGCGGTCGAAATCGCGCTGAAAATGAGCTATCAATACTGGCAAAATCGAGGCCAGCATGGCAAAACCGGGTTCGTCAGTTTACGGCAGGGCTATCACGGCGAGACGTTAGGCGCGCTTTCTGTGACCGATATCCCGCTTTTTAGCGAGTTATACGCACCACTCTTGTATAAAACCGTGCGCGTGCCCACGCCCGATTGGCGCCACGCTGAGCCTGGCGAATCCGCCGGGGATTTTGCGCTACGATGCGCCAAAGAGTTGGAAGACTACCTTCAGGAGTATGGCGATATCACCGCGGCGTTTATCTTGGAGCCCTTGGTTCAGGGGGCGGCCGGCATGGGGATGTACCATCCGGTCTATCTTCAGCGTGCCCGAGAAATTTGCGATCGCTACCAAGTTCATTTAATCGCCGACGAGATTGCGGTCGGGTTTGGCCGTACCGGTTTTATGTTTGCCTGTGAGGCTGCCGATATCGAGCCGGATTTACTTTGTCTTTCTAAGGGCATCTCTGCCGGCTATTTGCCGCTGTCGGTGGTGTTGGCGAGGGATGAGATCTATCAGACATTCTACTCACCCGACTTAAAACGGGGTTTTTTACATTCGCATTCTTATAGCGGCAATGCGCTGGCCTGTAGTGCGGCGCTCGCAAGCTTGGCCATTTTTAAAAGCGACGACATCATCGCCGCCAACCAGCGCAAACAAGAATTTTTTAACGGCGCGAGCTTGGAATTGGCCGGCCACCCAAAAATTAGACATTGGCGCAATACGGGGATGATCTGGGCTTTTGATGTGGAAAGTGATGACAGGGCATTCGCTAGAAACTTTGCGAAAAAAGCGTTGGAGCGGCAAGTTATATTACGACCGATAAACAATACCGTTTACTTTATGCCGCCTTATACCATCAACGAGGACGAGATGACTTTTCTGCTGGAGGCAACGCTGGCAATTATGGCGCAGCTTTAACGCCTGCTTTGTCCAGCAAGTCGCGCACAAAGTTGATCGGTATCGCATATGAAATTGCGCTGGGGTTCGGCAGCGCGTTTTCCTTTAATCCTTTGACCAAGGTACCCATAATAACGCCATACACCATGCCGGTCTCCGGGTGGTAAACCGGGCTGCCGCTATTACCAGGATAGACCACCGCATGCAGTTGCACGACTTTAAAGGGTGAAACTAACGCTTTAATGACTTTAACGTCCAAGCTTTGCGCGTTTCGCCCCGGCATCACGATCGGTGTGATCGCGGAGACGATGCCCTGATGCGTGACCGGATAAATGCCCACCATGCCGCCCAGGGGAAAGCCGGTAAACGCCATAGTTTGGCCTTCCTGTATTTCATCGGGATTCCCTAAACTTAAGGCGGGAAGCTTTTCGGAAATTTTTAGCAGCGCAACGTCGTGGACAGTATCAACCAACACGGACTCGGCTTGATGAATTTTTACTTTATCCCCCTGGCCGCTTAGTACCGCCAAGACTTCTTTTTTTTCTTTGTCTAAAAGTGGTGGCAACATGTGGGCGCTGGTGACGACGTATTGGCCGTCCCCGATGACAAAACCCGTACCCAGCAAATTAATCGGCGGGCTGCGCAGCTGTTGAACTGTGGCGACCGCCACCACAGAACGCTTAACCTTAACAATAGTTTGCGGCAGATCGGCGGCGGCTTGCTGGAAATAAAAGGTAGCGAAGATTGCTAAGATTATGCGCATGACATTTCGCACTGTGAGGAAGAAGAGCTTTTACTCTAACAGATGTATTAGACACCCACAATCGCGG
>CAYYOS010000165.1:0-4534 GCA_964473355.1 uncultured Burkholderiales bacterium | reverse complement strand
GGGCACCCCGGCTTTGTGCGCGTGCCGTATGGCGTAAGCAATCAGCTGTAGAACTGCCGGATGTAGCGGATTATAAAGATGAGCGACGCTATCATCGGTGCGATCGATTGCCAAGGTATATTGAATCAAGTCGTTGGTACCAATGGAGAGAAAATCCAAACGCTTCGCAAATGCTTGCACGGATAATGCCGCTGCGGGAATTTCTATCATGCCGCCGATTTCAATATTAGGATTAAACGGCAGCTTTTGGTCGGCGAGCGTTTCTTGAGCGCGCTTAATTAGTACTAGCACCTGTTCTAGTTCGGGTATGGACGAGAGCATGGGGATTAGTAGTTTGACGTTGCCATAATGCGAGGCTCGCAATAGTGCGCGCAATTGAGTGTGAAAAAGTTGTGGCTCAGCCAAGCAGAGGCGAATGGCGCGCAAACCTAGCGCCGGATTGGCAGCGTTGCGCTCAAATTCAGAAATATTTTTATCCGCACCCAAGTCTAAAGTTCGAATAACAACTGGCATGCCGCGCATGGCTTCAGCCACTTTGCGATAGGCCACGAATTGTTCTTCTTCGTCGGGCAAATCTTCACGGTTTAAGAACAAAAATTCGGTACGGAATAAACCCACGCCGGTGGCACCGCTGGCTTTTACTTCGGCGATGTCGTCGGGCAATTCTATGTTGGCTTGCAATTCAATTGGGGTACCGTCTAATGTATTGGAGGCGGCAGATTTTAGGCGCTTTAATTTTTGCCGCTCGATATCAAACTGGCTTTGCCGTAACTTATATTCAGCAAGAATTTGCTTATCTGGATTAACTAAAACAACGCCTTGGCTGCCATCGACAATAATAATTTCTTGCTCATGGATTAACTCACGCGCGCCGTGTAGCGCGACGACGCAGGGAATGTTTAAACTTCGCGCTAAAATCGCCGTGTGCGACGTCGCACCACCCACATCAGTAATGAAGCCGGCGTAGTGATGACGCTTATAAAGAATCATATCGCCGGGGGAAAGGTCATGCGCCACCAAAATGCTGCTTTGTTCTTGGCTATTTGGCTCGGGCGCATGGCTGGGGTAGCCCATGAGTGCTTTTAACACCCGCTCGATAACTTGCACGACATCAGTTTTACGTTCCCGCAAATAACTGTCTTCCATCTGCTCGAATTGCTCGAGCAGACTATCCATTTGCTGTTTCAGCGCCCACTCGGCATTGCATTGCTGACTTTGAATTATTTGCTTGGGAACTTTGGAGAGCGTGGAATCGTTTAAGATCATCAAATGCATGCCGAGGAAGGCATCAAACTCGGCGGGTGCATTACTCGGAACGTTGGCGCGTAAATTTTGCAAATCTTCGCGCACGGCAGCAATGGCGTGGTCGAACCGAGCTAACTCTTGGGGAACGTGTTCCAGCGGCAGCGCGTAGTGAGCGACCTCTAGCGTGGTATGGGAGACGAGTTGCGCATAACCAATGGCTATACCCCCCGAGACGCCAATACCATGCATGCTAAAACTCATGAGTACCCCTTGTTGAAGAATGATTGGCTGGCTGAAGGCAATACGTAGTGCGTGCCACTATTCCATTTCTAATCAATACTAACTTTGTTGCCTTCGCCTTGCCGTGCAATAGCACTGTCTGCGGCTCGCCGCCTCGTCATTATTTATTTGGAAACGGAATTACGATAATAGTAGCCGGCTAGGATTCTTCCCCAAAACGCGTTTGGATGAGCTCCAACAATGCCTGCATCGCTTCGCCCTCATCGCTGCCGTCAGCCTCGATAGATATTTCACTGCCTTTCGCGGCGGCCAGCATCATTACGCCCATAATGCTTTTGGCATTAACGCGCTTACCATTTCTGGCCAACCAGATTTCGCTTTGGAAATTTCCTGCAAGTTGTGTAAGTTTAGCGGAGGCGCGGGCGTGCATGCCCAAATTATTTATGATTTGTACGTTTTGTTGTAACACTACAAACTTCCGGAGTTATGTAAACAATCCCATCCGCACCGCCACTACGCGCTTTTTCCACTAGCGTGGATAAAGTTTCGTCACGATAAGTCAGGGCACGAATTAACATCGGCAAGCTTACTCCAGCTAACCCTTCTACGCGGCCAGGTTTTAAGATACTACATACTACATTGCATGGGGTCGCGCCATAAATATCACTTAATACCAGGACACCCTGTCCCTTATCGAGCGTTGCCACCAACTCTTGGGCCCGTGCCATTACGACATCGACATCGTCCCTTATTGTTACACCCAGTTGCTCTAATTGCAAAGGGCGTTCGCCTAAAACATGAACCGCGCACTGGATTAAGCTTTCCCCCAGGCTTCCGTGCGCTACTATTAATATTCCTATCATCCTGCACCTCAACGAGTGTTCGTTATTTGCAAAGGAACCGTTAAGACCAGAAAACTACGAGATCGCTCCCTTGCATGGTATATAAAGCAAATTCCAGTCCACACGTTAGTGCATGATTATTTCCTGCAAGCTATCCACGAATAGGGACGCGGGATTGCAGGGGCTTTCCCTAGCAATTTCTTGAAAGCAAGTGGGGCTAGTTACATTAACTTCCGTTAAGTATTCTCCAATGATGTCAAGCCCGACTAAAAACAGGCCGGCGCGTTGTAAATCTGGGCCTAAGGCCTTGGCTATTTCCCAATCTCGGGGATTTAAAGCCTGAACTACGCCCCGCCCACCCGCTGCCAAGTTGCCGCGGGCTTCACCGGGCTTGGGGATGCGCGCCAATGCATAAGGAACGGGCACGCCATTAATAATTAAAATACGCTTATCACCGGCGCTAATCTCCGGAATATAGCGTTGCGCCATGATCGAACGGCACCCTAGTTTCGTCATAGATTCGACGATTACGTTGAAGTTTTGATCACCCGCTTTGACGCGGAATATGCCCGCCCCACCCATGCCGTCCAGGGGCTTTAAAATAATGTCGTGATGCAAAGTCAAGAATTCCTCAATGGCCGCGGCATTACTCGTCACCAGGCTGGGCGACATAAACTGCGGAAATTTTTCGATCGCCAGTTTTTCGTTAAAATCGCGCAACGCCTGGGGTCGATTAAATACCCGGGCACCCTGCATTTCGGCCAATTCTAAAAGATGGGTGGTATAAATGTATTGCAAATCCACCGGCGGGTCTTTGCGCATTAATACCACATCGAATTCCCGCAATGCGACCTCGCTGGATGCGCCTAGCGCATACCATGCCGTACTGTCCGGGAGTATTTTTAGGCTTTGCACTTTTCCTAAAACTACGTGGTCTTTTAGTAAAATATCTTCTTGGCCCAGCACAAAAACTTCGTGGCCACGCAGCTCCGCCTCGCGCATGATGGCGTAGGTGGAATCTTTGTAAATTTTTAGGGTAGAAAGAGGGTCGAGAATTACCGCAAGTTTCATGGCAAGGGATTACGCTCCAATTCCACAGCCGATGCCAGTAAGGCTAATCTTGCCACCACACCATAAGCGTAAAAGCGATTAGTAGGCGCATCCGGTTTGGCGGCGCGATCAGGCTGCGTGCAAGAAGTAGCAAAAGCCAAGGGTTCGAAGTGCATGCCCGGGGCGTTTAAGTTTTCATCTTTACCGCGCAATTGATGCACGCGATAAAAACCGCCCACCACAAAGTGATCGATCATGTAAACGACAGGCTCCGCCACGGCGTCATTGATATTTTCGAAGGTGTACACACCCTCTTGCACAATTACTTCGGTAACGTGCTGACCCTCTTTAATCACTGACATCTTATTCCGCTGCTTGCGGTTTAAGTTGAGAATATCGTCGACCGATTTAACGGTCATGATGCCCATGCCATAGGTCCCCGCGTCAGCCTTAACAATCACGAATGGATCGTCGGGTATGCCGTATTCTTGATATTTTTTGTTGATGTCTTTAAGCATATCGTCCACATAGGCCGCAAGACATTCTTCGCCGCGCCGTTCATGGAAATTAATTTGCCCGCAGGTGGCAAAATAGGGATTAATCATCCATGGGTCTATGCCGATAAGCGACGCGAATTCGCCCGCAATATCGTTATAAGCGCTAAAGTGATGCGATTTTCGGCGCACCGCCCAACCGGCATTAAGTGGCGGCAACAGCGTTTGCTCCACGTTCTTTAAGATGTCAGGAATGCCGGCTGATAAATCGTTATTTAGCAAAATGGCACACGGGTCAAAACCTTCCAACATGAGGCGATTACCCTTGCGCACTAAGGGTTCAAGCTTCAGCCCTTCGCCGCTCGGCAGCGCAATATTAGTTAAACTCTGTACCTCGGGGATGAGGCTACCCAAACGGACGGTTAGCCCCGCTTGAGTCAAAATGCTTTGCAGCGTCGCCACATTTTCCAAGTAGTGCATATTGCGCGTGTGGTTTTCTGGAATAAGCAAAAATCGTTGAGCGTGGGGGCAAATCTTTTCCACCGCCGACATCACCGCTTGCACGCATAGGGGCTTCGCATGAGGATTAAGATTGTTAAAGCCCCCCGGAAAAAGATTGGTATCCACCGGTGCCAATTTAAAGCCGCTATTACGTAAATCCAC
>CAYYOS010000164.1:0-4691 GCA_964473355.1 uncultured Burkholderiales bacterium | reverse complement strand
CAATTATTTCAAACACATACTAGCTTATAATTCCCGAGGAATTTAGTCAACTATTTTGTTCAGATAATTGGCGTCAAATTCGTCGGCGGATGGCGTATGCTCAAGGTTGGCACCCAAAGCTTTTAACTGCTGTAACATCGCTTCCATGCGTCTATCATTAAAGGCGGCGTGGTCCAGCAACCCATGCAAGGCTTTGATTATTGGGTCATTGGCGTCATCGCTCAAGGCATAAGCACTAAAACCGATTTTTTGCGCCTGTTGTTCACGGGCGCGCGCCGTTTGCTCATCCAAAACGCGTGCGGGGATGCCGACTACCGTGGCACCGGCTGGCACATCTTTAACTACTACCGCATTGGACCCGACCTTGGCCCCATCGCCAACGGTAATCGGCCCGAGAATTTTTGCGCCCGCGCCGACCACGACGCCTTTGCCTAAGGTCGGATGGCGCTTACCTTTTTGCCAGGAGGTCCCGCCCAAGGTGACCCCATGATACAAGGTGCAATCATCGCCGATTTCAGCGGTTTGGCCAATCACCACGCCCATGCCATGGTCGATAAACACACGCTCGCCAATCACGGCACAAGGGTGAATTTCAATGCCTGTAAACCAGCGGCCCAGGTGCGCCACGAAGCGCCCCAACCATAGCAGCCTCCAGTTCCATAGCCGCTGCGCGAGCCGGTGGATCAGCAGCGCGTGCAATCCCGGATAGGTGGTTAACACCTCCCAAGCGGTACGCGCGGCGGGATCGCGTTCAAAAATAATCTTAATGTCGGCTTTTAACCGATTAAACATGTACCAATGCCCCTTAACGCCTCGAAACCTGCCAAAAAGGCAGTATGCAATTCCCGACTAAATCAGTCAACTTTTCGCTGAATCGCATTTAATATCCCTCGCCAAATATTGACTTCTTCCTCTTGCAATAAGGCGCGGGCGAAGAGGCGGCGCATTCTTGCCATGAGGCGCCGCGGGTTGTCTTTATCTAAAAAATTGACGGCAATCAGGGTCTTTTCCAGCTCACCATAAAAGCGCTCTAATTCATCCAGGCGCGCAGGCCGTTCTAAGGGTTCCGGTGGCATAGGGTCGATCTCGGTCATGCGCAATTCGTAAGCGGCGAGCTGCACCGCCGCGGCGAGATTCAGGGAAGAAAATCCGGGGTCAGCTGGAATGGTGACCAAGATTTGGCAACGCTCGAGTTCGGCGTTAGTCAAGCCGCTCATTTCCGTTCCAAAGACCAATGCCACCTCACCTTGCGCAGCAAAGTTCATAATTTTTGCAGTTCCTTCCCGCAAATTAAACATTTCTGCCGCAAGATCGCGGCGGCGCGCGGTGACCCCGGCTGCATACACGGTACCGCTAAGCGCCTCATCTAAGGACGCACAGACGTGTGCTGATTGCAACACGTCTTGAGCGCCCGCGGACATGTCGTTAGCCTGGCGATCCGGAAAACGCTTAGGGTTAACGAGATAAAGCTTTGTTATGCCCATGGTCTTCATAGCGCGTGCCGCGGCCCCGATGTTGCCTGGATGCGTGGGATGGCTTAAGATGATTCGAATATTACTCAGTTGGGCGGAATGCATCGTTCAACAATTCTAAAAATCCTAATTTCGTAGATTGCCCTTATGCACCCCATGTTAACTATCGCGGTAAAAGCCGCTCGCCGCGCAGGCGCGATTATTAATCGCGCTTCCCTGGATGTCGGAAGGCTGGCCATCACGGATAAAAGCCTAAACGATTACGTAACCGAGGTGGATCATTTAGCAGAAAAAGCCATTATTGAGATTTTATTGGAGGCGTATCCTAAGCACGCCATTTTAGCAGAAGAAAGCGGCGCTCAAGGCGAATCAGAATACCAATGGGTAATTGACCCTTTAGACGGCACCACCAATTTCTTGCATGGCTTCCCGCAATATGCAGTTTCCATCGCGCTTATGCATAAAGGCGTGATTACGCAAGGCGTCGTGTATGACCCTAACCGCAATGATTTATTTACCGCGTCACGGGGTAGTGGCGCGTATCTTAATGATCACCGTTTGCGCGTTTCGAAAACCGCGTATTTAAAATCATCGTTAATTGGCACCGGTTTCCCCTATAAAGATTTCCGCCATACAGATGCTTACTTGGCCATATTTCGCACGCTTCTGGATAAAACTTCGGGCTTGCGACGTCCAGGATCTGCCGCGCTAGATCTGGCCTACACCGCGGCCGGGCGCTTGGACGGGTTTTGGGAATTCGGGTTAAACGCTTGGGATATTGCGGCTGGTAGCCTACTCATCATTGAGGCGGGTGGCATGGTGGGCGATCTTCAAGGCAAAGATCATTATCTTAAAAGTGGAAACATCGTAGCCGGCAACCCGAAAATATTTAGCCAATTATTGGCCACGATAGCCCCGCATCTCACAAGCGAGTTACAAGATTTAGAGATGGATAAGATTAGTAATTGAATAAAGTCACCGGCTCGGCCAGATCCGGTCACTGACCCATGCATAATCGCCGGAATACATTTTCCCGTTCCACCGCAGCTTCCCTAAAATTTGCTTGTTGTTTTGCTGGTCAGTAGGGGCATCCGCGCCGCCGTTCCAACGTTCAAGTTGATGGTGTGCTGCCACTTCCAGATCGCGCCAACCCGCAGTAACACTCGAGGCCAAAGATAAGGTGAGACTGACATTATCCATGGTAAATGCTCCGTTGCCATAACCGCAGTCATTACTTCCCTCAGTAATGCGCCACATGCTCATAGGTAAATCTTTTAAAACCGGCTTAAGCTGCTTTCCTTTTTCCACAAAAAGTGTGAGGAAGCCGCTCGCTCCGCCGTCAGCACATCGCGGGCTATACCCAATATTCATGCGAACACCTAAAGCCCGTACGCCGGGGGCCAAAATATAACGCGCTGTATCAATTTCAAGCCCACCCGTGTCGATGCGAATGCTAGCATCTTCCTCGATTGTTTCCCGATATAGACTGTAAACTTTTTCACGATTCACATTTACTATCCCAAACACAAAGCCTTTTTTATGTTCAACAGGCTGACCTTTTTTATCTTTAAGGTCGTGAAAGAGCGTTACGATTGTCCTTTCTGGATGCTGAGGATGGGGTTTGCAAGCCAGACTGATAACGTCACCCTCATTAGCTCGGCTCTGAAAGCTAATTTTTAGTTTCTTTCCTAGAGACGCGCCGACTAATATCGTATTGCAATCTTCCCTATTGTCCGCGTTAACAGGCATCACCGCGGCTTCAAGAGCAGCATTAGGCGTTTTTTCCGATGACCGGGATTGCTGGTCTTTGTTTCTCGTCTTTGCAAAATAGGTCAGAGACTCGCCTTTAATTTCCCCCATGTCCGCCTGTTTCGCCGAACAATTTAATTCACGCTCTAGGTCGGATTCATCTCCCTTGCATTGCCGAAATGACTCTGCCCACCATGCTTCTAAATTTCCATCGTTATCGAGGTCGGATACGTGAACTAAGTCCGCGTTGTTGTGCTCACCCAGAAACCGACGCGGAATACGAACTAAGCTAAATGTCTGTCCTTCTAACAACAAAAGCACCTTTTCACCCGTGAAAAACCTATCCGGATAGGAACGCTCGTCATGCATATAAACCTGAAGTTCGACCAGCGATTTGCCATGCTGCGGATGCGTCCACCACTTGGCGGCACTCAGCGATCCGTTGCGACGGCTAAGTTCCCCAATAAAGTCTTGCATTTTCTGCTGAGCTTCAGCGTTCATGCCCTTCATGATTTGAATCAACCACGCTATTCTGTCAGAGGGTGTGGCCGGAGGCACTTCCGGTAGTTGGAGTTGCTTCGCTTGGAACTGTTTGGATGGGGTTAATGTTAAGCGGGCGTGTTTAAGTTTAAGCGGGACCGATTGTGGCTCTGAAATCGAATTAACACAAATTTTGTCCAACCCGGGTGTAGAAGTAGCCCGAGTTTTATCAAAACAATGTTTTCCATAATCGGTTAACTCAGTTAACAAAACCTCATGCATGATTCCAGATTGCGTGTGATTTAATAACTCCAAATACTGCTGATACAAATTACGGGCTTCCTGCGTTTCTCCGGTTTGCAGCCAATTCCAATCCGGGCTTACACAATCAAGTTTTTGCTTCTCCTTGAGTTGGTGTAAGGCAAACCTTGCGCGCCAAACTTGCTGACCCTTTAGCCATACTTCGGTCACGTCGCACGAGCCGGCGCTCGCTAGGCGCTGCAATTCGCTTAGGATTGCCTCGTGGAGCTCGAGATTTTTGGCGCCATCTAGCCTGAGTATCTGCCATGGATTCACCTGCTCGTTATAGTAATCGAGTGCGTAATATTCCCAACCCGGCTTAAGCGCCTCATTAAGCTTCAGCCAAAAGGCGGACATCTGCTGCAGCGTTGCACGCAGCGCGTGCGATGGCCACGCTTCTGGCGCGCGGATAATCGACGTTAATTTTGCGCGCAGAAATGCCGCTTTGCGCAATGCCTCGTCAAAGCGGCGCTCGCCCTCCTTTGCGCCGTGCCCATATTTATCAGCCGGCTTTTGTAGCGCAGGCAAGGGCCCACCGGGCGCGACCTCGGATTCGAGCGCTTGGATGGCTTTAGCTAAGTCCACGTCGGCCGGCGACAAGCTGCTCCACAACAACATGATAAGTACACAATCGTCAGGTCCGGTCCCGCGGCAGCGGTTCGACGACAGGAAGCGTGTAAATTTTTTCTG
>CAYYOS010000163.1:0-4714 GCA_964473355.1 uncultured Burkholderiales bacterium | reverse complement strand
CAGCTTCCCGTGACATTGCTTGTATTTTTTTCCAGAACCACAAGGGCACGGGTCGTTACGGCCAACTTTTTCGGTCTTTCGCATAAAAGGTTGCGCAGCAGCCCCTTCGGCGGGCTGGGCTAACGCTTCCTCGTAATCGGCGTGATGAAATTGAACATTCTCCGGCCCCGGCCCAGTCTCCACTGCCTGTACGTCTTCCGGGCCGCGAATTTGGACGGTCATGGTTATCTTGGTTACCTCAGATTTTACCCGGTCCAACAATTCTGAAAATAATTCAAACGCCTCCCGTTTGTACTCCTGTTTAGGATTCTTCTGTGCATAACCGCGCAGGTGGATGCCTTGCCGTAAATGGTCAAGCGCGGCCAAGTGTTCGCGCCAATGTAAATCCAAACTTTGCAGCATGACGGCGCGTTCAAATTGGTGCATGGTATCGCTACCAACCGCAGCGGTTTTAGTTTCATACTGTTGATGAGCGTGTTCGAGTATGCGCTTCCGAAAATCTTCGGGCTCTAAATTAGGTTCTTTTTCCAGCCACTGCGTCAATGGCAACTTGAGTTGCAACTCGGAATCGAGCGAGCGCTCTAAACTGGGAATATCCCACTGCTCCTCAACCGATTCCGGAGGCATATGTTGGTCGATGATGGCTAATAAAATATCTTCGCGCATCGCGTGTATGGTATCGGCGATATTCGTGGCTTCCAATAACTCATTGCGCTGCTGGTAAATTACCTTACGTTGGTCGTTCGCCACGTCGTCGTATTCCAATAACTGTTTGCGGATGTCGAAGTTTCTAGCCTCAACTTTACGTTGCGCGTTTTCAATCGCCCGGGTTACCCAGGAATGCTCTATGGCTTCACCCTCGGGCATCTTCAGACGTTGCATAATCGCGGATACCCGCTCGGATGCAAAAATTCTTAATAGGCTATCTTCCAGGGAAAGGTAAAAACGACTGGAACCGGGATCCCCTTGACGACCGGAGCGGCCGCGCAATTGATTATCCACGCGGCGCGACTCGTGACGCTCGGTGCCGACTATATGTAAGCCGCCCGCAGCCACAACTTCTTGATGAAGCTTTTGCCATTCATTCTTTAACTCCGCTACCCGCGTCGATTTTTCCGTCTCGGTTAATTTGGGGTCATTCTCAATTTGACGAATATCCGGTTCCGGATTACCGCCAAGCACAATGTCTGTTCCCCGTCCGGCCATATTCGTAGCAATGGTAATCATCTTGGGTCTGCCCGCCTGCACGACAATTTGCGCTTCCCGCGCATGTTGTTTGGCGTTTAGCACTTGATGCGGAAGTTTAGCTTTGGTCAATAAACCGGATAAGTACTCGGAGGTTTCGATCGACGTGGTTCCAACAAGGACGGGCTGTCCACGAGTCTGGCATTCCTGGATATCCTTAATGACCGCGTCGTATTTCTCCTTGGCGGTGCGGAAGATCTGATCCATTTTATCGATACGAATCATGGTTTTATCCGTCGGAATCACCACGGTTTCCAAGCCATATATTTGCTGAAATTCGAAAGCCTCGGTATCCGCCGTGCCGGTCATCCCGGCCAATTTCTGATACATGCGAAAGTAGTTTTGAAACGTAATAGAAGCCAATGTCTGGTTTTCAGCTTGTATCGCTACGCCTTCCTTAGCTTCCACGGCTTGATGTAGGCCGTCCGACCAGCGGCGGCCAGTCATCATGCGCCCGGTGAATTCATCGACGATAATCACCTCATCATTTTGTACGACGTAATGTTGGTCCTTAAAATAAAGTGCGTGGGCACGCAAAGCGGCATACAAATGGTGCACTAAGGCAATATTAGCGGCGTCGTACAAACTCGTGCCTTTAGGTAACAATCCGGCTGCCTCAAGTAATGCCTCTGCGTGTTCATGACCCGATTCCGATAGCAAAACTTGGTGTGCCTTTTCATCTACAGTGTAGTCACCCGGCGCATCTTCTTTTTCTTGCCGAGTTAATTTCGGGGCAATTTCATTAATGCGCGAATATAAATCGAAGGTGTCGTCCGCGGTGCCAGAGATGATCAACGGTGTGCGGGCTTCGTCGATCAATATCGAATCGACTTCGTCAATGATGGCGTAATTTAAAGGGCGCTGAAAACGCTCTTGCGGATGGCTGGCCATATTATCTCGCAAATAATCGAAACCAAATTCGTTATTCGTTCCATAGGTTATATCCGCAGCGTAAGCTTGCTGCTTTAGCGCATGGTCCATTTGCGACAATATGACGCCCACCGTTAAGCCGAGAAATCCGTAAATCCTCCCCATCCACTCCGCATCGCGTTGCGCCAAGTAATCATTCACGGTTACCACATGTACACCTTTTCCGCTAAGCGCATTCAGGTATGCCGGAAGTGTGGCGGCCAATGTTTTTCCTTCACCCGTGCGCATTTCCGCAATTTTGCCGAAATGTAACACCATGCCCCCCACCAACTGAACGTCATAATGGCGCATTTGTAAAACACGGCGACTGGCTTCGCGTACTACTGCAAACGCCTCGGGTAATAATTTGTCCAGCGATTCATTTTTTTGGTAGCGGTTTTTGAAAATATCAGTTTTCGCGCGCAGTTCTGCGTCTGTAAGCTTTTCCATGTCCGGCGCCAAGGCATTGATGGTGCCCACCGTTTGCATATACTGCTTAACTAGACGTTCGTTGCGACTACCAAATATTTTTTTTACTAAGGTCGTAATCATAATTTTTTCTATATTTCAGATTCTAGTAAATGACCCATTAAACCTTCCCGGCAGGCCAGGATGAGCGGCATAATAGAAGGCCGGATGCGAGCCCGCATCCGGCCCAATACTTACGGCGTGAAATTTAATATTGAGTCGTAGCTAACTTTCTCGCTTCAGTGTGCTTTAACAGTAAGGCAGGATCCAAAGCAATACCGTTGCGACGTACCTCAAAATGCAAATGGGGGCCCGTGGAACGCCCGGTACTACCAACTTCGCCGATCTTTTGACCGCGTATGACAATCTCCCCCGCTCTTGCAAGAAGTTTAGCAGCGTGTGCATAGCGACTGGTGAAACCATTACCGTGATTTATTTCTATTACATTTCCATAGCCCGTATGGTAGTCGGAATAAGACACCATGCCGCTTGCCGCAGCTAAAATTGCTTCACCTCCGGAGGCGGGAAAATCTACCCCCTCGTGGAAGGCGTTGACGCCAGAAAAAGGGTCGATGCGTACGCCGAAGTTAGAGCTAAGCCAGCCGGCAGCAATAGGCAAGGCATTAGGCAAGGCGTTTTTCTCCAGAACCTGCTCAAACAGCTGCGACTGCAACGTTATTAATTCCTGCTCGGAACGCTTCAGAGCCAACCCCACACGATTCAACTCGGATTTAAGCTCGCCATTCGTTAAAGGCAAAGCGGTGGTATCCGCACCACCTCGTGGCGGTAGGGTGTTAAATTGATACTTTTCCAAGTTAATGCCCGCCACGCTTCCCACATGTTTGCTTAACGCGTTGATGCGCAGTACCTGGGCTTCCAATTGCCCTAAGCGCACGGCTAAAGTTTTTCTTTGCAACTCGTACCCACTTACAAAAAAGTCTCGGAGCGACGGTTCCAGACTTTCAGCATTGGCGTTTAGGTAATAGTGAACCGCTGCCCCGCCCATAAATGGCAAAAGAAAAAGTGCTGCAGCGATGACGACAATTTGCGCACGGGATAAAGTAATAGTTTTAGCATGAGGAAGGACACTGGATAAAAATATGAGATTCATTAGACGTCCTTTTTAGTCGGAATCTGCTAAGCTTGTACAAGCATGTAACGAACCGCAGTAAACCCGCTTTTAACGCACCCGAGCTGCTCGCGCAAAAAAATATATACTCAGTTCCACCCATTTTACCATGCATAGGTATTTTAACAGTAGTGGCGAGCTGTCACGCAGTTTAAGAATGATTTAATATAGCAGACGATATGACGATTCAAAAATTGGGTTCTTTTTTTAGCGCCGCTCCCGAGCTGCGACAGGTATATGCGCAAGCTAACCATTTGCAGCTATTACAACAGGTTTTCAGGGACCACTTACCCGCCGGCATGGCTATGGCTTGCGGCGTGAGCGCCCTACGCCAGGGGGTTCTGACCGTGCACGCGGACAATGGAGCGATGGCGTTAAAGTTAAAGCAGATGGCGCCTGCACTATTGCGTGCCGTTCAAGAACTAGATGCCAGCATCCTTAGTGTACGCATTATAGTTCAGATTGAGGATCGGAACCAAGCCAGGAAGCGAAACAAACCGCAGCTCGGCACGACGGGGTGCAATATCCTAGCTGAGTTCGCACAAAATCTTCAAGATACACCATTAAAATCAGCGATAAGCCGCATGGCCCAACGGCATAAACGTTAACCGAGAATTATTCGCCCCATGACGAGAATTGCGGCCATGATTAGTAGTAACACCGTGGAAAACTTTAAAATTTGCCAAGAAAATCGCAAGTAGGCCGTGTTCCTCGTTACTAAAAACATCGCGAGCGAAACAACCATAGCGATAAGAGCAAGATAAACAAAGAGTCGGAGGATGAGCACGAATTAGCTTTCGCCGGAAACGCGCGCCTTGGCATTTCTAAATCCCAAGGAATTTGCGGTTTTCACGTTGCCGAGCGGTAGCCTGTCGTCTCGTCATAATTGATTTGGTTTGGGACGTCGCTAGCCAAACGGGCGGGACGCTACGCCAACTGCAAATGCTGATTAATAATCGCGGC
>CAYYOS010000162.1:3600-4765 GCA_964473355.1 uncultured Burkholderiales bacterium | reverse complement strand
CTTCTCTGCTGATTCGATATTATCCAGTTCCTGCTCTAATTCTATATCATTTAGCGGTCGATACTCGGCTTCGTCAGCCACTACTTGACGCTTTTTAATCAAGTTAGCCACCATAATCCCGGCCTCGTATAGTAGCCATAGTGGCACGGCGAGCATGATTTGCGACACCACATCCGGTGGCGTAAAAATTGCGCCGATTACAAATGCGCCGACAAAAATATAAGGACGTATCTCTTTTAGCTTCGCTACACTTACCATATCCATTTTTACTAAAAGCACGACCGCAACCGGCACCTCAAAGGTTAGCCCAAAAGCCATAAATAAACCGATTACAAAATCCAGGTACTTGTTAATATCCGTCATCACTGCGACGCCTTCGGGCGCCACAGAAGTGATAAAGCCAAAAACCACGGGCAACACCAAAAAATAGGCGAATGACATCCCGCACAAAAAAAGTAAGGTGCTGGCCACCACCATGCTCACAGCCAAGCGCTTTTCCTGGGTATATAAGGCGGGGGCCACAAAGGCCCACAATTGATATAGAAGATACGGCAAGGAAAGCACCACGGCGGACAGCATTGCCAGCTTAATCGGCACCAGGAAAGGGGTAGTGACTTCGGTGGCAATCATTTGCCCACCCTTAGGTAATTTCGCCAAAAGCGGTTGCGCGAGAATGCTATAAATATCATTGGCGAAGGGAAACAAAAAAGCAAAGACGATCACAACCGCAATAATGGCGCGTAGTAAGCGATCCCGTAATTCAAGTAAATGGGATAGGAAGGTATCGTTACTCACTTCAAGTGGGGTGGGGCATCAATGCTGGGCATTAAGCGGGCTTTTTGGCGTGAGCCTCTTGTTCTAACCCCAATTCCAGCTGAGGGGTAGCCGCTGGCGCCGGATCATCAGCGAAGGTTAAGCCCGACTCTAATTGCTGTGTTTCCTGCCTAAATTCTTGTTCTGCCGTGTGAATGGTGTTACGTAAATCGCCATGGATTTTCTTAAACTCTTCGAGTTCCATCTCGCTATTGATTTCCGATTTTACCTCGGCCACGTAGCGCTGCATGCGGCCAAACAGATGCCCCAGGGTGCGCGCCACGCGCGGCAAACGTTCCGGCCCCAACACTACCAGCGCGACAATGCCAATTACTAATAACTCAGAAAACCC
>CAYYOS010000162.1:0-3500 GCA_964473355.1 uncultured Burkholderiales bacterium | reverse complement strand
ACTAATAAAACAACTAGCCAATGCCAGATACTAAATGTACCCATATCATTCTCCTTAAGTTAGCGCTGCTTTGCTTGCAACATACTTGGGTTGCCGCCAAATATATGATAGTGCAGATGAAATATTTCCTGTCCGCCGCCGGTGCCGGTATTGATCATGGTGCGGAAACCATCTTTTAGGCCTTTTTCTTGCGCCAATTTTGGCGCTAACAATAGCATCTTGCTTAAAATTTTTTCTTCAGCGTCGCCGCAATCTGCTAATGAGGCGACGTGCATCTTTGGGATAATTAAAATATGCACCGGTGCAACGGGATGAATATCGTTAAACGCTAGCACCTCATCGTCCTCATAAACCTTCTGACTGGGTACGCTGCCCGCCACAATTTTGCAAAACAAACAATTCGCCTCATGCCTCATAGGACTTTACCTCGCGCCGCTTTTTCCGCCAATCCGGATTGTCCTTCCCTGCGTTGCAACTCAGCCAAAACATCTTCGGGTTGCAAATTAAACCACGCCAGTAAGACTAAAGAGTGAAACCAAAGATCGGCCACTTCGTGTAGCAAAGCGGGAGTACCGCCATTTTTAGCGGCGAGCACGGTTTCGGTTGATTCCTCGCCGATTTTTTTTAAAATCGCGTCGAGGCCCTCGCTAAAAAGCTTGGCGCTATAAGAGTGCTGCGGATTCGTACCTTTACGTTCCTGCAGCATCCGGCCTAAGCGATCGAGCACGTCACTCATCGGTTTTCACCCGCCCGCGGCGTTCCAGTTCAGGCGCGATGGTGTACATTTCCGCTGGGTCTTTAATCACGGCTTCGGTGATTTCCCAGTTCCCGTTCTTAAGTTTGTGGAAGAAGCAGTGTTGTCTGCCGGTATGACAAGCGATGCCACCTACTTGTTCAACCAGTAAAAGTATGACGTCTTCGTCGCAGTCAAGACGTAGCCCTTTTACCTTTTGCACGTTACCGGATTCCTCGCCCTTGCGCCATAATTTCTTACGGGAGCGCGACCAATATACCGCTTCGCCTTTTTCCACTGTCAGCTTAAGAGCCTCGCGATTCATCCAAGCAAACATCAGTACCCTGCCGGAGGTAGCTTCTTGCGCGATCACCGGTACCAAGCCTTCATTGGTCCAGTTTACCTTATTCAGCCAGGCGTCGTTCTTCGCTTTCATATTATGTTCCTAACGGCATTCATAAACGGACTTCTATACCTTGTTTCGCCAAATAGCGCTTGGCCTCTTCAATGGTAAACTCCCCATAGTGAAAAATACTGGCAGCCAAGACCGCATCGGCCTTTCCCGCTATTATACCCTCTGCCAGATGTTGTAGATTTCCTACCCCCCCGCTGGCAATAACCGGTACCGCCACGGCTTCCGATACCCGTTTGGTTAAGGCTAGATCGAAGCCGTTTTTAGTCCCGTCGCGGTCCATGCTGGTTAGTAGAATTTCTCCGGCGCCGAGTTGTGCCATGTGTTGCGCCCACTCCAATGCATCTAACCCCGTAGCTTTGCGGCCGCCGTGGGTGAAGACTTGCCAATGCGGCACGCCCCCGGTATCCGTTTGTTTGGCGTCTATGGCAACGACTATGCATTGCGAACCGAAGTGTTCCGCCGCATCTTTGACCAGGTCAGGGTTAATAATGGCCGAAGTGTTAATACTGACCTTGTCGGCACCGGCGTTGAGTAGCGCGCGTATATCGGCCAGCGTGCGCACGCCGCCGCCCACCGTTAAAGGAATAAAAACTTGCGCTGCCACCGCTTCTATCATTTGTAGCAATAAGCCGCGGTTATCACTGCTGGCGGTGATATCTAAAAAAGTGAGCTCATCGGCACCCTGCTGCTCATAACGCGCGGCGATTTCGATTGGGTCACCAGCGTCTTTCAGTTCAACAAATTTGGTGCCTTTAACAACACGGCCACCAGTGACATCCAGGCAGGGAATAATGCGTTTGGCTAACATAAGGTAGGGACAAGAGCTGGTTAAAAAGGTTTAAGAACGAAGTTGCGGCTAGGCGCCCGTTTTTTTGGCGAGTGTATCGGCGAGTTTTTGCGCCGCGCCGAAATCTAACGTGCCTTGGTATATCGCGCGTCCGGTGATGGCGCCAACCACGCCCTCGTGGGCAATCCCACAAAGCGCGGTCACATCCTCCAAATTGGTAATGCCGCCGCTGGCAATGACCGGCACGGTGAGTTCCCGTGCTAAGTTTACGGTAGCCGCGATATTGACGCCATTTAACATGCCATCCCGCCCGATGTCGGTATAGATGACCGCCTCCACACCGTAATCTTGAAATTTTTTAGCGAGATCAATCACGTCGTGCCGGGTTAATTTCGACCAGCCATCTACGGCTACCTTACCCTCTTTCGCGTCTAGTCCCACGATGATATGGCCGGGAAAAGCATAGCAGGCCTCGTGTAAAAACCCCGGGTTTTTGACGGCGGCCGTGCCCAAAATAATATAACTTATTCCATGATCGAGGTAACGTTCGATGGTGTCCAGATCGCGAATACCGCCGCCTAGCTGCACTGGAATATCGTTATTTACCGCTTCCAAGATGGTGCGGATGGCACCCTCGTTAAGCGGCTTACCGGCAAACGCACCGTTTAAATCGACGAGGTGCAAGCGGCGGGCGCCTTCTTTCACCCAATGCTGCGCCATGGCCGCCGGGTCTTCTGAGAATACCGTGGCACTTTGCATTTGGCCCTGCTCCAGGCGCACGCAGTGACCATCTTTTAAATCAATTGCAGGGATAAGTAGCATGAATGTAAATTGCCATTGTTAATTTCGGGTATTACCATCCCACTCAATAAAATTGCGTAACAAGGTTAAACCTGCGGATTGGCTTTTTTCCGGATGAAATTGCACCGCAAAAATATTATCGCGACTGCAAGCCGAGGTAAAGGGCGCGGGATAATCGGTAGTGCCGGCAATAATAGCGGGCTCGCTGGTTTGTACGTAGTAGCTGTGCACAAAATAAAATCGGGAATCCTGATTTATATTTTTCCACATGGGGTGATGCACACGCTGCGTAACTTGATTCCACCCCATATGGGGAATTTTCAATTGTTGCGGCCAGGCGCTGTCGGCGGTGGCGGCAAAGCGAACGACCTTTCCGGGTAGGATATGCAAGCCCGCCACATCCCCTTCTTCACTTGATTCAAAAAGCATCTGCAAGCCGATGCATAAGCCCAGAAAAGGTTTAGTCCGCGCGGCTTCCATAATGACCTCGCGCAGCCCCTTTTGCTCTAGTTCGCGCATGCAGTCTGGCATCGCGCCCTGACCGGGAAAAACCACTTTATCGGCACGGCGTATCGTATCGGCGTCAGCAGCGATGCGCACGCTGGCATCCGGCGCCACATGCTCAATTGCTTTGACAACCGAGTGTAGATTGCCCATGCCGTAATCAATAATCGCCACGCGTGTCACTTGGTTTTAGGGAGCACGAAGAGCATGGAAGATTTTTGCACCGAGGAGTTAATAACGTAAAATAGGGATGGGCGTTT
>CAYYOS010000161.1:0-4771 GCA_964473355.1 uncultured Burkholderiales bacterium | reverse complement strand
ATCTTCCTCCAACGTTGAATCAAATGAGGAAGTTTGAATGTACTCGGATAATTCTTTAACGCTGATTTCTCTATGAATGTCAGAGGACCTGAGCACTTTAGGTATATTGGACTGTAAACGCCTTAATCTTGTCGCTTTGACATCAGTAAAATGTGCAAATTCATGATTAAGCATGTCAACATTATACTCTT
This sequence comes from uncultured Burkholderiales bacterium, assembly GCA_964473355.1. Lineage (GTDB taxonomy): Bacteria > Pseudomonadota > Gammaproteobacteria > Burkholderiales > REEB80 > CAYYOS01. The sequence continues at coordinate 4,580 of CAYYOS010000161.1, read as the reverse complement.
TTAATAAACTTGGCGGTTACTTGATTTTTGAATCGGTATTGGTGGAGCATAAGGGATTCGAACCCTTGACCTCTTCCATGCCATGGAAGCGCGCTAGCCAACTGCGCCAATGCCCCATCAAAAGTTGCGGGACGCTCAATTAAAACTATTTGAGCTACACCCCCCATTACTTATCATTTAAATAGTATATACCAGCCCTCTTATGAAGTCTTGTTGTAACAATTTAAACTGCCTCTAGTTGAATGGCCGAGTGGCTTTTCGCCAATGTTCTTCACTTAACCAGAGGACATTCTCACCATCAACATAGTAACCGCACTTTTGTGCTGCTTCTCTTAGTTCATCATCAGACGCCCCCCATAGGTCGTTGCCCATGATTACTGCTGTCTCTTGAAATTCCTCGAAGTTTGCCTTTGGTGCCCAAACCATTGGCTGAGGCTTGAATCTTTGGGCTAACTTTAATGCTCGCCGGCTGATCATGTCTGGAAAATCCGATTTACTTATCGGTATGCTAATGTGAACAATAGTAAGCTCATCCTCCACATCTTCAGCGGGAACTTCTTCAATTTTCTTAAATGGCAGCTCCCGGGCAACTTGACGATTATAAAGGGACAAGTTAGTCCAAGAGATGCTAATACCACCATAGCCATTTTGATAATCAATCATGTTACAGCCACTGCTTAAAGTCTGAATGTTAAAATCATAAAGCATGCCGCATGCTTCTTTGAGCGGTTCCTCAACCAGGGTTAATAATTCCTCTTTTGTTCGGGGTAATCTTCCTCGGCCAGGAATTCGTGGCACATCCTGCCATGCTTCTACGACAGCCGCTTCGACTCCCTCACTTTGCTCAAACGTATCGCCATGTGTCATGACCTAAACTCATATTTAAATGATAGTTTTTATTATGAAACGATTACTTTTGATTTGTCAAGGCTTTAAGTAGTTGCTTTTCGTCAATTTGCTTGATGTGTAGTTTTTTAGCTTTAGCCAGTTTGCTGGAGCCAACGTTGTCACCAACCACCAGATAATCCGTGTCTTTACCAACGCTTGATTGGAACGTACCGCCCAGGGCGCGAATTTTTTCGCCGGCTTGTTCGCGACTCATTGATTCCAAGCTACCAGTAATTACAAAACTTTTGCCACTCAAGGGTCCACCAACTTTTTTGACTTCCTGCGGCCAAACTCCCTGGCGACGAAACTCCGCTAAAATACGTTGGTTTTCGGAATCTTCAAACCACGCTACGATTGATTCGGCAACAACATCACCAATGCCCTCAATTTCTTGCAGCTCCTGATAGCTTGCCGTACCAAAACTATCAAGCCGCCGGAAATGATTAGCCAGGTCAATTGCCGTTTGGACACCAATATGGCGAATGCCTAATCCGTATAAGAACCGGTTTAATGGCGGCGTTTTCTTTGACTGAATAGAATTGACTAATTTGGTGGCCGAAATTTCTGCAAACCGGTCCAGGTTAAGCAAATCTTCTTTTTTAAGGCTATATATATCAGGGGTGTCTTTAATCAGTCCTGCATTTAAAAGGGCGATTACATTTTTTTCACCCAAACCTTCAATATCAAGCGCGGCCTTGCTGGTATAATGCCCAATCCGCTTCCAAACTCGTGACGGACAATTATTGTTAGGGCATCTCCATATAGCTTCATCGGCTTTTAGTTTGATTAGCATGGTGTTGCATTCTGGGCAATGACTAGGCATTTCAAAAATTTTTTCTGAACCTTCCCGCAGTTTAACAAGCGGTTCCACGACCTCAGGGATTATATCGCCAGCTTTATGAACAATAACGGTATCACCGATGCGAATATCCTTGCGCTTCACTTCACTTTCGTTATGCAATGTAGCCATTTGGACAGTACTGCCAGCTATGACGACGGGCTCAAGTATTGCTACCGGTGTAGCCGAGCCAGTTCGCCCGATTGATACAAAAATATCTTTAACCCTGGTTGTAGCTTGCTCGGCAGCATATTTATATGCCACCGCGCCACGTGGTGCCTTGCCGACTATACCTAAGCGCGCATATAACTTGCGGTCATTAACCTTGATGACCAAACCATCAGTGTTAAAAGGTAAACTGTTACGTTTTTCTTCCCACTCCTTGGCAAAAGACAGGATTCCATTGATACTTTTTGTAAGCCGGGTATCAGTATTGGCCAGAAAGCCTAAGTTGTTGAGAGCTTTGTAAGCAAAGCTATTAGTAGGTACATCATCTACGTTAACACGCAGTACATCATATGCCCTAAAGTGCAGCGGGCGAGCCGCTACCAGTTTGGGATCAAGCTGACGGATTGTGCCAGCCGCAGTATTGCGTGGATTTGCAAATAAAGGTAGGTCTTTTGACTTTCGAATTTCGTTTAGTTTATTAAAATCATCTTTATACATAACAATCTCGCCGCGGACTTCCGTAAAACCCTGCAGAAACTTTTCATATCCAGGGGCAGCCCGTAAACGTAATGGAACTGATTCTATAGTCCTGACGTTCATTGTGACGTCTTCGCCAACCAGGCCGTCTCCACGAGTAATTCCTCGAGCAAAGATTCCATTTTCATATACAAGCGCAGCCGCAAAACCATCCATCTTAAGATCCATGAAGTACTCAAGTTCGATTCCTGGCGTTAATAATTTTATAATACGATTTTTCCAGGCCTCGAGTTCGGCCTCATTAAATACATCATTTAAACTCAACATCCGACTGCGGTGCTCAACAGTCTGGAATCCAGGAAGTGGAGCGCCGGCTACACGTTGTGAAGGTGAATCGGGCGTTATAAGTCCAGGATAGGTTGACTCTAGCTCTGTCAGTTCGTGTTTAAGGCTATCAGCCGCCGCTTCACTCATAAGGGATTCATTAAGCACATGGTAGTGGTAACGGTAATCATTAATCAACTCACGCAATTTGCTGATCCGCTTTTCGGCTTGTTTTTTGTTTTTTGTTTCTTGTCCGCCATTCATAGTAATTCCCGATACAGGTGATACATATAGCTATGGATAATTGTCAGGCCAAAGATCGTAAGAATGAAAAATACTCCTTCGGCGATTGGTGTCAAAAATAAAATAATCGGAATCGTAATCAATGCCATTGTAATAATCAGTATAAACGGCAAGAATAAAATTTTTCTCATAATTATCAAGCGACGATAACGAACCAATTCACGGGCCGATCTTAAAGCCTGCATTGGCCGCATGTCAGGAAGCGTCACTATATACATCGCAAAAACTGACGACGTTATCAAATAAAGCGATAAAACCACCAGCAGAAATGTCACAATAAGCCAAATTATTTTCTCCACAAGAGTAGTAGCCAAACCATTTGCGACAACTGAACTATAAATATAATTGCCTGCCGCCATTATTAATAACTCTAAACTGATCACGCCAAGTACTAGCAGAAAAGGTATCAGTGGATACATGCCACGGTAAAATACATCACGAAGACTAATCTTTTCTTTAGCTAATACTTGGCGAAGCGCCCAAATTAGAGCCAGACTCATAATTACTAGTAACATTGACTGGTAAGCGCCTGCCAGTTCACTAGGAGTAGTACCGGTAGACTTGAGGAGTTCAGAGAATAAAGTAAGCCCAATAGCCAATTGTCCGCCGGCGCCGCCGAAGAAAGTTTGTAAAGTTGTTTTAAGCTCCTGCATTTCCGCGCTCGAACCAAATCCTTGCACTAAACCAATGGTCAGTAAAAGGTAAACTAAGCTAATAGATCCAAATAATTTCCAGTTTTTACCAATTAGCTTGACGCTATTTCGAAAAATCCTGAATGCACTATTAAGTTTTGGTTTTGAATGTTTTATACGCTTTTGTAAGTGGAAAGACTTATATTGCCCGGGGTCCAGGCGTCGGTTATGAGTGGACTTGGATATTTGGGGTTTGGATGGATCGGATTTTTTTTTCGCTTTTGCCATTGATCAATCTTAAGCGCCCATGCCCCTAAGTTTGGCTATACGATCTTCTATGGGTGGGTGGGTACTGAATAACGCTATCAAGCTTTTACCTTTCAAAGGGTTTGCAAAAAATAAATGAGCCGTCGAAGCGTTTTGACGCTTAATCGCGCTGCCATGGCTGCCAATTTTGGCCAGAGCACGTGCCAATCCTTCCGGGTAACGGGTGGCTAAGGCACCCGTAGCGTCAGCTAAGTATTCACGCCGGCGGGAAATAGCCAGCTGGATCATCATAGCAATAAGCGGCGCTACGATAGCTCCAACTAAACCTACAACAAAAAACAAGCTTCCGCCATTGTCATCGTCGTCACCACGAAACCACGCCATCCGGAGCATAAAATCAGCAATTATTGATACTATGGCAACCAAGGCAAACGCCAGCATAGAAACCCTGATATCATAATTTTTAACATGTCCCAGTTCATGGGCCATAACGCCCTCCAACTCGCTGTCATCCAGAATATTCAAGATACCTGAGGTAGCAGCAACGGCAGCATGCTTAGGGTCACGGCCGGTAGCCATAGCATTAGGCGCTGGATCATCAATTATATAGACTTTTGGCATCGGTAATCCTTCAGTAATCGATAAGTTTTCGACAATCCGCCATAGCCTGGGATTGTCTTTCT
>CAYYOS010000160.1:0-4826 GCA_964473355.1 uncultured Burkholderiales bacterium | reverse complement strand
CGGCCACCCAACTAGACTTCTTTACCGGTCCTACGACGACTACCGCAGTGGGAACGTCCCGTATGACCATTACCGGTAGTGGCAATATTGGCATGGGGGTGACTGCTCCTGCTCATCCCTTACACATGGCGAGCGGTGCGGTCGTGACAGCCGGTGGGGTGTGGACCAATGCTTCTAGTCGAGATTATAAAGAGAATATTAAAGCTTTATCCAATCAAGATGCAGTACTGACCTTAGCCTCATTAACACCAGTGACGTATAACTACAAAGTAGATAAAGCCCAGGCCCATGTGGGGTTTATTGCGGAAGATGTACCAGAGTTAGTCGCCACCAAAGATAGGAAGGGATTAAGTCCTATGGATATTGTGGCGGTGTTGACGAAGGTGACGCAGGAGCAAGAGCGGGTTAATCAAGAACAACAAAAAGCGTTGCAGGAGCAAGCGCGGGTGAACCAAGAGCAACAGAAAATCATCGCCGAGCTCAGAGAGCAAACCAAATTAATCCCTACTCTTTCCACTGCACTCAACGAATTAGAGCGCGAAGTAAGGATGGGAAGCACCACTGCGTTAGCGGATTAAATGGGCTTTAAAAGGATCTTGCGACTACTGCCGCATTATCCGGTAAATGCTGCCGCTACCGGAAAGCATGTAAAGCTCACCCGCGCTGTCTTCACCAAAGGAGGTAATGTTGCCTACATTTGGAACCCCCCAGCTGCGTTGCTCCGTGGCAACACCGTTATTGAAACGGAAGCTTTTAAGCCACCCGGCGCAAAAATCGGAATAAAAATAATGGCCGGCGATTTCCGGTATCTGCGTTCCCCGATACACATAGCCGCCTGTAATAGAACAGCCTTCACTATGCGCGTATTCCACTATGGGCAGCGTAATGCCTTGTACGGTACAGGGATCGGCGGGGTAGCACAGCGTTCCCTCGGTAACATTCCAACCATAATTAACCCCCGCTGCGCCGGTCACTACGACATTAACTTCTTCGCGGGCGTTTTGGCCCACGTCGGCGATATATAAAAGATTAGTGACGCGATCAAAAGCGTAGCGCCACGGATTTCGCAATCCAAACGCCCAAATTTCAGCACGTTTGCCCACTTGGCCCACAAAGGGATTGCTCGAGGGAATCGTGTAGGGCACGGTCGAGACATCCAGCCGTAACATTTTTCCTAACAGTGAATTATTATTTTGCGCGTTGCCTTGTGGATCTCCGCCGCCACCCCCGTCGCCCGTACCCAGATATAACATGCCATCAGGCCCGAAGGCTAACAGCCCCCCATTATGATTTCCCGCAAACCGATGCGGAATGCTAATAATTGGCACAGCTAAATTTGCCGCGAGGTTAGGATTATTCGCCGACACCGAAAAACGCTCTACGGTGATATCTCCATTAGGATCGGTAAAATACACAAAGAACCAGCCGTTGCTTGCGTACTGAGGATGAAATGCCATGCTCAGCAAACCGCGCTCGCCACCGCTGGAAATTTTGCTGGAAATATCCAGGAAGGGTGTCGCAAGCACTTGCCCGTTTTGTACAATAAGCACGCGGCCGCGCTGCTCAACAATAAAAAGACGGGTGTCATTGGCCGGCGCTGTTAGGAACACAGGGTTGACTAAACCGCTCGCGACTTGCTCTAACTTAAGCTCAAAAGGTGTGTTGTTATCGCTGCCCCCGCCTCCGCCGCATGCAACAAGCGAGAGCGTCACGAAAAGCGTACAGATTAGCGGTAAAAGGTCTTTAGTTTTTGGCATAGTTCTAATTGCCGAGACCATAAACATTACCTAGTGCCCTAAAAAAACGGTCCGACAGTGGTGATTATACCCGTCGTCTGAAAAACCAGAACAAATAGCCAGCAAAGAGAGCGCGAATCGGGCTTGCGCAACATAGGAGTTGTGATGGTGGCCAAGGGCGGAATCGAACCACCGACACAAGGATTTTCAGTCCTCTGCTCTACCGACTGAGCTACTTGGCCATGCTGCTGTTACGAGAAGGTGTGGCTCCGGTTGACGATGCATTAAGCTCGCACACCAGTTTAAAGCAAAGGCTGGATTATACTGGAACAAAGGCGGTAAGCCAAAACTTATAAGCTGACTCGACAACCCTATTTTGCGGGAACCATGCTGGGTATCCATCCGAAATAAGCAAACACCATATAGAGCACTAGGCGCAGCGCCAAGAGCAAAAATATCGCAACCAAGCCGATGTATGCATCACCCACTAATTTGGGCGTGATCATACGCGTCAACTTCCACACTGGCCGCGTGATTAGCGACATAAAGCGGTAGATAAAATTGGCTTCGCGCCTAGGGCCGACCAGTAGCCCAAGCACGCCTTGCCCGATTAAAGTCCACATGAATACGCCGTCGATTAAGAGGAGTATCTGAAAAAGCTTAAACATAGTCATTGACTTTGGCTTTCACTAAATAAAATAAAGCCCGCGTTCGCGGGCTTTATTTTTTCATCGCTAAAAAACTTACGTCGCTTCGGTGCGGATATCTTCTCGTAAATGCGGATAACGCACGTGTTCGACCAATTCCTGGGTTGCTTTATCAGGCTTAGCGGTAAGTAGGCTCACGACAATAATAGTGAGAAAGCCTGCGGGGATGCCAAATATTCCCGCGGCAATATCCTTAATGCCAAACCACGGCGTCATGCCATAAAATTTAACGTTCACGAGATAGTAGAGGCATAAACTCAAACCCACGATCATCCCGGCGGCCGCCCCCGCTTTATTGGCGCGTTTCCAGAATATCCCCAATACCAGCGCCGGAAAAAAAGCCGATGCTGCTATCGAAAACGCCCACGCGACCATAAACAGAATATTATCCGGCTTAAGCGATGCCACGTATGCGGCAACCAGGGCCACGACCAACAATAGTGCTTTAGATATCGCGACGCGGCGCTTAGTTGTTGCATCAGGACTAAGCATTTTATAGTAGACATCGTGCGATAACGCGTTCGCGATGGTGAGCAGCAAACCATCCGCGGTGGAAAGTGCTGCCGCTAAGCCACCTGCTGCGACCAAACCCGATATCACATACGGCAGACCGGCAATTTCCGGTGTGGCGAGCACAATCACATCCGGATTAAGCGTAAGCTCCGCTAGTTGCAGGATGCCATCCATATTGATGTCATCAATTTTCACCAAACCTACTTTCCCCCAGGCTGCGACCCAGTTAGGCAAATCGGCAATACTACTGCCAATGAGCTTGGTATAAACCTCAAACTTTGCCAGTACCGCCAGCGCTGGCGCGGTGAAGTACAAAAGGAAAATAAAGAACAAGGACCAAAATACCGATTGCCGGGCCTCGCGCACGCTAGGCGTGGTGTAATAGCGCATTAAAATGTGCGGCAGGGCAGCCGTGCCTATCATTAAGCACAAAGTCAGCGCGATGAAATTGAGCCGGGCTGTATTCTGGGCTTTCTCATCTTTACCCGGGAAAGGGTCGGCGTGCGGCGCCGGGGCTTTCGCCTTAGCTTTAGCCGCATCTAAATCTTTAGTCCATCTTTCTTTGGCGGCTTCCGGCGTTTTAGGAAATTCGTCTAACGCTTTTTGCGCTTTTTCGATGTCCGCGGTCGGCGCGGCTTTGGTTTTTAGGTCGGTGAGTTTTTGCTCGGCCAGGGCGCGTTCGGTTTCCAGCGTTGCTGGCAGATTATCGATCTTAAGCTTGATGGCGTCAGCTTTTTTTGCATATAAATCCCGTGCAGTTTTTTGCTGAGGATCGTTAAAGATAACTTGCTCGCGCTCGGTAACCTTCTGCAACACTTGACCATATGCAATCTGAGGAACGGGGTTTTCCGTGATGCGCTGAGATAACATAATCACCGGCGCTAAATACGCAATAATTAAAATAATATATTGTGCTACCTGCGTCCACGTTACCGCTCGCATGCCGCCTAGAAAAGAACAAACCAGAATTCCCGCTAAACCCGCAAAAACGCCGGTGACGAAATCAACGCCAAGAAAACGGCTGCTGATTAAGCCCACGCCGTAAATTTGCGCGACCACGTAGGTAAATGAAGCGAGAATTGCCGCAAACACGCCCAGGGAGCGCACTAAGTTCCCGCCGTAACGCGTGCCTAAAAAATCCGGAATCGTAAATTGCCCGAACTTGCGAAGGTACGGCGCTAAAAATAAAGCGACCAACACGTAGCCGCCCGTCCAGCCCATCACGAAAGCCAAGCCATCGTAGCCGGAGAGATACAAGGTCCCCGCCATGCCGATAAATGATGCTGCGCTCATCCAGTCGGCACCGGTGGCCATACCGTTAAAGAAAGCTGGCACGCGCCGACCCGCTACATAATATTCGGAAATGTCCGCGGTGCGGCTCATTATCCCGATACCCGCATACAAACCTATCGTGGCCGCCATAAAGATATAACCTATCCAAACATTGGGCAGGCCCATCTGTTCGGCAATCGCCAGCCCAATAACGAATAAAATAAAACCGCCTGTATAAAAGGCGTAATACTTACTCAAGCTTTTGGTGAATTCACTGGCCATAGTTATCTCTCCTCCGCAACGTGATAAGTTTCATCCAGACGATTCATGTAGTGCGCGTAATACCAAATGAGCACCACGTAAATAATCAAGGACCCTTGTGCGGCCATATAAAAACCCAAGGGGAAGCCCAGGAAGAGGTATTGATTGAGTTCTCTTGCATAATAAATCACCACGAAAGTGGCGATAAACCAAATGCCCAACAGGATACCGGTGATAACGAGATTTTTGTGCCAGTATTCGAGGTGCTTTTCAGACAATTGCATATATCTCTCCTCACGAAGTGAAAAACAATGCGCAAAGTTTTAGCTGGGCGTTG
>CAYYOS010000159.1:0-4871 GCA_964473355.1 uncultured Burkholderiales bacterium | reverse complement strand
TCAGGTCCTAGCGGTGGCAACACTGTGGAGGTTCGAGTCCTCTTCTCGGCACCAAATTTGGGTGTATCTTTCATACAAACGGGTGCCGCATAACGATGGTCTCTTCTCTATCTGGCCCGGTCGAAATAACATCAATCGGCACCTCGCAAATGTCCTGCATGCGCTTTAAGTAGTTACGTGCAGCGGCTGGCAATTTCTGATGTTCGCGTACCCCCACTGTGCTGTCGCTCCAACCCGGCATTTCTTCGTAAATGGGTTCGCAGAGCGCAAGCGTTTCCGCGCCCACCGGCAAAATATCGCTGACGCCACCCTCAAATTTATAACCGGTGCACAGGCGTAGTGTTTCCATGCCGTCCAGTACATCCAGTTTAGTGACACATAATCCAGATACGCCATTAATTTGAATAGAGCGTTTTAATGCTGCCGCGTCGAACCACCCACAGCGACGGGCGCGCCCCGTAGTGGCACCAAATTCTTGTCCCCGTTCGGCCAAAAATTTGCCCGTTTCATCAGATAATTCGGTGGGAAAGGGCCCCGCCCCCACCCGCGTGGTATAAGCTTTGGTGATTCCCAATACATAGTGTAAGGTGTGCGGCCCAACACCACTGCCCGTAGCAGCGCCGCCGGCAGTGCAGTTTGAAGAGGTAACGAACGGATAAGTGCCGTGATCGATATCCAAGAGCGTGCCCTGCGCGCCCTCAAACAGCAAGTTTTTTCCCGCTTTATTGGCTTCGTACAGCAACCGTGGCACATCAGCAACCATGGGCTTAATCTGTTCCGCTAACTTAAGCGTATCATCCAGCGTCCGTTGAAAATCTACGGGCTGCGCATGAAAATAATTTTTCAAAACAAAATTGTGGTAGTCCAAAACTTCACCCAACTTGGCGGCAAAACGCTCGCGATGAAACAAGTCTTGCAAACGAATTGCGCGCCGCGCCACTTTATCTTCGTAAGCCGGACCAATGCCACGCCCGGTAGTGCCGATTTTACTGGCGCCCTTAGCAATTTCCCGCGCCTGATCCAGCGCGATATGGTGGGGTAAGATCAAGGGGCAGGCTTCACTTATTTTAAGTCTGCCACGCACGTCAATACCCGCGTCAGTTAACATTTTTACTTCTTCAAGCAAGCTTTCCGGGGAGACCACGACGCCGTTACCGATGTAACACAAAACTTGGTCACGTAAAATTCCCGAGGGGATTAGGTGCAAAACCGTTTTTTTTGCGTTAATGACTAGGGTATGGCCAGCATTGTGACCACCCTGAAAACGAACTACCCCTTGCGCTTTCTCGGTGAGCCAATCGACAATTTTTCCTTTGCCTTCATCTCCCCACTGTGTGCCGATGACCACTACGTTTTTACTCATGCTTTACTCAATTAATTGTTTTTGATAACAACCCAAACGCCATTTTGCAACACCAGTTGGCGATCACATTGCAATTCCGAGCTCGTCTCTTCATGGCCGGGCAAGTCACTGATTACAATCTCGCCTTGTGACCGTAAGCTACCTATTTTTTCTTGTAATGCCGAATCGGTATTATACGGGGCAAAGATCGGAGAGCGTGCTACTTGCCGCGGAAGAATTTCCGATATTCCACGCAATTCCATGCTAAACCCCGTGGCGGGACGGGCCCTTCCAAAAGCCTTACCAACTTCGTCGTAACGCCCACCTTGGGCTACGGCTTCGGCCATGCCATTAGCATAGGCGGAAAATACGATGCCGCTGTGATAGTGATAGCCCCTTAATTCGGCTAGGTCGTAACTAATATTCTGCACGCTGGATTCGAGCCGCTTGGCTATCCACTCCAGTTCATCTAAGGCGCGAATTAATCGCGGATAGGGTGGCAGCTTCTCGCGCGCTAATTTCAGAATGGCGTTGCCGCCGTATAATTCCGGCAGTAGTAGAAGTGCATCGCGCGTAACGGCGGGAAGCTTTGCCGTAAGCGCATTCAGTGCCGCGGTATCTTTACATTGCAGCGCACGAAAGAGATCCGCTTCCAACTCTGGTACAAGGGCAGCATTTTCCACGACGCTGCCAAAAATCCAGACATGGCCGAGGTCGAGATGTATGGTCTCTATGCCCGCTAGCGTCAGTGACTTGATCATCAGCTGTTGGATTTCAAGATCCGCTTCCGGCCCTGCGTGACCAAAAAGCTCCGCGCCAATCTGCAGAAGCCCTCGTGTCTTAGCAAGCCCATAGGGTAAGGTATGAAGCACGTCCCCCGCGTAACATAAACGCACGACGCCTTGACGATTGAGAAGATGCGCATCGATACGCGCCATTTGCGGCGTAATATCTGCCCGCAAACCCATAAGACGCCCACTTAATTGGTCAACAAGCTTAAACGTTTTTAAATCCAGATCATGACCGGTGCCGGTCAGCAAGGACTGTAGGTATTCCAATAGCGGCGGAATAACGAGTTGATAGCCGTGAGCTTGAAATAAATCTAAAAGCGCGCGACGCAATTTTTCAACACGCTCGGCATCGTGCGGCAAAATATCTTCGAGGTATTCAGGTAACAGCCAGTTGTGCACGGTTTTAAGTTCGGATGTTGGCCGCGGGTGCGGGAAAAAGCCTTAATAGCCTATGCAGGGTAGGTCCAATCGGTTTATGGTCAGCCAGCTCGTCCTTGCTAGGCAGCAAATGATAGCACTAGCAAACCTATGCCCATAGAAATAACACCTACAAAGCGCAACTGACCGTCGTTCATTTCGGTCATTTTACGAAATGTCTGGCGCCATATTTCAGGCAAGGCAAAAGGTAGCAAACCTTCAAGCACCAGCATTAGTCCTATGCCGGCAAGTAGATTAAAGCCCATCACTACCTCGCGCCTTTGGAACTCCTGAAGTATTTAAAAAACTCAGAAGTGGGCTCTAAAACTAAAACGTCATTCTTATTTTTAAGTCCTTGACGATACGCTTCCATACTTCGGTAAAACGCGTAAAACTCAGGGTTCTGAGTATAAGCTTGAGCATAAATCGCCGACGCCTTCGCGTCGCCGTCACCTTTTAAGTTCTCTGCTTCGCGAAATGCCTCGGATAAAATTACCTGCCGTTGCTTGTCGGCATCAGCGCGAATTTTCTCGGATTCCGCGGAGCCTGTCGAGCGCAGTCGGGTAGCCTCGCGTTTGCGTTCAGATTCCATCCTGCCGTATACGGAATCGCTGACTTTTTCCGGAAAATCCACACGTTTTAAACGCACATCAAGCACCTGCACCCCAATTTGGCGGGCATCGATGTCCGCGCTTTTCCTGAGATTTTCCATAATTTGATTGCGTTGACCCGAGACCACTTCCGCCACGGTTCGTCTGCCAAACTCTGCGCGCAGACCATCGTTTACTGTCTGATTTAGACGATCGGCGGCTTGCCTTTCATTACCTTGGTTAACACTCACATAAAACTTTTTCACATCGATGATGCGCCACTTTACAAACGAATCAACCAGTACATTTTGTTTTTCCAGTGTGTTAAATAATTCCGGCTCGTCCGAATCGAGGGTTAAAATTCGCGTATCAAAAAAGCGAATATTTTGCATGAAAGGAATTTTGGCATATAGGCCGGGGGTGGTTCTTACGCCAACGATTTCTCCTAGCTGAAACACGATTGCGCTTTGGCGTTGGTCTACCGTATAAAAAGTTAGGCTAGCTATCACCAGCAAGCTTATGGCAATCACGGCAAATAGGCTTAAATACTTTCTCATGGGCGGAACTCCCTCTCCCTGCTACGCAGCGCATCGCGACCCTGCGTCAGCCCTTCGGGTACCGGGTTGACTTCAGCTTGAGGCCGAGTTATTGGGATATCGGACGTGGGTGCAGCATTTTGAATCAACTTATCCAGCGGTAAATACAACAAGTTACTACCGCTTTTTTGGTCAACTATTACCTTATTGGTATTAGCAAATATTTGTTGCATCGTATCCAGGTACATTCGATCTCGCGTTACGGCTGGGGCCTTACTATACTCGACCAACACTTGCTTAAAGCGGCTAACATTACCCTCCGCGTTAGCAATCACACTTTGCTTGTAGCCCTCGGCTTCAGCGAGTAAGCGTGCCGCCGTACCCTTGGCTTTTGGGATAACATCATTGGCGTAGGCTTGTCCCTCATTTTTTAAGCGATCCGCGTCTTGCCCGGCCTTAACTACGTCCCGAAAGGCTTCCTGAACCTGGTCAGGGGGTTGCGAGTTCTGCATATTTACTTTACTGATTGATATTCCCGCCCGATAACGATCGAGAATTTGCTGCATTAGCTTCTGCGTACTCACAGCGATTTGCCCCCGGCCTTCGTTTAACGCAACATCCATTTTATTTTTTCCGACCACTTCGCGTATCGCCGATTCGGCGGCTTGGCGTACGGCTTCATCCGGGTCACGATTGTTAAATAAGTAGTCTTCCGGATCTTTCACCGTATATTGAACGGCAAACTGAATGTCGATGATGTTAGCGTCCGACGTTAGCATTAAGGCTTCTTTAGGAATTTTGTTGACGGCATTACCACTTTTACGGTAGCCAATTTCTATGGAGCGGACTTGCTCTAAATTAACAATCTCCTTGGACTCGATTGGGAAAGGCCAATGCCAGTGTAGGCCGGGATCCGTGGTAGCGACGTGTTGACCAAAGCGCAGCACGATACCCCGTTTGCCCGCGTCCACGGTATAAAATCCCGTTGCTATCCATACCACCAGCAACAACGCCGCAATGATGCCCACGCCACCAAGGTTATCACCCGAGGACGGCGGGGCACTGGTCGGGCCTTTTTTATTGCCGAGTAAAGCGCTTAGTTTTTGATTGAACCGCCGCCACAACTCGTCAAGATCCGGCGGGCCCCCATTATTTTTTTTCCCCCATTGAGGGTCATTCCATGCCATATGATTCT
>CAYYOS010000158.1:0-4925 GCA_964473355.1 uncultured Burkholderiales bacterium | reverse complement strand
TCGGGAAAAATCACGTGATCAACTTGCGGTTTGATATTGTCCCAAGTGTACTGACGCAGGCTGGCAATATCGATTTCCGAATCGAAGTGGCCGATGTTGCAAACAATAGATTCATGCTTCATGCGCTTCATATGCTCATGGGTGATGACATTTACGTTGCCGGTGGCGGTAACGAAAATATCGCCCTTGTCTGCGACTTCATCCATCGTCACGACACGATAGCCTTCCATGGAGGCTTGTAAGGCGCAAATAGGATCAATCTCGGTGACCCAAACCGTGGCACCCATGCCTCGGAACGCTTGCGCACAACCCTTACCCACGTCGCCGTAGCCCAAAACGATACAGATTTTTCCCGCGATCATGACGTCTGTCGCGCGTTTAATGCCGTCAATTAATGACTCGCGGCAACCGTACAGATTATCAAACTTGGACTTGGTGACGGAATCATTGACGTTAAAGGAAGCGCATTTCAATAAGCCCTGGCGCTTCATTTCATACAAGCGATGCACGCCGGTGGTGGTCTCTTCGGAAATACCGCGCACGTCTTTTAGTAGTTCCGGATATTTTTCGTGCATAACCAACGTTAAATCACCGCCGTCATCCAAAATCATATTCGGCCGCCAATTGTTGGGGCCAAAAATGGTTTGTTCTATGCACCACCAAAATTCTTCTTCGTTTTCACCTTTCCAGGCAAAGGTCGGGATGCCGGCCGCCGCCATTGCTGCCGCGGCGTGATCTTGGGTAGAGAAAATATTGCAAGAACTCCAACGCACTTCCGCGCCTAAGGCAATTAGGGTTTCCATTAACACGGCCGTTTGGATAGTCATGTGCAAGCACCCAGCGATGCGCGCGCCTTTTAGCGGGAGCTGGCCTTTGTATTCCTCACGCAGCGCCATCAAGCCGGGCATTTCGGTCTCGGCTATGGTTACTTCTTTGCGGCCCCACTCAGCGAGCGAAATATCCGCGATTTTAAAGTCGTTAAAACCTGGGTTTAAAACAGCGTTCATTACTTCCACTCCTGATTGTTAGGCGACGCTGTTAAGCGTAGCGGTTGATTTGCTTTTAGTGATCCCGGCGTCGCTGCGTAAGGCCTCGACTTTGTCGGTACGCTCCCAAGTAAAGTCCGGCTCGTCGCGGCCAAAATGGCCATAACTCGCGGTTTGTGTGTAAATGGGTCGCAATAGATCCAAGGATTGAACGATACCTTTGGGGCGTAGATCAAAGTGCCGTTGGATTAATTCTACGATTTTAGTTTCGCTGATTTTCGCCGTGCCAAACGTATTCACCATTAAGCTTACGGGCTTAGCAATACCGATAGCGTAAGCAATTTGCACCACACATTTACTGGCGATGCCCGCCGCTACAATATTTTTGGCCACATAGCGCGCCGCATAGGCAGCGGAACGGTCCACTTTGGAAGGGTCTTTACCGGAAAAAGCGCCACCACCATGCGGTGCCGCGCCGCCATAGGTGTCAACAATGATTTTGCGGCCGGTTAAGCCAGCGTCGCCCATGGGACCACCAATAACAAATCGCCCGGTTGGGTTAATTAAATAGCGCGTGGCGTTATTCAAGAGTTTGGGCGGAATGACGGGCTTGATGATTTCCTCAATAACGGCCTCGGTTAATTGCGCGTGGGAGATGTCGGGGTCGTGTTGCGTGCTCAGCACTACCGTTTCCATTTCTTGTGGAACCCCATCCACGTAGCGTACGGTCACTTGTGATTTTGCGTCCGGGCGTAACCACGGCAATCTGCCATCCTTGCGCAGTTGCGCCTGGCGCTCCATTAAGCGATGCGCATAATAAATTGGCATGGGCATCAAAGCGGGGGTTTCTTCGCAAGCGTACCCAAACATTAAGCCTTGGTCACCAGCGCCTTGTTCCAAATCTAGCCCTTGGCCTTCGTTTACGCCTTGGGCGATATCCTGAGACTGCTTGCCAAAGGTGGTAAGTACCGAACAAGTATGATAATCAAAGCCGATTTCGGAGCTGTCGTAGCCGATGCGTTTTACCGCTTGCCGGGCGATTTGGTTGTAATCGACCATGGCGTTGGTGGTGATTTCACCGGCAACCACGACCAAACCCGTGGTGACTAATGTTTCGCACGCTACCCGGGCATGGTGATCCTGAGTTAAGATCGCGTCTAAAATGGAATCGGAAATCTGGTCTGCGACTTTATCCGGATGGCCTTCAGAAACTGATTCAGATGTAAAAAGATAATCGTTCATAGGCGTCTTCAATAATAAATAGAAAAGGGGTTAACATAGCCAAGTTTTGTTTCAACAAGGACAGGCTCATTCAATGCCATTAAATAACGCCAAATTTGCGCGGTACCCAGGCTGAACCCGTGTTTGCCGGGGTAGGCTACGCCGACTCTGGCGGTACATTTTTTTTTGGCTTTAAGTAATGCGGGCGTTAGTGTTAGTTATATTGCGCTTCCTGGCTTTACTGCCGCTTATTATATTCCAACTTACGGGTATCGTGTTAGGCTGGCTGAGCTTGCGTTTGGATGACGTCTATGCTACCCGCATTAAACACCACCTATTGTCCAGCGGCATCGCGAGCAACGCCGCCGCTGCGCAAAAAATGGCTGGCAAAGTCGCGGCTGAAGCCGGAAAAAGTGTACTCGAATTAATTGTCATATGGTTTCGTCATCCTCAGGGGGTGGCTAAGCTCGCGCGTCGCGTGCACGGCTGGGAGTATGTGGAAGCGGCCCATAAAGCGGGCCATGGATTCATTATCTTAACGCCGCACTTGGGATGTTTTGAGCTGATCGGCTTGTATTGTGGCATGCATTATCCCTTCACCATCCTCTATCGGCCACCCAAAATTGCTGGGTTAGATCCGATATTTAGCAGCGGTCGGCGCCGCGCTCAGATAAAGTTAGCACACACTAACATTGGGGGCGTGAAACGCTTATTGCAGGCCTTGCAAAAGGGCGAAGCCATTGGCCTTTTGCCTGATCAAGTACCGGGCTCCGGCGAAGGCGTGTGGGCCGACTTTTTCGGACAGCGGGCTTATACGATGACTTTGGCGTGGAAGCTGGCTCGCCGCACGCAAGCGCCGGTTATTTTTGCCTCGGCCATTCGGCTGCCGTGGGGACGAGGCTATCATTTGTTTTTCGAGCCCTACGTGTTTGCACCGGAATTGACCATGGAGGGCGCGGCGACCGCGCTAAATCAACAATTGGAGAGGCTCATATTACGATCACCCAGCCAATATTTATGGAGTTACAACCGGTATAAAACTCCCGCCGGCGCCACCTCAGCGCAAGAAGCGGCGCCATGACACGCCTGGGACTTATGCTCGTTTGGTTACTCCGATTGCTACCCCTCCCCATATTGGCGAGCTTGGGGCAAGGATTAGGCTATGTGTTAGCGCACTTGGCTCACGAAAGACGCAGGGTAGTAGCGACCAATTTAGCGTTATGCTTCCCAGAGCTATCGGAAAAAGAGCGGCGGCGTTTACTCTATCGCCAATTTCAAGCCTTTGCTCGTAGCGCTTTAGAGCGCGGCATTATTTGGTGGGGAACGGTCCAAGACATTCAGCGTTTAGTGCATTTAGAGGGCGAGGCCCATATGCATGGCATGGCGCATCAACCGGTCATTTGGCTCGCGCCGCATTTTGTGGGCCTAGATATGGGCGGTATTCGCTTGGCTACTCAATTCCCTGTGGCGTCCATCTATAGCCAGCAAAAAAACCGTTACTTTAATGATTTTTTATTGCGTCGTCGTGCGCGGTTTCCGCATGTGCGCCTCGTTTCCCGTCAGCAAGGTTTGCGACCAGTTATCCAGGCTATTTCAGAAGGTGTACCCTTTTACTATTTGCCTGATCAAGATTTCGGGGCCAAAGATGCGCTCTTTATTCCGTTTTTCGGGGTTAAGGCTGCCACAGTCAGCGCCTTGGCGCGGCTCGCAAAAATCACCGGCGCCCGGGTTATTCCTGCGGTGACGCGGCAACTTCCGCGAGGAAAAGGCTATATACTCAAACTTTATGCCCCTTGGGAGAACTTCCCCAGCGGCGATTTAATCGCGGATACGCAACGTATGAATGCTTTTATTGAAGAACGGGTTAAGGAAATGCCGGAGCAATATAATTGGTTACATAAGCGTTTTAAAACCCGCCCGCCCGGCGAGGCTAGCATCTATAATTGACGCTAAATGCTGCTAAAATTCACTAAAATGCAGGGAACGGGCAATGATTTTGTGGTTTTCGACGCTATCTCCCAAAGTGTAAAATTGTCTCCGGCGCAATTGCAGTACCTCGGGAATAGACATTTTGGCGTTGGCTGCGATCAGATTTTGTTAATAGAGAAACCGGTAAACGCCGAAGCCGATTTTTTCTATCGCATATTTAATGCCG
The DNA here is from genome assembly GCA_964473355.1 of uncultured Burkholderiales bacterium. Lineage (GTDB taxonomy): Bacteria > Pseudomonadota > Gammaproteobacteria > Burkholderiales > REEB80 > CAYYOS01. The sequence continues at coordinate 563 of CAYYOS010000158.1, read as the reverse complement.
ATGGTAGCGAAATCGAGCAATGCGGCAATGGGGCGCGTTGCATTGCACGATTTGCGCAACTTAAAAAGCTTACGGACAAGACAGATATTCGAGTCGAAACCAAGGGCGGGATAATCAGCCTGCATATTACCGCCGATAATCGCGTGGTAGTGAATATGGGCGAGCCCCGCTTGGAGCCCGCCAGCGTTCCTTTCGTAGCCGAGAAACGCGAGCTGACTTATCCGCTAACGGTGGGTGCTGAAACTCGGATGATCACGGCCCTTTCGATGGGCAATCCGCATGCCGTACAGTTTGTCGATAACATCGATAGCGCGCCCGTCGCGGTAGAGGGGCCAATTATTGAGCATCATCCGCGATTTCCTGCGGGGGCCAACGCAGGCTTTGTGCAGGTGCTAAGTGCCGATACAATTCGCGCGCGTGTATTTGAGCGCGGCGCCGGCGAAACGTTAGCGTGTGGCACCGGGGCTTGTGCGGCCGTCGTAGCGGGTCAACTACGCGGCATGCTAAATTCAGAGGTGAATGTTGAAATGCCGGGTGGCAAGCTCCAGGTGAAATGGGCCGGA
>CAYYOS010000157.1:0-4936 GCA_964473355.1 uncultured Burkholderiales bacterium | reverse complement strand
GAAAGCGGCGCCGTAGAAAATGGCAATCATCCTATTCCCAGTAAGAACACAATTTCCAAGTAACAACACAATATCTTCCAACAACCATGCTCGGCCCCCTTTTCGGGTTATTAAAACGCGGAGACCAGCTTTAGTAGTTTAAGCGTAGGCGACTGAACTTCAGCGAGCGGCATCGTTGATGTAGAGGAGTCGGCATGCAGTTTCAGCCGAAGCACAGCGCATAGCAAAAATAGGCAATGACGATAACAGACTTGAAACTTCAAAACATGAATTTATAGCTGAGTTTGCGGGTACCTGCGGCATCATAACGAATGGCATATTAGGATCCAAGCATATAAATAGTGCGCCTAAGCATTTCGCCGCTCCGCGGCGGTGCGCGACGGCGACGTTGTTATGCCGATCCTTGGCGCCTCTAAGCCACGGAGATCCTGTGCTGGCGCGTTCTAACTTTTCTGGCACGGCACTTGCTATTTTGCTCGGTGAGACAGCGTGGCATGGTCGGCGGTGTCAAAGGACAAAGGCGTCCCTTCGTGTGATTACCACACGAGCGGACGCCTTTTTTATTTGGTCAAAAAAGAGGAGCGCAATCAATGAAGGATAAAAAACCTGAAACTCAAGAAGCTAGCACTCAAGCACCGGGTTCTATCGATAGACGCGGATTTTTAAAACAATCCGGTGCCATTTTAGGCGCCAGTGCGTTAATGAGTTTGGTGCCTGCACTGGTGCGCCAAGGGGCCTGGGCTGCCGGCTCAGATGCACCCGAAAAACCCGAATTAAAAATTGGCTTCATTCCGTTGACCGATTGCGCTTCCGTAGTTATGGCGCCAATTTTGGGGCTGGATAAGAAATATGGCTTGAAAATTACGCCCAGCAAGGAAGCCTCTTGGGCGGCGGTTCGTGACAAGTTGGTAAACGGCGAGCTCGATGCCTCACACGTTTTATACGGCTTAATTTATGGGGTACAGATGGGAATAGGCGGGCCACAAAAAGACATGGCCTTGCTTATGAATTTAAACCATAACGGTCAAGCCATCACCCTATCAAACCAGTTAAAAGCCAAGGGCGTGACCGATGGCGCGTCGTTAAAAAAATTGGTCGCTGCGGAGCCGCGCGAATATACCTTCGCCCATACCTTTCCTACCGGTACCCACGCCATGTGGATTTACTATTGGTTGGCAAGCCATGGCATTAACCCCTTTACGGAAGTGAAAACGATTACTGTACCGCCGCCGCAAATGGTCGCCAATATGCGTGTGGACAATATGGACGGCTACTGTGTAGGAGAACCCTGGAATGCACGCGCAATCTACGACAAAGTTGGGTTTACTGCCGTGACGACGCAAGATATATGGAAAGATCATCCGGAAAAAGTATTGGGTACCACCGCGGAATTCGTCAGCAAATACCCTAATACCGCGCGCGCCATGATTATGGCGGTACTCGAAGCCTCTAAACATATCGATGCGACGGCTAACCGCGCTGCAGTAGCGACCACCATCGCCAGCAAATCCTACGTCAACGCGCCCGAGGATGTTATCGAGCAACGTTTCCTGGGCAACTACGATAACGGCATTGGTAAGGTTTGGAAGGACCCTAACTACATGAAATTTTACAACGAAGGCTACGTGAACTTCCCCTTCCTTTCTGATGGCATGTGGTTCTTAACTCAGCACAAGCGTTGGGGTTTACTCAAAACCGATCCTGATTATTTAGCGGTGGCTAAAAAAGTAAATCAAGTCGAACTCTATAAACAGGCGGCGGCACAAGTGAAAGTCCCGGTTCCTAAGGACTCGATGCGCAGCGTAAAAATGATAGACGGCGTGGTGTGGGATGGGAAATCACCCCAGCAATATGCGGGAAGTTTCCCGATTAAAGTATAGAGGAGTGACACGAAATGCATTCTGCCGAAGTACTTCCACCTAACATGGGAACCATTCCTGCGGGTTCATCGCCTGCCCAAAAAGAACCCGCGCGTGACGCCTTGATGTTAGTGGCCAACGACGCGGGTCCAAGCAAACCCGCTCTGGCTACGCTTAAACTGCAATCGGGGGCGATAGCCAAGCGTATTATTCCACCGTTTCTCGGATTCCTCTTGTTTCTTCTAATTTGGCACGGTATCGCTCAATTTAGCCCCAATCTTCCCGGGCCAATAAAAACTTGGGACTCGGCCGTTGCGCTTTTTAGCCATCCATTTTATGACAACGGCCCCAACGACAAAGGCATAGGCTGGAATATTTTGCACTCTTTGATGCGGGTGGGCATAGGCTTTGGCTTTGCGGCGCTTATTGGCATTCCGTTGGGTTTTATGATCGGGCGTTTTGCGTTCTTAAATAGAATGACGTCACCCATTGTGGGGTTGTTGCGGCCGGTTTCGCCCTTGGCATGGCTACCCATTGGTCTGCTGGTTTTCAAAGAGGCGCAGCCCGCGGCAATCTGGGTCATATTTATTTCTAGTATTTGGCCGATGTTGATCAACACGGCGGCCGGGGTCGCCCAAATCCCGCGGGACTATCTTAACGTAGCAAAGGTTTTAAATCTTTCCGAATGGAAAGTTTTCACTAAAATTTTGTTCCCCGCGGTGCTACCCCATATGATGACGGGCATTCGTTTATCCATAGGCATCGCCTGGCTAGTGATTGTTGCGGCCGAAATGCTAACAGGTGGCGTGGGAATTGGTTTTTGGGTATGGGACGAATGGAACAATCTAAATGTGGAACATATTATTATCGCAATTTTTGTAGTCGGCATAGTTGGTTTGCTCTTAGAGCAAGCCTTGTTATTAATAGCAAGACGGTTCGCCTACGAATAGGAGGTTTTACATGCAGAAAGCAGTGCAACTCGAGGATGTTAATATGGAATTTTCCACAAAAAACGGCAAGTTCGTGGCCCTGCGCGGCATTAATCTGACGATTGCCAAGGGCGAATTTGTTTCCATTATTGGGCACTCCGGATGCGGTAAATCCACGGTATTAAATTTGGTTGCCGGACTTATTAATGCGAGCGAAGGCGTGATGTTGTGCGGCGGCAAAGAGATCCGCGCGCCGGGCCCTGATCGCGGTGTGGTTTTTCAAAATCATTCGCTGTTGCCGTGGCTCACCTGTTTTGAGAACGTATATCTTGCCGTCGAACGGGTGTTTAGCCAGTCGGAAAATAAAGCCTCGCTTAAAAAACGCACCCATGATGCACTCGCGATGGTTGGATTAACGCATGCCGAGCACAAACATCCGAATGAAATTTCCGGAGGCATGAAACAACGCGTCGGCATTGCCCGCGCGCTCTCCATGCAACCTAAAGTATTATTATTGGATGAACCGTTCGGTGCGCTGGACGCCTTAACGCGTGCGCATTTGCAAGACGAATTAATGAAAATAGCCGCGGCGACGGCGAGTACGGTCCTCATGGTAACCCACGATGTCGATGAAGCGGTGCTGCTCTCAGATCGTATTGTAATGATGACGAACGGGCCGGGTGCCACCATCGGCGAGGTTCTCAATGTTGAACTGCCTCGCCCGCGAAACCGCATGGACTTAGTCAAAGATCCGCAATATATGAATTACCGTTCTGCCGTGTTGGAATTTTTATACCACCGCCAAATGCGGCCGGCCGCTTAACCGACCAGCATTATCGGGCTTCGAAAACCACGCATCATTGCGGTCGTCATCTTGGCCCGCGTTAGGCACCGGCGGCAACTTTCACCCTTTTTACCGATTGCCAATCCCGTGTCAATAATGCAATATCATACTTCCTTAGTGATGCTAAGCACGGATGCTGAAATCTTTTCGCCGAGCTCTAGACGTTGGTTTCATTCTTTTTGTTAGCTTAACAACGTGCGTCGCTCTAGCGCAGTCATCCGACGCTCCCCGTTGGCAAAAAATTACGGTAGCCCCCGGCGTTTACCAAGTCGAGGGCGCCCCCGGGGTAAGCCGTGAGATCGCCCCCAGTTGTTCCGGCGGCCCTCTTTGTAAACTCGATCCGTTTACACAACAAGTAACCTGCCGCAAGGGTAAAACCGAGTTTGCGTTTTTTTTTAAACCTGGAAAAACCAAACGATTATTAGTCCATTTCGACGGTGGCGGCGCATGCTGGGATCCCAATACTTGCATTTCCGGCCCGGCAGTGCCAATGGCGATATATACCCCAGAGCTGGGGCCGAATGTGAACCCCGAGAAAATGGGTGGACTATTCGATCTGGCGAATCTTCGTAACCCCTACAAAGATTGGAGTATGGTCTACATCCCCTATTGTACCGGCGATATTCACTGGGGTTCCGGTGATACCAAATATCCTGATTCAAGGGGCGCTTTAACCGGTACCCCCGGAAGTGAAGTGACGATTCATCACCGTGGTTTCGATAATTTCCTTTATGTTCGCGAGTGGTTAAGAAATCGTTATGCCGGTTCAAATGGGGAAAAGAAATCAAAAAACCAAGTAAGCCAACTTCTGGTAACTGGCGCCAGCGCCGGCGGTTATGGCGCTGCCATTGCGTACCCTTATTTAAGAAATGTTTTCCCCTCGGCGCGGGGTTACTTGCTCGCCGATTCGGGCAACGGCGTGGTCACCGACGCATTTTTAGAGCAAGCAGTACGATCGCCGGATAGCGTTTGGAATGCAAGAAAAAACTTCGCTACGTGGATTCCAGGCCTAGACAAGCTGGCGGAAAAACCCGCCAACGAATTTCTTGAGCATTATTATGCCTCGCTTAGCCAATACTATCCCCGTGATCGGTTCTCCCAATACATGACACAATGGGATGCAATCCAGGCTTTTTTTTTCCACGTTATGTTGCATCAAAATAACATACCGATTTGGCATCAAGTGAGCTCCCTTTCTTATGCGGAATGGCATGCGGAATTAGTGGATAAGATAGCTATAACGTCGGCCGCGAATCCAAATTTTCGTTATTACTTGGCGCCTGGCTGTAACCACACGCTGCTAC
>CAYYOS010000156.1:0-5193 GCA_964473355.1 uncultured Burkholderiales bacterium | reverse complement strand
TCGGATATGTCTGCTTTATAGAGCAGGCTTAAAATCATGGCGTTTAAGGCTACGGATTTACCTGATCCTGTGGTACCCGCAACCAACACATGCGGCATCTTAGCGAGATCCGCGACCACCGGTTGGCCGCTGATGTCTTTGCCCAGGGCAATAGTCAAAGGCGAGGCCATGTTGGCATAGGCTTGCGAGCTTAGGATTTCCACCAAGCGTACAATCTGCCGTTTCGGGTTAGGAATTTCTAAGCCCATACACGATTTGCCCGGTATGGTTTCCACCAGGCGAATACTGATTACCGAGAGAGCACGCGCCAAGTCGCGCACCAGGTTAGTAATTTGACTGCCTTTAACGCCAACGGCGGGCTCAATTTCATAGCGCGTGATAACTGGCCCCGGATACGCGGCAATGACTTTAACTTCGACGCCAAAATCCATGAGCTTGCGTTCGATTAAACGCGAGGTAAATTCCAAGGTTTCGGCGCTCAAGATTTCTACATCCGCGTCGGCTTCATCTAAAAGCCGCAGTGGCGGCAGCGCGGAATCCGGCAAATCGTGAAACAAAGGTGATTGTTTTTCTTTTTGCTGGCGGGGGGATTTTATAATTTCCAGCATGGGCGTTTCTATTTTTAGCGGCTCGTGATCTTCCACGCGTTTCCGCTCTTCGGCCACAAATTGCTCTCTTTTATCGGTATTTAGGGAGCCTAAGCGTCGATCACGTATATTCTGAAGAGTTTGCTTTACCCAAAAGAATGCATATTCCAGACCTGCCCCCACTTTTTCGGCAAGCTTAATCCAAGACAAACCAATAAAAAGGCTGGCACCAACTGCGATACTCAATAGCAAAGCCAAGGTAGCGCCCGTAAAGCCAAACGCCTTTGAAAACACGTTGGCCACGATCATGCCGATAACGCCGCCCGGCTGCAAGGGCAGAGCCACGGATAAATTATAAAAACGCAATGCCTCCAAACCCGCGCTAGCAACGATGAGCAACACAAACCCAATCAGCGCCACAACTAAGGTGGGCTTATCGCTAAACAGGCCTTGGTGATTCAAATGGTGGTACCCCCACCAAATACCAAATAGCGCCAAACCGACAAACCAGTACGCTGAGACGCCAAAAACATATAAAAGAATATCCGCCGCCCAAGCGCCAAACATGCCGCCGGCATTGTGTATGATCGAACTTTCCATGCCGCTCCGTGACCAAGCAGGGTCGCTAGGATCATAAGTTTGCAGAATAAGGGTAAGATAAAGGGCGAGGCCAACAAAAATCAACCACCATGCTTCTCGCATAAGATTGGCCATCTTTGGTGATATGGCACGCGGCGGATTATCTAAGTTGGGGCTTTTTCTTAATACCGGCATGGATGCGCAGGGAAACCAGGAGTCTCACAGTTTATAGGAAATTGGGGTGCAAATAAACGCGGCCTCTTGTTACAATTAAAACGTAATTTAAACCATAAGGTAAATATTATGACGGTTAAGCACAGCCGCTTACTCATTTTAGGCTCGGGGCCCGCGGGCTTTTCTGCCGCTGTATACGCGGCGCGCGCCAATTTAAATCCGGTATTAATCACGGGCATGGCTCAAGGCGGCCAGCTAATGACCACCACGGACGTCGACAACTGGCCCGCGGATGCGGATGGCGTTCAAGGACCTGAATTAATGGAGCGCTTTCAAAAGCATGCCGAGCGCTTCCACACGGAAATTATTTTTGACCACATTCATACGGCCAAGCTCAAAGAAAAGCCCATACAGTTGATAGGCGATCAAGCGACCTACACTTGCGACGCGCTGATTATCGCCACGGGCGCCTCCGCCATGTACTTAAATATTCCGTCCGAACAAGCGTTTATGGGTAAAGGTGTTTCCGGCTGCGCCACTTGCGACGGCTTTTTTTATAAAGGCCAAGATGTGGCGGTCATCGGCGGTGGAAACACTGCCGTAGAAGAAGCGCTCTACCTTGCTAACATCGCTAAGCACGTTACCGTTGTACACCGCCGCGACAAATTTAAAGCGGAGAAAATATTAATCGACCAACTCATGGCCAAGGCAAAAGAGGGCAATATCACTATTGAGTGGAACCACACTTTAGATGAGGTGTTGGGCGATAAAACCGGCGTCACCGGCATGCGTATCAAAAATACGCAAGACAACAATACCAAGGAAATTACGCTGCAAGGCGTTTTCATTGCTATAGGTCACAAACCCAATACCGATCTCTTTGTCGGTCAGTTGGAGATGGAGCATGGCTACATTGTAACTCGGGGCGGCAATAAAGGTAACGCTACCGCGACCGACGTGCCGGGCGTATTTGCGGCGGGCGACGTGCAAGATCATATCTACCGGCAAGCGGTGACCAGTGCCGGCACGGGTTGTATGGCGGCCTTAGACGCAGAAAAATATTTAGATGCATTGGGCGCCAAGGAATCGGCGCCGCAATTAATGAAGCAAGCAGTATGATTAAGAAAGGGGGATTGTTGGGTTTAAATTTGCTACCCCCGACGAGTTAGTATTCAAAAGCCTGGATTCCCGCTTCTCGCGGGAATGACGAGATGACTAAACTAGAAAAGCCTAGGACCCTGCCCGTTTTATCCGCGGAAGAAGCCGCCGTTTTCCGCGCGGCAGCAGCGGACGTACGCAAGCTTCAGCGTGCCCCGCGATATAGCCCACCGCTCCGCCCCATCTCGCCTCGGCCTAGTAAAACCTTAGCCGATGAGCACGCGGCGTTAATGGATTCCTTGTCCGACCATATTTTGTGGGAGGAGCTTGAAGACGGCGAAGATGTTTCTTTCTTAAGGCCCGGCATTGCCCGATCCAATTTAAAAAAACTGCGCAGCGGCCAATGGGTAATGGATGCAGAACTGGACTTACACGGTTTAACCAGCATAGAGGCCAAGGTCGAATTAGTAGCTTTTTTGCATCGCGCTAAAAAACGCGGATACCGCTGCGTGCGGATTATCCATGGCAAGGGCTTGGGCTCGAAAAATCGGGAACCGGTATTACGGCAAAAAGTTCGTAACTGGTTACAGCAAAGAGATGAGGTCTTGGCTTTTTGCCACGCGCGTCCACTGGACGGCGGTTCCGGGGCCACTTTGGTTATCTTAAAAAAATCTGCATGAGCTTAATTGGTAAGTCGGCGCCGGATTTCGAACTGCCTTCTACCGGGGGCACCACCATCCGCATTAAGGATTTACTAGGCAAGGTGGTTGTGTTGTTCTTCTACCCCAAAGATGCGACCCCCGGTTGCACCATTGAGGGCCAGCAATTTCGGGACAATTATGCGGCGTTCGAAAACCTAGGTGTAGAGATTTTTGGAATTTCCCGCGATTCTCTGGCCTCCCATCAAAAATTTAAAACACAGCTTGGTTTGCCCTTTCAACTATTAAGTGATTCCGAAGAAAAAGCCTGCACGCTATTTAACGTAATGAAGGACAAAAAGATGTATGGTAGAGATGTGCGTGGCATCGAACGCTCCACCTTCGTTATCGATAGGAACGGACAAATCGTCGGTGAATGGCGCAACGTTAAGCCTGACGGCCACGCTATGGAAATACTAGAATTTGTAAAACGAATGACTAAAGGATGAATGATATGGCGCGGCCACGAAGTTTCCCAAAACAAAAAAGTAATGCGCCTTCACGCTTGTTCGTGCTGGACACGAACGTTTTAATGCACGACCCCACCAGCCTATTTCATTTTGAAGAACACGACATCTATTTGCCGATGATGACGCTGGAAGAGCTCGACAACAACAAAAAAGGTATGACTGAGGTGGCGCGTAATGCCCGTCAAGCCAGCCGGTTTTTGGATGAAATCGTCAGTGGCTCTCAAGTAAATATGGAGCTGGGTATTCCCTTAAAAACTCACGGCCCCAACGGCGCGACAGGCCAACTTTATCTGCAGACCGACGCCATCAACATGGAAACGCCGGCGGGGCTAGTGGGTAATAAAGCCGACAACCAAATTTTGGGTGTGGTGACGTATTTGCAGCGGCGCTATCCCCAACGGCAAATTATATTAGTCAGCAAAGATATCAACATGCGCATTAAAGCGCGCGCATTGGGCTTTAACGCTGAGGATTATTTTAACGACAAGGTGTTGGAAGACACCGATTTACTGTATACGGGGGTGCGTGCCCTGCCGGAAAACTTCTGGGAAGAGCACGACAAAGGCATGGAGTCCTGGCAGGAATCGGGGTCCACTTATTACCGGATTAAGGGCCCGTTGGTTAGCAGTCTTTTAGTAAACGAATTCTTGTATCACGAATACGCCAAGCCCTTTTATGCCGTGGTTAAGAAAATTGATGGTGGCACAGCGGTTTTAGAAACCATAAAAGATTACGCGCATCACAAAAATAATGTTTGGGGTATTACGGCGCGCAATCGCGAACAAAGCTTTGCGCTAAATTTACTAATGAATCCGGAGATTGATTTTGTTACTTTGTTGGGTCAGGCGGGTACGGGGAAAACCTTATTAACATTGGCCGCGAGCTTGACGCAAACCTTGGATCAGAAACTCTACACGGAAATCATTATGACGCGCGTTACCGTACCCGTAGGCGAGGATATCGGTTTTCTACCAGGTACTGAGGAAGAAAAAATGGCCCCTTGGATGGGCGCATTGGAAGACAACTTGGATGTGCTTAATAAAACCGATGACGAAGCCGGCGATTGGGGGCGTGCCGCAACGCACGACTTAATTCGCTCTCGGGTGAAAATCAAGTCGCTTAATTTTATGCGCGGGCGCACTTTCTTAAATAAATTTCTAATTATTGATGAAGCGCAAAACTTAACACCCAAACAAATGAAAACACTCATTACACGTGCCGGCCCGGGCACTAAAGTTGTCTGCTTGGGGAATATCGCGCAAATCGACACGCCTTATTTGACCGAAGGCAGCTCCGGTTTAACGTATGTTGTTGATCGTTTCAAGGGTTGGGAACATAGCGGGCACGTCACGTTGATGCGCGGTGAGCGTTCGCGGCTGGCGGATCGGGCAGCCCAGGTGTTGTGAGATTTATTTGGATTAACTTTCGGCGCAATGCCCGGTGGTTATTGCGCCCTACGCAGGCTTCTTGATGGAAATATTCATCAGCGTTGAGTGAGCAGGTGGCGATAATGTAGGGCGCAATAACCAACGGGCATTGCGCCGTATGTAAGTCCGTACGATACTATCATTATGCCGAATTACCGCC
>CAYYOS010000155.1:0-5218 GCA_964473355.1 uncultured Burkholderiales bacterium | reverse complement strand
TTTCGCGGCCCGCGCGGCGGGTAATCTCCTGCTGGTTGCGACGCAACACGGTTAAAGTGCCGCCGCCCACCGTCCCCAAGCCCAGTAAGCCTACATTTATCGGTTTCATAGTAAGTTGTTGGTTATTTTACTTGCGCAAGTTGAGCAAATTCGGCTTGCTTCTGGTTGCAAAATTTGTAGCCGTCATGACGAAACATTTCTTTTATCCCACGTAAAGCTTGGCGGGTCCGTGCTTCATTTTCGATTAGCGAGAAACGCACATGACTATCACCATAGTCACCAAAGCCGATACCGGGAGACACAGCCACCTTGGCATCGGTAAGCAATTTCTTGGAAAATTCCAGGGAACCCAGGTGCTGATAGAACTCCGGTATTTTTGCCCAAACAAACATGGTCGCCTTGGGTACGTCTACCATCCAGGAGAGCTCGTGCAAACCTCGACACAAGACATCGCGGCGTTTTTGATAGGTGCGACGAATTTGTTCGACGCATTCCTGGGGGCCTTCGAGCGCTAAAATTGCCGCCACTTGAATAGGCGTGAACGTCCCATAATCATGATAGCTTTTCATGCGAGCTAAAGCGGCGACCAATTCTTCGCAGCCCACCATAAAGCCCACCCGCCACCCCGGCATGTTGTAGCTTTTAGACAAAGTAAAAAACTCCACCGCGACATCCCGCGCGCCTTCAACTTGTAATATAGAAGGTGCTTTATAACCGTCAAAAACGATATCCGCGTAAGCAATGTCATGCACTACATAGATCCCGTGTAGTTTCGCGATCGCTATAATTCGTTCAAAGAAATGTAGGTCCACGCACTGGGTGGTGGGATTGCTGGGGAAATTAATAATGAGCATTTTTGGTTTAGGCACGCTGCTGATGATCGCTAGCTCTAAATCCGCAAAAAAATCTCGGCCGGTTACCAACGGCACATGATGAATTTGTGCGCCCGCGATAACCGGGCCATAGATGTGGATGGGATAGCTAGGATTCGGGACGAGCACCACGTCACCCGCATCCAAAGTTGCTAATAGTAGGTGGGCTATGCCTTCTTTCGAGCCTATGGTGACAATAGCTTCGGTCGCCGGATCCAAAACAACATCGAAGCGATTTTTATACCAATTACAAATTGCCTTACGTAACCGTGGTATGCGTATCACCCCGCTTGGCGGTTTCAATTAACTTATCAACGATGTGTTGCGGCGTGGGCTGATCTGGGTTGCCCATGCCAAAATCAATAATGTCTTCGCCGCGGCGTCTGGCGGCGGCTTTCATCTCTCCCGTAATGTTAAAAACATACGGCGGGAGGCGCTGAATGCGCGAAAATTTGCTCATAGAAATCCGTGCTACAAAAAAATAACCTCGGAAGAATTGTCCCCGAGGCATGCCAAACAACAAAAGCTAGCGGCTTACGCATGCGGCGCTTAGTCAGCACCAGTCATTACCGATAGCGCGTATAAGTTATAATCTTACTCGAGCTACGACCCCTAAGCAATGGATACCTATGAAGTTTCACTTAAGTCATGCCGCTGGGAAAAACATGTTGACCGGATACGGCAGCAGTTTTGTTATGGTAAATCAGCAACGCTATGTGGGAAGCATCGTTGTTATGCCGGATAAGATTATCGAAAATTGGTCTATAGATAATTTTTCGGCGCTTCAGCCTGAGCATTTCGCCTTCTTGGCATCCCTAATGCCCGAAGTCGTATTGCTAGGCACGGGGGACTTAATTCAGTTTCCACATCCGCGTCTCAGCCAGGTGCTAACCCAGGCCGGTATTGGGCTAGAAGTCATGAGTACAGGGGCGGCCTGCCGTACGTACAATGTTTTAATGGACGAAGGCCGAAACGTAGCCGCGGCCCTAATTCTGCCTCACGGTGACAACTCAGTTTGACTGTATCCCGACGGCCATCTAATTAGCGGGCGTCCTGCTGCTATAAGACAGCATGGTGATGGCCTAAATAAAAAATTATACCTGCCTGGAATAAAATGCGGTGACGGGCTGTTTATCTCTGTGAAAGACCCTATAAACTTAATCGAGGAGATAAAAAATGTGTCGTACCGAAAAATTTCTAATCGCGGCCTTACTTGCTTTGACTCTAACGGCTTGCGCCAGCCGCCAACCGGCAATGTTGTCGGGCGGCGTGTTGGTCGATAGCGACGGCATGACGCTATACACCTTTGACAAGGACACGGCAAACAGCGGTAAAAGCGCTTGTAATGGACCCTGTGCCGCGTTGTGGCCGCCCGTGCCTGCCGCCGGTAACGTCAGCGGGGATTACTCTGTCGTCACCCGGGATGACGGCAGCAAACAATTGGCCTACAAAGGTAAGCCGGTATACCGTTACACCCCAGATCAAAAACCCGGCGATAAATTAGGCGACAACTTCAAAGACGTGTGGCACGTGATTAAGTAACCGGAACCGCACTGGTTATAATACTCGAACGCTACCCACTTGCTTGTTCACCCCGAGCAAGTGGGTTGGAGCCTTCGTCGCGTTTTATTCCTTGTAGCTGACCTTAACCTGAGCGCGTCCTTCTTTGAGAAAACGCTGGCCGTGTCGATAAAAGAAAGCGTTCCTCGCTCCGCATTCCACTGCATGGGCAATTCGGTGTTGGGGTCCACCAGGCCGGGGCCAAGCCCCGCTAAAAACCCGGTAAGATTCTTCGCGTCAACATTGCCTTCAGCGATCCGTCGCTGAATGTCGATAAGGCGCGAAAAACCAACTAAATCATACAGCCGGAATGAATAAATGCCATAGCACGTTAGTGTCACTGTCATATCTTTAAGGCCGTGAAGTTAGCATTTTCATAAACGTCACGGCGTTAACAATTGGACAAATAAATTGGCCGGCGAGTCTGAGCAGATCTTGGTCACCGGTAATCAGGTATTGCGCCTTACCCGCGACGGCAAGTTGTAGAAAAGGTACATCGAATGGGTCTCGGCAGGCTGGTGTCGCGGGTGGTTTAGCGGGCAGGCGTACGGCGATGCAGTAAGGTAAATAGTCGGCCAGCAACTCTTTTTGCTGTGCAGCAGAGAGCTTGAATTTTGGATACGCCAGCACGCGCAACAATTCCGCGGCGGTACCGCTTGATACCAGCGGCTGACACTGAGCGCCTTGCCACGCCTCACGCAGGGGCGCCAGTCGCCCTTGGGCAAACACCAGTGCAGACAACACTAGATTGGTGTCCATTACCACGCGAGGCGCGTGTCGGGGGCGGGTCACTTCTTAGAGGGGATTTTGGAAGCAGTAGATTTTCGCGCCCACCGGACCGCATCAGCAATATCCTGTTCGCTTAAGTTCAATTCGGCGAGCTTAGCACGCACAGCGTCACCACGCTGAATGCGCACGGGCGTAAGCACGATCTGGCCGTTGCGAGCCTCTACGTCAAAATATTCCGTAGGACCTACGGCAGCTGTCACGCTCTTGGGTAACGTGAGTTGATTTTTGGAGGTTATTTTAGCAAGCATGACGTTTTCCGATATAGGCAAAGTAAGGAATTCTTACTTTACGTCTTATTCGCAAAACAATCAAGCCCGCAGATTCGGAGGAGCGCTGAGGTATGTGTGGATGCCTATACCGCAGTTTTAGCAGTGCTCACAGCTGTAGACGACATAAGATCAGTAAACCTTTCCAATAGCCGAAAGTTCTCAGGATTTTTAGGCGGCAGTTTAGAATCCGGTTGATGTATACCCAGCAAATGTGCGATGCCAAACACATCCGCGGCTTGCAATACAGCGTGACTATCATCGATGAGCAGGGTGTGGTGCGCGTCAAAATTTTCTATGGTTTGTAATTTCCCCCAGAAGTCCGGATGTTCTTTCGGCACCCCGATGGCATGCGCCGAGATCATCCGACAAAAGTGGTTAGCGAGGCCGGTGCGCTGCATTTTTAGGGCAAGGCTGGAAGGGTGGGCGTTGGTTAATAGCACCACGCGCTTATTGAGTGCGCGCAGGTGAACCAAAAAAGCATCGGCTTCCGAGCGCAGTGCAATAAGGTGACTTACCTCAGCTTTTAATTTAGCTATATCTAGACCCAGCTCTTTGGTCCAATAATCCACGCAATACCACTGCATGGTGTGAGCGACTTTATCATAACGAATTTTTAAGTGGTCTTTAGATGCTGACAAAGACATGCCATGTTTTTCGGCAAAGCGTTGCGGAACATGCTGCAACCAAAAATAATTGTCGAAGTGTAGATCAAGTAGCGTTCCATCCATGTCTAAAAACACGGTTCGAATAAGCTGCCAATCGACCATCACTATAACAACACGTCCTTGGATAGACCGCTACGACGCAGAATGCGACGCAAGGATTGCAGCGCTTCCATTTGAATTTGCCGGACGCGCTCGCGGGTAATCTCCAAATCTTGAGCTACCTGCTCCAATGTTTTGGTTTCGCACCCATTCAGTCCAAAACGCCACTCAATAACTCGACGCTGTTTATCGTTTAATTGGCTAAGCCACATGCGCACATACGCCTCAATTTCCGCATTTTGCAAAACAGTTTCCGGCAGCAAAGCCAAATCATCCGGCAACGATTCGCCGATGGATAAACTGGAATCGATTTCCAAGGGGGCGTCTAAGGAAGCCATGCGTTCGTTTAAATTTAAAATGTGGCGTACCTCCTCGACTGGTCTGTCGACCAGATGCGCTACGTCTTCTACTGTGGGCGCGGCTTCATTATGTGTTTCTAAATGCCGCCAGGCGCGCAGGAAAATATTGAGCTCCTTGATGACATGCACGGGCAAACGAATGGTACGCGATTGATTCATAATCGCACGCTCAATGTTTTGTCGAATCCACCACGTTGCGTAGGTCGAAAAACGAAAGCCCCGTTCTGGGTCAAATTTCTCAAGAGCGTGGATCAGGCCTAGATTACCCTCCTCTATTAAATCAAGTAAGGGCAATCCCCTATTGATATAGCGTTTAGCTATGTTTACTACCAGCCTTAGGTTGCATTCGATCATTCTTTGGCGCGCTTTAAAGTCGCCCAATTTCATACCGCGCGTTAAGTCCCGCTCGGTTTGCGCGTCTAATAGCGCGCTATGCCCGATCTCATTGAGATAAAGTTGGGTAGCATCCGTGGAGCCGGAATCCTCGACGTAGTTTTGCAAAGCCGGGGTATCTTCTTCCGCCTCCGGAGAAGAGTCTGGCTCATCATCTTCCGTGTCTTCGCTGATATCTTCGTTGTCCGACATTTACTGCCTTGTTGATGTGG
>CAYYOS010000154.1:0-5286 GCA_964473355.1 uncultured Burkholderiales bacterium | reverse complement strand
AAAAATCATCTTCTCCACCTCGGTGCGATTCATCCAAAGCCAAAGCACAAAGGGCACCACGGTCGGTAAAATTAAGGTACCAAATTGATAGCCCAGCACAATCGCTTCGCGTGGCCACGCTTGTGCGCCCGCTTGGGCTGCAATATCCGGCCCCAACGTAATGGCAACTTGCTTGATGACATCTAGGAATACGCTCCAAGTCTGAAACGGGAGCAACACTAAGTAACCTATTAATATTTTCAACCCCCAATGCTTACCTTTGGTTGCGAGTTGCAATGCGATAAACAGCGGCAGGCCAAAGCTGTACATAAGCGGGTTAACTTCAATAAGTAATACGGCTTTCCCGTCGGTCGCCGCGCCGACGGGGACTAACCCTGTGACAAAAGTAAGGAGATTGCCCCCTTGTTCAACCGCGGTAACTACATCGGGGATAACTAAGCCAAAAACGATGCTTGATAAAAACCGGAGTGGCACGATCAAAACCGTGGAGGCAAAATACCAAACTACAAAACATACGGGCAGCCACAAAAGAACCCGCAGCAAAAAGGCGTAAATGGGGTTACGCATGAACCACATTACGAGCGGGGAGCAATCGTATCCAAATCAACCAAACAATTAACACGTCGAGCATGATTAGCGCCTGCCACACATATAAATGTGCCCACTCAAAAATTTCCTTATCCCATTGCCCCAGATAGTAAAGACTAATAATGCGGACGAGGTTTAAGCCTTGCACCGCAACGATACCCGCCAATAGGCCATAAACTTTGTGTTTCCAGGGGGCGGGGAATGCGAGCATCGCTGCGACTAGAACAATGGCCGCCTCCACGCCGTTGCAGCCCGCCTCGATGGATACCCCAAAACCATTGCTTATGCTTTGAATAATTTTGCCATGGGCATAGGCATCGGCATCAAACAATTGGATTATCGCCGCGCTTAAAGTCGCTAATAATTCTGTCCAAGGCAAGACGAGAAAGCGTTGTGCGGGCGCAGTCAATTCGGCAGCGAACAAGATACCTTGGAGCAGGAGGAATATCAGAAAAAAACGCAGCATGGGGTGGCCTAAAAAGTATTTTTAAACCGGCCCGGTCATGACCGACGCTAGAAAAGGACCGGCCAAGTGGTTTAAGGATCGGCATTAAAAACCTGTTAGCTCACTATGGTATACTTTTTTTAACAAGCATTTAAGCCATGAGCGGTGCTCTTACGCGAAAATAAGCCTCAAAGAGATAAGACTGCGTCCTATCGACATTATTATGCTTTCGAGGCGCTACCAATCTAACTGATGATTGGACCCCAACATGAGGGGAACCTAATGCTAAGTTAACTTATTTGCTAACGCACGCCTACCTACTTACTGTACTTCAAGTGGAAAGTGATATATGAGACTTAGCCGCCTTTCAAGCGCTGCTTTTACCCTGAGTTTATGCTCCGTGTTGCTGTCGCTAGTGATTAGCGCTGCGTATGCATCGCCCTTTGCTTATATCACTAACACGGGCAGCAATAACGTTACGGTGATCGACACTATGCATGACCGCGTAGTTGCTACTGTACCGGTTGGCACGTCTCCCTTCGGTGTGGCGGCCCATCCAACTGCTTACATAGTTAACTCGAATGCTAACGACGTTTCAGTGATGGGGTTGCTTGCAACGGTGGAGACGGTGGGGGTGGAAGCTTTTCCCATGGGTGTTACTGCTAACCGTGAAGGTACTCGGGCCTATGTGGCCAATAGCGGCAGCAACAACGTCTCGGTGATCAATACCAGAACCATACCCAGAACTTTGATCACTAACGTGCCAGTGGGCAGTAAGCCCATTGGCATAGCTGTTAATGATAGCGGCACGCGAGTTTATGTGGCAAATTCAACCAGCAATACCATATCGGTAATTGATACCGCGACCAACACTGTGGTGGTTACTGTCCCAGTGGGCGATTTCCCGTACGGCGTCGCCATCAACCCTGCTGGCACCCGAGTTTACGTAAGCAATTCCAATGGCAACAGCGTTTCAGTGATCGACACCGTGACCAACTTTGTAGTAGCTACCGTATTTGGGTTTAACCAGCCCCGCGGCATTGCGGTGAATTCGGCTGGTACACGAGTGTATGCGGCAAATTTCGGTGGTAATAGCGTTTCGGTAGTCAATCCAACCACCAATAACATACTTGCAACGGTTCCGGTCGGAATCGAGCCAATTGGCATTTCCGTCGCACCCGGAGGTACCGCTGCTTATGTGGCGAATAGTGGCAGCAATAACGTCTCAGTAATCGACGCGCGATCTAATACCGTGAAAAACACTATCGGAGTGGGAATTCGCCCCGCGGCCTTCGGTCGTTTTATAGGCACATATTTTGGTCTACCCGTGATCCGCCCCCCTCCTAGCGAGCCTATTATCACCAGCATAACCGCGGGGAACGGCGAAGCACATATAACCTTCATCCCATCTCTTTTAGATGGGGGCTTGCCTATAACAGGTTACACTGCTACCTGTAATCCTGGCGGGCTCACCGTAACGGGAGCGCCACCCCTGCTCACAGTTACGGGGCTAAGTAACGGTACTACTTATACATGCTCCGTTATTGCCATTAATTCTGGAGGCGACCAAAACGTCAGCGCTCCATCTAATAGTCTCACGGTAACGCCGAGGGCATCGAGCGGTACTACACCTTTGGGAATCGAGCTGGCCTCCTCTTTAAACCCTTCCGTAACTGGTCAGGCGGTTACGCTTACCGCGATTTTGCAGGGGCATGTTAACGATGGTACGGTTACTTTTCGTAATGGCGCCACCGTATTAGCAACGGTTCCTGTGATTGGACCTCCGCCGTTATGCAACCCCATCCCCGGGAGTGTATGCGTAACTAACTCTACCACGCGGATTTCGTTTACCAGTCAGCTTACCGCTTCAATGGAGATTACGGCTACATACAACGGAAATGCCAGCTATGCACCGAGCACCAGTCGTCCGTATCTACAGAAAGTATTTCCCGCGCTATTCCCTAACTTCTCTGTTAGAGCAATAACTGCGACAGGCAGTGCTGACGCATTCTTAGAGTTTTCTGGCGGTGGTTCCAGTTGCCGTTTCCAACGCGCAGATTGGATCTCCCTGCGTAGCGTTGACATGACGCCTAGCGATTACGCTTCAATAACAAGTCAGTATGCCTTCCCTCACGGACTATTCGAGTTCGTCACGACAAGTTGCACGCCGGGTGCCACCCTTAACTTTACGCTGTCCTTTTATCACCCTTCTTTCCGCTGTCCAATAGGAGCTATTTGTCCCGCAGTTGTTGCCCCCGAGATGCCAGTTAACATTCCAACTAATAGCGTGTATTGGAAGTATGGCCCCACGCCGAGCAACACCACGCCGCATTGGTATGTTCTCCCAGCCACTATTTCAGGCAATAGAATTAGTTTTAACATAACCGACGGTGGATTAGGCGACGATGATTTAACCGTGAATGGCGTGATCGTCGACCAGGGTGGCCCGGGCGTGCCTCTTAGCGCAAACCCCATACCCAGCACCTCTAAAAGTGCGCTGTTTGCGCTTAGCGGCATCATACTATTTTTTTGGTTGGCGATTTTCGGACGCGGGGCCTCTTCGCTTCGCCAATAAGACAAGCTACCACTAATTTTCCTCGGTAAGTGGGCGCAAAAAATAGGCGGGAATTCCAAAATTCAAGAAGCGTAAAGCAGGTGGTTTACCCTTTCTGGTTTGCCCCCGCAACTTGTTGAGCCGCAGCTGGGGTATCGGCGCGTTTTTCTCTCCGCCCGAAACGCCCGGGCGTGACGCCGACTATTTGCCGGAAGTGATTGCTGAAGTGCGCTTGGTCGTAGAAACCCACGGTCGTGGCCACAAGCGTCGGTGATCGTCCGCGCGCGAGCAGTTCACGCGCTCGAGCGATGCGCAGGTGGATTTGATAGCGATGCGGCGGCACTCCGACCTTGTCCGCAAAAGTGCGGATTAAATGGCAACGGCTCAGACCGGTCTCGGCGGTCAGTTCTTCCAGGGTGATCTGATTTGCAAAACGTTCATGGATAATTTCCCGCGCCCGCTGTACGGCGGCGTGGGCCTTGTGCAGTTTCTTACCCTTCGGTCTCGCCTCCATCGTTGTTTGCAGGACCGTTTCCACAACGGACGCCAGTCGCGACTGGCGCTCCAGAGTGGTGTCGCCGCGCTGTAAAGAATCGAGCAGATGCGCCATCTTTCCGAATAACGCCGGGTGCGAAACAATAGCCCGTTGAAACCACAGCGAGCGCAAGGGCAAACCGAGTTCCGCTGCCCTCTGCGCCATGAAATCAGGGTCAATCATGATCCCATGAATGGTATCGAGAATCCGCCCGCGCGAGGTTCGCAACATCTCTCCCGGATCGAGCAGGCCCACGATGCCGATGCCTCCACTGACATAGAGGGATTTCCGCCGAAAATGCAGCACGCTCTGCGTTTGGCGGATTAATTTGATCGTGAAGCTCTCGTTCAGGTAACAACAGGGTCCGGCCACGCCGTCATATCGTACAACGGTCTTTATGCCCGGCATATCTTCGGGAAATTGAAAGGTAGCGCTACCGGGCGCGGATGGATTTTCGGTCTTAGACATATCGCTAATATTCTTATGGAATGACTGCAAATGTCTTGTAAGAAAGTCTCATTTTTTTGTTCCAGATGAGATTTTCTTCCAATACCCAATAATTTTTCACGGTTAGCATCGGCAATTGGCGATTCCCATAAACGAAGCATCAACGAAACATAAGAGGCTGTCAATTGCCATTCGTGCTAGTCGTTTGTCACTCTGTGCTGATTGCTTCGGCATTGTCTTAAAACAGATACAAGCAACGCAATTTAAGTCACACAGGTGGAAGGCGAGAATAGCGAATGTATATCGATTTGGCGTTAACTTAGATAGAAAGGGTTTATATGCTTGCTCGCAGTCTCTTAAGTGCGACACGGCACTTACGTTTTGGCGCCGTTTTCCTATCATTATTCGCCGGTACCACCCAGGCCGCACTTTCCCCTACCGAGTTGTTCGAGCGTACCCACACCCCGCCCAACCTTAACAAACTCGCTCTTACCAAGAACCCCGATCAAGCTAGTGCCCCGTCCTCAGGCTTACCCATGCAGTTTGAATCTGCCGGCCACGTACTTGGGTTCACCCCGGAAGGCATCCTCGTTGCCGGGCGTGATCACTTACTCAAAGTCAACTTTGTCGGCGCAGCTGCCGTCGCCCCTAAGGCCGCCGAGAATGAGCGCGTAACAGAACCCTCAGCCAGCGCCAAAAGTGCCGCACCGCTAAAGG
>CAYYOS010000153.1:0-5358 GCA_964473355.1 uncultured Burkholderiales bacterium | reverse complement strand
GTGGAAAATGGCCACAATGCTGAGGAAAACCAAGTGTCCAGTACGTCCGGGTCTTGGGTGAGCTTTTTCGCCCCAGCTTGTTTTTGGGCCTCCGCTTCGCTATGAGCGACATAAATTTTGCCGTCATCGTCATACCACGCGGGAATGCGATGTCCCCACCAAAGCTGACGGGAAATACACCAATCCTGAATATTTTCTAACCATTGTTTGTAAGTGGTAGTCCAATTTTCCGGAACAAAACGAATATGTCCTTGATCGACGGCTTCAAGCGCGCGCTGTGCCATCCCTTGCATGGCGACATACCATTGATCGGTGAGCATGGGTTCGATCACGGCGTGCGAGCGTTCACCGCGCGGGACCATCAATTTATGCGGTTTGGTTTCAAGCAATAAGTCTTGCGCTGTTAAATGCTTAACAATCAATTTTCTCGCAGCATAACGATCAAGACCGCGATAAATGTCCGGGATACCCTCATCATCCGACTTAATGTGCGCATCCAAAGTGAAAATATTCAGTAGAGATAAATGATGTCGTGTCCCCACGGCGTAATCGTTGAAATCGTGAGCAGGCGTAATTTTTACGCAGCCGGTACCAAACTTAGGGTCCACATAATCGTCGGCGATGACGGGTATCACTCGATTGCATAGCGGCAAGATGACATTTTTGCCGATATAGGCTTGGTATCTCTTATCTTCCGGGTGCACCGCGAGCGCCATATCGCCGAGCATGGTTTCCGGGCGGGTGGTGGCGACCGCTAGATACCCTGCGGAATTTTCCAAGTTATATTTAATCGTCCACAGGGTGCCATCTTCTTCTTGAGAATTGACTTCCAAATCGGACACCGCCGTTTTTAAAACCGGATCCCAATTCACCAGGCGTTTGCCGCGATAGATGAAGCCCTGCCGGTGTAGCGTTACGAAAACTTCAGTTACCGCTTTGGATAAACCGGCATCCATGGTGAAGCGTTCACGCGACCAGTCGACCGAAGCGCCTAAGCGGCGCATTTGCTGGGTTATGGTGGAACCGGATTGTTCTTTCCACTGCCATACGCGTTCCACAAATTTCTCACGTCCTAAATCGCCGCGGCTGGTGTTCTCACGCTCTAATTGCCGCTCCACAATAATTTGTGTTGCGATGCCGGCATGGTCGGTACCCGGTTGCCATAAAGTGGCGTCTTGCCTCATGCGGTGATAGCGAATGAGCGCATCCATGAGCGTGTCTTGAAACGCATGACCCATATGCAAGGTGCCGGTAACGTTGGGCGGGGGTAGCATAATACAATAGGGTGGGGCAGCGCTGTTAGCGTCAGCGGCAAAAAATCCGCGCGATTCCCAAAACTGATACCAGCGGGATTCAATGTCGGCGGGAGAGAAACTTTTAGCCAGTTCCATATGGGAGGAAAATAAAAAGAACGTATTATAGCGAGTGGCGAGCGCCGCCGGGATTTATTCCATTTTTTAAATCAACCCCGACTTTGTTGGCTTCGCCTTGCCGTGCTAGAGCACTGCCTGCGGATCGCCGTCGCGTCATTATGGACTTAGAAATGGAATTGACTCACCCAGTAATCGGGGAATTACCGTTATTGATCTTTTTCTGGAGCTTGATCGAGTTTGGCGCGTTGTGCACTAAGTTGTTGAGCAAAAGTATGTCGTAACGCTTCCAGTTGTTTTTGCAACTCCAGTGCCACCGATTCCCGGACCAAGTATTCAATGTGCGTACTGAATTGATCGAGCATATTGGCGAGCGCTCTATCCATGGTCGCGGTTAATTGCGGACCCAGCTTTTCTTCTACCAAGCGTAGCAGATGTTCGTCTAGGTCTTTGAGCGCGAATTCCGCCGCTGCGGGGGACGCTTCCTCAGGCGCGCCCTCCATATCCATTTCGTCAAAGATCAATACTTCCTCGTCCGCATCGAGCGCGTCAATTAGCGGCAAATGCGCGTCGCGATGCGGCGCGGATGGTGTCTCCTTTACGGATTCGGTAATTTCCTCGGGCGGTGAGTGCGCATCCCTCGCTAGTAGTTCTATAGGAGCGGGTTCTATATAGTCGTCATCGTTGTTAAATGCTGCTGCAATGGGTGCCTCATCCTCTTCCGCTATCGGTGCCGCCTCTGGCGGGGCAATGCTTTCAATGGGCGTGTATTCGGTAAAAAGTAAATCTTCGGGTTCAGGCGCAATCAACTCAACCGGCGGAGTTTCAATGATGGGGGTGAGTTCGATGATCTCTTCCACTGGCGGGGTGACTGGTGGTGCAGTCGGTATCTCAGCTTCCAGGGTCACCGGGGGCACCTCGATGCCTGGGCCGATGGCCTCTTGCTCAAAATCACTCTCGTCGTGTAGTTCTGAGCTCTCTAATAACTCCTCGGTACCCAGGCCGGTGGTCGGATTGGCATCTTCAGGAAGCGTCACGGCTAACTTTAAATCGCGCTCAAATTCTTGATCGAGATCCACGACGTCGGCGTCGCCGCGCGCTGCGAGGGCGAGATGGATTACTTCTGTTAACACCGGAATCTCGGCTTGTTGTTCCGGAGTTAGCGCCATAATGGAAGGCGTGGCGATATCCGTGAGCACGGGAACTACCACCTCTTTTTGGGCCGAGCGCTCAATGGTGGTATTTGCTGCAGGCGCATTAAAAGCGCCGGGATGATGCTTGCGTAGCAAGGCGTCGAGTTTCTCAAAAACGTCTTCTTCGGCGCTCACGTTACACCGCTTTTTAAGTCATGGGTACGGATTAAATAACCACGGTCTTTATAGTATCGAAACCGTTCGCGCGCGAAAATTTTATCTTGCTCGTCCACGCCGACAATTTCCAGCAAGCGCTCGAAGCGGCTAAAATATTGAGGAAGTTGGTCTTTTAAATTTATTAAAATTTGGTCGTGGGCGAAATCGGTGGCGTGATAATCAATTACGATGGGTGTCACGTCGACCAAGGGATGATTGCCCGGGCAGTGCGGTAAAAATCCCGTTGCCGGCGTTAGCCATAAAAGTTTATCTAGCTTGGCGCTGGTTTCGGCATCCGGCGTAACCACATGAATGCGCAAGCCTCGGTTTATTGCTTTAGCGCAGAGGGCGCCGACCAAAGCCAGCTTATCACTCACCTGCGTGTAGAAATCTATCTCCGTCATATGCTAGGCCTCGCGGCTACAAACTTACGATGACGATCTGGCCTCTGCGGCTCGGCCAATGAGAAAATGTGTGAGCAGCGCAACCGGTCTGCCGGTACCGCCTTTTTCTCGTCCCGACTTCCATGCAGTGCCAGCAATATCTAAATGCGCCCAATCATAGTTCTGCGTAAAGCGTGATAAAAAACATGCGGCGGTAATACTGCCGCCCGGTCGCCCCCCAATGTTGGCCATGTCGGCGAAATTACTTCTTAGTTGCTCTTGGTAATCCTCCCAAAGCGGCATGTGCCAGGCTCGGTCATGCGCATAATCGGCCGCCTGTAATAGCTCTTTCGCGAGCGCATCACTATTGCTAAATAAACCGGTAGCGTGGTGCCCTAAAGCAATGACGCAAGCCCCGGTTAACGTGGCAATGTCAATTACCAATTCCGGGTTAAAGCGTTCCGCATAAGTCAGCGCGTCTGCCAAAATTAAACGGCCTTCGGCGTCGGTATTTAACACTTCTATCGTTTGCCCGGACATACTGGTTACCACGTCCCCAGGCTTATTGGCACTGCCATCGGGGAGGTTTTCGCAGGAGGGAATGATGCCGATTACATTCAACGGCAATTTTAATTGCGCCACGGCTTGTAGCGTGCCGAGCACGCTGGCTGCGCCGCACATGTCAAATTTCATTTCATCCATATCTGCCGCGGGTTTAATGGATATGCCACCGGCATCGAAGGTAATGCCCTTGCCGACTAGTACGTAGGGCAGTTGGTCTTTAGCCGCCCCCAGGTACTGCATGACAATAAATTTCGGCGGTTGACGGCTGCCTTTGGCCACGCTCAGCAAAGACCCCATCCCGAGTTTTTGCATGTCGGCTTCTTCCAGAATTTCTACACCGAAGTTATAAGTATTGGCGAGCACGGTGGACTGTTCGGCTAGGTAAGTTGGCGTGCAAATATTCCCAGGTAGATTGCCCAGGTCTTTGGCCAGCGTCATCCCCTGCGCGATAGCGAGTCCGCGCTCAATGGCGGCTTCCCCTATGGATAGTTCCCGGCGTTGGTTGATGTTAAATATCAATTTTTTTAGAGGGCGGCGGGTTTCTTCCTGCTGACGTGTTTTTAATCGATCAAAACGATACAGGCTCTCCAGCGTCATCATCACCGCTTGCTCCATTTTCCAAGCGAGGTCACGGCGCTTAACCGCAAGTTCGGTAAGGTACAGGGTTGCATCTATCGAACCGGTATCGTTTAATGTTTTAATTGCCGCGCGAAAAGCTTCACGGTAGTTACGATCCTTGAAATCCCGCTCTTTTCCTAACCCCACTAAAAGAACACGATCAGTGAGCACGTGCGGGACGTTGTGCAGTAAAAGCGTCGTGCCTACCTTTCCTTCCATATCGCCGCGGCGCACAATATCTGAAATGTAGCCGAGTGCGACGCTATCCAGCATGTCGGCTGCCAAACTTAATTTGCGGGGTTCAAATACGCCTACGACGACGCAAGCTGAGCGCTGTTTCTCCGGGCTTCCGTTTTTTATGCTAAATTCCACCACTTCAAAGTGCTCCTTAAAATCAGCCGATTTTGTGCTAACCCGGCGTTTTTATAAAACCATATCAATTATATGTTGATTATTTTCCGAATTCCGCTTAAAAGTCAAAGAAAAGCGCAATTAAAATGATTTTTCACCGCGCGTTGCTGCGGGAACTAGCCAATACTATGTTAGCGGTTTTTGTTGTGCTGCTAACTATTACGATTACCACGCTGGTTATTCGCTTTCTAGGCCAAGCGGCGAGCGGTGCCCTGGCTGCTGAAGCGGTGGTGGCATTTTTGGGGTTTAGCATGGTGAACTATTTGCCGGTGCTGCTCAGCCTCACTTTATTTATCGCTGTATTGCTCACGCTAAGCCGCAGCTATAGAGACTCGGAGATGGCCGTGTGGTTTTGTTCCGGCCTAAGCATAACAGCATGGATACGCCCGGTGCTGTATTTCGCCGCACCGGTTATTTTAACCATTGCAGTCCTAAGCCTTTTCTTGTCACCGTGGGCGCTGCAAAAGCGCGCGGAATTTAAACGCCAAATTGATAGCCGAGATGAATTAGCAGCGGTATCGCCGGGGGTATTTAAGGAATCCCGGCACTCCGACCGGGTTTATTTCGTCGAAAGTTTCGCCGGGTCGGACAGCGCGGTTCGCAATATCTTTATGCAGTCGTCGCAACACCAAAAGCTGGGCGTGGTAGTGGCACAAAAGGGCT
>CAYYOS010000152.1:0-5485 GCA_964473355.1 uncultured Burkholderiales bacterium | reverse complement strand
CTAATTTAAATTGGGGGATACGCCATGGGTGCCAATATACTAATTATAGAAGACGAGCCGTCAATCCAAGAGTTGATCGCGGTGAATTTGCGGCATGCCGGACATACAATTAGCAGCGCCTATAGCGCCGAACAAGGCTTGACGCTGGTACGTGATAAGCTACCCGATCTTATTTTACTGGATTGGATGCTGCCCGGTTTAAGCGGCATGGAGCTGGCAAAGCGTCTAAAAACTGACCCCTACACCAGTTCTGTGCCGATTATTATGCTCACGGCGCGAGCTGAAGAGCCAGAAAAGATAGCCGGCTTGGAAGCCGGCGCCGATGACTATATCACTAAACCCTTCTCGCCTCGGGAACTGGTTGCTCGGATTAAAGCCGTGCTCCGTAGGCGAGCGCCACAGGCTACCGATGACGTGATTGAGATGGCGGGTTTGAGACTAGACCCCGTGGCGCATCGCGTTAGCGCCAAAGATCAGTTGCTCGAGCTCGGACCCACCGAATTCCGCCTTTTGCATTTTTTTATGACACATGCAGAGCGTGTATATTCGCGCGCTCAATTACTCGATCAGGTATGGGGAAACCACGTCTTTGTAGAGGATCGTACGGTAGATGTACACATTCGCCGCTTGCGCCGTGCGCTAGAGCGTACCGGTCATGCGGACATCGTGCAAACAGTGCGCGGCGCCGGTTACCGCTTATCCGCGTTACAGGTTCAGTAAGTGTTCGACTCGTGGTGGCGGCAGATAGGTTTAGTCGGTGGTTTACTGTTCTTTTTTGTTATCCTTTGGGCGGCAACGAACTTAACGACCAGCCTAATCGCCCTCAGCATCGTGTTGCTGTTGTACCTGCTACACCACTTGCGGCATATTGCGCGCTTACGTGCATGGTTGCTCAAACCGGTAGTAGAACATGTTCCCCACGGCTTGGGTATTTGGGATGAGATTTTTGCGCGGCTGTATCAGATGGGTAGAGTTACCTCGCGTAGCCAGCAACATCTCTCGCGGGTAGTGGAGCGTTTTCAAAGTGCCGCGCGGGCAATTCCCGATGGCATCATCTTGCTTAATGAAGTAAACCAAATTGAATGGTGCAATCCCGTCGCGGAAAAGCAACTTAACATCGACAATGAACATGATCGGGGGCAATTTATTACGTATTTGTTACGTCCTACCCAATTCACGGAATATATGAGCGAACAGAATTATAGCGAGCCCTTGGTGCTACATGCCGCGCCTAATGCCAATACCGCACTATCCATTCAGCTGGTTCCGTTTGGCGATAAACAAAAATTATTGATCAGCCGCGACATCACGCATTTGGAGCGCGTAGAAACCATGCGCCGCGATTTTGTCGCCAACGTTTCCCATGAGTTACGCACCCCGCTTACCGTGTTGACCGGCTTCCTAGAAACGTTTGCCGGTATGACCGAATTAAGTAAGGCGGAAGTTCAGCACTATCACGACCTGATGCGGGAACAAGGGCAACGCATGCAACGCCTAGTAGAAGATTTGTTAGCCCTATCTCGCCTGGAGAGTTCGCAAAATCACGAAGAGTTGCCGGTGAAAATTGCCGACATGTTACGTCAATTAATCCATGAGGCGCGATCACTTAGCGGCGGTCGTCATGAGCTCAAGCTGGAATTAACCAGTAATGCAGAGTTATTGGGAAACGCTGACGAACTACGCAGCGCCTTTAGTAATCTCATCAGTAATGCTGTGCGCTATACCCCGAATGGCGGAGAAATAGTATTGCGCTGGGAAGTAACCGAGCATGCCGGAATTTTTAGCGTTCAGGATAGCGGTGAGGGAATTGAAGCCCACCATATTCCGCGCTTAACCGAACGCTTTTACCGTGTTGATCGCAGTCGATCGCGAGAAACCGGAGGAACTGGGTTGGGTTTGTCTATTGTCAAACATGTATTAAACCGCCACAAAGCGCAGCTAGACATATGCAGCACCCCGGGAAAGGGCAGCACTTTCTCCGCGGTGTTTCCTTTAAAGCAAGTCCTTCAGGCGAACGAAACCCGTTCATAATCGCTACCTTTTTCTAGTAGCTCGACAAGACGTACGGTCTGTTTGGATTTATCGAACACCTCCAGACGCCGACCCGCGGCAAACCAACCCGAGGGTAATATTAGACTTGCGGGAGATTGCAGGGCTGGCATTTCCGGCAACAAAAAGGCCGGCGCATATTTATTCGTGGCCGAGCCCATGGAAATTTGGCTAGCGGCAATAGCCGTGGGAGGGCCCGGCAGCGTCTTGACGCCTAAATGCAATTCCCCGTTGCGTTGAAATCGCAGCCACCGAACCATGCCCAACACGAAACGCTCACTATCAGCAGGTTTGAGTGCTATTAATTGAAAGTGGGAAATCGCGGCATGGCTATCAGCGTTTCTGGCGATGCAAAAGCCCAGCGCGCTTTCATCCTGCATGTGCCAAAGGTCTAAATTAAAGCCCTGCGCTAAAACTTCTTTTTTCTGACCGCGCTCGGTAATGCGACCAAACAATTGAATGTCTTCGATTTCTTTCCAGCTTAAATCCTTTTGCCCGGTAGGCGCCTTGAAAATTTGTCCGCTGAGAAAATAATAAATAGCCTGCATGCCCAGCGCCACCTGCACCTCGGCATGGTGTTCGCGACGCTCGGTGGCTCGGTTTATTTCGGCCTCACACCAGTGGGTATAAAGCGCACTTAAAAATTCTTGGCAGGCAGGTTGTATGCAATCGTCGCCAAGCTTTAATTCCTCTGCATTTCCGCCTTTTTGCAAAAACTTGACCCGCTTCCGTAAGCTGGAACCCAAGCGCTCCATGTCAAGATAACGGGGCTTCTGAAAACTAAATACGTTTTTAACCGGCTTTGGGCCTTGGTCTATGTCTAAATCCACAGCGATAATGGATAAGCTCGGCGTAGGGGGATATTCTTCCGTCACGTCCACTCGGCTCCCCCATTTTTCCAACCAACGGTTTAATATGGTGAGTTGCTTGCCGGTCATTTGATAAGGGTTAGCCAGGTCTAAGAGCAAGGCATGCACATAAACCGTGCTGCAGGTACTTAGCTTCACCTGTTTGTTTAGGCTGTCCTTGACACCGGTTCGGGCGAAACCTTGCAATTCGGAGTATGCAAATAACTGGTGCAGTTGTCGCCAAAACCCCTCAAGCGGTTCTTGAAAGACGCGAAAACGTTCAATGAGTTGAGCGGTTAAATAAAACAAACAACGCTGGGTAATGAGTGGAGCAAATTCGTTAAGCGCCATGTCGTCATCCAGATGCGCCTGTAGACATAGCTGATAGGCTTTAGCCATACCCTGCAACAAGCCCTGCATCGCCTCCCACAAAGCGAGATCGACGTCGCGCAAGGGTATGGATTTGTGGAGCAGTTTCTTTTGCAATTCCTGCTGCAAATAATGTATCGGCTCCCGCAGTTGCTCGACTATTTTTAAGCGCTCCAGGCCGGCCATTTTTTCGCGGTTCAACAACTCAACCTGTGAAGAAAGCAACGCATGAGCCTGAAGCACATTGGTCAGGGGCAACGCGTCTAGCCAGCGTTTACAACTTCTGGCGTCAGTTAAGGCAAAAATTGTTTCACCCACAATTTCGTCAGCCATCCACGTTCCTCATTTCTATCACCTTGCACGCTACCGTTGCAGTTATAATACCAGCTTACCCAGCTGGCGGTGCGGGCTTTAGGTTTCCTCGCCCGTCTTGTATATCGCGATAATGCCCCTATGAAGCTAACTAAATTGAGTTTATTTGCCCTGACTTTCTGCAAAAAAAACCCGCCGCGCCTCACTTAGGCTTCACCACCCTGCAGGGCGAGCGTTTTACCATTGCCAACTTGCGCGGCAAAGTCGTTCTGGTTAACTTTTGGGCGACCGACTGCCCCGGCTGTATTAAGGAAATGCCGCAACTTATTGAGACCCACAACAAGTATCGGGCCGCGGGCTATGAGACGGTCGCCGTTGCCATGTATTACGATCCGCCTAACTACGTTCTAAATTTTGCGACCAAAAACGCCTTGCCTTTTAAGGTGGTGCTCGACGTAAAAGGTGAAGCCGCGCGTGCCTTCGGCGGCGTTACACTCACCCCCACTAGTTTTATTATTGATAAAAAAGGCCGCATCATTCACAAGATTATAGGCGAACCGGATTTCGCTGAATTACACCGCCTTATTGAGAAAAAACTCAGCGAAAAAGTAATTTTGGATTCTAAGGTGCAACGTGTTCAAAGCCTGCCGCAACTTGCCGTCAGTAATGGCGTGACGAGATTTTTTAAGCGGGCATAATGAACCTGTCCTGAAATTTTTTTGCGCACTACGCCACAGCGATCGATAACAAAAGAGGTGGGGATTTTGCTAATGGGCCCCAGTGTTGTGGGCGGATTATGCAACATCACGGCTACCGGGAATAGCAAATTGTGTTCGCGCGTGAACGCGGATAATTTCTCCGGCGTGTCATCAATACTTACCGCCAGTATTTCAAAGCCGTGCGACTGATAGTCCTTATAAAATTCCTGCATGGCGGGCAACTCATGGCGGCAATAAGGGCACCAGGTAGCCCAAAAATTAAGGAGGACAACCTTGCCTTTTAATTGGGCTAGGGTTATCGTTTTACCCCCGGTTAATTGCACGGTCATATCGGGAGCGCTGAACTGCAAATCGTTGACAGCGGCGGGCGGCCGGAACCATAAAAATACTAACAGGCCCAGCAGCACGAGCGTTACAACATCAGGCCGATAACCTTTTATACCTTGAATGAATTTTAACGCGTAACGCTTAATCATGGTTTGGATAAAATCTTTTCATATAATCTTCATGGTAACGTGGTTTGCGGGATTATTCTATTTGCCTCGGCTATTTGTGTATCATGCAATGAGTAACGATGCCATTAGCCAGGAACGATTTAAGGTGATGGAGCGTAAGCTATATTCTTTCACCACACCCAGCGCCATAATGACGGTGCTGTTGGGTTTGTGGCTATGGCTGGGTTATGGTTTTTCAGGTACCTGGCTATATGTTAAGCTAGGGCTGGTTGCAGCGTTAGTGGCCTATCACATCTATTGCGGCAAGCTAATGCGAGACTTTCAACGCGGGCAAAACGTTCACTCTGCCCGCTACTTTCGGTGGTTTAACGAGATTCCTGCGGTAATTTTAATTGCTGTGGTGTTATTAGTAATGCTTAAGCCGTTTTAATGAACTCTATCGGCCTCAACTTGAAAAATCCGAGTTTCCATGCCGGTACAGATAGTTTACCGGCCCGTGTCCCGCCGCCTTTGCAAATAAAATATGTAGAATCCGAGCAAGAATTTTTTGCGCTACGCGATGCTTGGAATGGGTTAGCTCAGCAAACCGGCGCGCATGTTTTTCTACGTCATGAATGGTTTAGTGCGGCGTGGGCATGGATCAGCGGCGATGCGAAGCTTTTTTTTAATCTGCGTATACCAAGATCAAGAATTGGTCGGGATATGCCCTTTGATCCGGCGGCGTGGGTCCCGG
>CAYYOS010000151.1:0-5523 GCA_964473355.1 uncultured Burkholderiales bacterium | reverse complement strand
TCGGCATACGCGAGACCGTGATCTTGGCTGATAAATTAATGTATACCGGTTTTAGTTATGCGGCGCGTGCCGGGATTTCAATTTGCGTGGATGACATGTTGGTGCCCGCGCAAAAGGGCGAATTGATTGCCGCCGCGGAACACGAAGTAAAAGAAATTGAAGCGCAGTATTCTTCCGGCTTGGTGACGCAAGGTGAGCGTTATAACAAAGTGGTTGATATCTGGGGCAGAGCCGGTGACGTGGTCGCAAAAGCGATGATGGATCAGCTCGGTCACGAATCGGTCAAAGATTCCAAGGGGAAAATGGTACGCCAAGAATCATTTAATTCCATATACATGATGGCGGATTCCGGCGCCCGTGGCTCCGCCGCGCAAATTCGCCAATTGGCGGGAATGCGAGGCTTGATGGCGAAACCCGATGGCTCAATTATTGAGACGCCGATTACCGCCAATTTCCGGGAAGGCTTAAACGTATTGCAATATTTTATTTCCACGCACGGCGCGCGGAAGGGCTTAGCGGATACGGCATTGAAAACGGCCAACTCTGGTTACCTAACCCGACGTCTAGTCGACGTAACCCAAGATCTAGTGGTAACGGAAATGGATTGCGGCACCAGCCAAGGTGTAGTGATGAAGGCGCTGGTTGAAGGTGGCGAAGTCGTCGAGCCGTTGCGCGACCGAATTCTGGGTCGAGTTGCCGCTAGCGATATCGCCTACCCTGAATCCGGGAAAGTGTTATACGGTACCAACTCTCTCCTGGATGAAGACAGTGTGGAGACCATTGAAGGCCTGGGCATCGATGAAGTTCGCGTTCGTACGCCACTGACTTGCGAAACCCGTTATGGTTTATGTGCGCTGTGTTACGGACGTGACCTAGGTCGAGGTAGTTTGGTTACAGTCGGTGAAGCAGTCGGCGTGATTGCCGCGCAATCCATCGGCGAGCCGGGTACACAGTTAACCATGCGCACTTTCCATATCGGTGGTGCCGCATCTCGCGCTGCCGCTGCTAGCCAAATCGAATTGCGTTCTAATGGTATCGCACGTTTTGTCGCGAGCATGCGTTATGTGACCAACGCCAAGGGGGAGCAAATCGTTATTTCCCGCAACGGCGAAGTACTCATTCAAGATGAAAACGGTCGTGAGCGCGAGCGTCATAAAGTACCTTATGGTGCAACATTGATGATCATGGATGGCGCAAACGTTAAAGCCGGCGGCATACTCGCAACTTGGGATCCGCATACCCGGCCGATTATCACGGAATATGCAGGCCGTGTGCGTTTTGAAAACGTCGAAGAGGGCGTTACCGTCGCGAAACAAATCGATGAAGTCACGGGATTATCTACTTTGGTTGTTATCGATCCAAAGCGGCGCGGAACGGCGCAAACCAAGGGCTTACGTCCTCAGGTTAAGCTGCTCGACGACAAAGGCCACGAACTAAAAATGGCCGGTGTCGCTTTACCCGTGACCATCACCTTCCAGATTGGCTCGATTATCACCGTTAAAGATGGTCAGGATGTGCGCGTTGGCGAAGTGTTGGCGCGTATTCCGCAAGAGACTTCCAAAACCCGGGATATTACCGGCGGCTTGCCGCGCGTGGCGGAACTCTTTGAAGCCCGTTCGCCGAAGGACGCTGGCTTACTGGCCGAAGTTACCGGTACCGTTTCTTTTGGTAAGGACACCAAAGGCAAACAGCGTTTGGTCATCACTGATCTTGACGGCGTCGCTCACGAATATTTAATTCCCAAAGAAAAACACGTCACGGCGCACGATGGGCAAGTGGTAAACAAAGGCGAGTCCATTGTAGATGGTCCGGCTGATCCGCACGATATTTTACGCTTGTTGGGTGTTGAAGCGCTGGCTCGCTACATTGCGGATGAGGTTCAAGATGTTTATCGTCTGCAAGGCGTTAAGATCAATGACAAGCATATCGAGGTAATTGTCCGGCAAATGCTACGTCGCGTTCAAATCACCGATGCGGGGGATACCCGCTTTATCCAGGGTGAGCAGGTTGAGCGCGCCGAAGTGCTGCAGGAAAATGAAAAGAATAGCGAAGGTGACAAGAAATCCGCAGCCTTTGAATATATGTTGCTAGGTATCACCAAGGCCTCATTATCCACCGATTCCTTTATTTCCGCGGCCTCCTTCCAGGAAACCACGCGAGTCTTAACAGAAGCGGCAATTATGGGTAAACATGATGACTTACGAGGCTTGAAAGAAAACGTCATCGTTGGTCGCTTAATCCCAGCCGGCACCGGCTTGGCGTACCACAACACGCGCCGCAGACTAAAGGCTGGGGGTGCATTAGGTGAGACGGCGGCCCCCGCGGAAGTAACCGGTACTGAGGAAAATAACGTGCATGCGGCTTGACACTTGGGGGCGTAAGCCCTAAAATCGATAGTCTTGACTGGCGCTCACTAAAACAATTCTTAGTAGCCCTTTAAATTAGATTCAATCCGATTGGGACGGTATGCAAATACCGTCCCGTCATTTTTAGGACTCGGTATGCCCACTATTAACCAGCTCGTACGCAAGCCTCGCACAGAAAGGCGCGCGAAAAGTAAAGTACCCGCCTTGGCAGCTTGCCCGCAAAAACGCGGGGTATGTACTCGGGTTTATACGACTACACCAAAAAAGCCCAACTCTGCGTTACGGAAAGTAGCGCGCGTGCGCTTAACGAACGGCTTTGAAGTCAGCAGTTATATCGGTGGTGAAGGCCATAATTTGCAAGAGCACTCGGTCGTGCTGATTCGGGGTGGCCGGGTAAAAGACTTACCAGGTGTTCGTTATCATACGGTCCGCGGCAGCTTGGATACCGCGGGCGTGAAAGACCGTAAACAAAGCCGGTCTAAATATGGCGCTAAGCGACCTAAAGCCGCTTAATTTTTTAAGGTTTTAACTCATGCCTAGACGTAGAGAAGTTCCTAAACGGGAAGTGTTGCCGGATCCAAAATTCGGCAGCCAAGAGCTGACCAAGTTTGTCAATGTGCTGATGAAGAGCGGCAAAAAAGCCGTGGCCGAAAGAATCATTTACGGCGCCTTCGAGCAAATTTCCAGCAAAGCGTCCAAAGACCCCTTGGAAGTTTTTACCACCGCCTTAAACAACGTGCGGCCTTCGGTCGAGGTTAAAAGCCGTCGCGTGGGCGGTGCGAACTACCAAGTGCCCGTGGAAGTACGTTCAGTGCGTCGTACCGCTCTGGCTATGCGCTGGCTTACCGAAGCCGCCCGTAAGCGTGGAGAAAAATCCATGGGCATACGCCTAGCTGGCGAACTTATGGATGCCGCCGAAGGGCGTGGCAACGCAATTAAAAAACGCGAAGAAGTGCATCGTATGGCAGAAGCCAATAAAGCGTTTGCTCATTATCGATTTTAACGAGAAGGTAATACTGTGGCACGTAAGACTCCTATAGAACGTTATCGCAATATCGGCATCATGGCTCACATAGACGCCGGAAAAACGACGACCACAGAGCGCGTATTATTTTACACGGGCGTTTCGCATAAAATTGGCGAGGTTCACGATGGCGCCGCCGTTATGGATTGGATGGAACAAGAACAAGAGCGCGGCATCACTATTACCTCAGCTGCTACGACTTGTTTTTGGAAGGGCATGGAAGGCACTCAGCCCGAGCATCGTATTAACATTATCGATACCCCGGGCCACGTCGACTTCACTATTGAAGTCGAACGTAGCTTGCGCGTGTTAGACGGCGCTTGCACCGTGTTTTGCGCGGTAGGCGGCGTGCAGCCGCAAACCGAAACCGTGTGGCGTCAGGCAAACAAATATAAAGTCCCGCGTTTGGCGTTCGTTAATAAAATGGATCGCTCAGGCGCTAACTTTATGCGCGTATACGAACAAATGAAATCACGGCTTAAAGCCAACCCTGTGCCCGTGCAACTACCGATTGGCGCGGAGGAAAAATTTGAAGGCGTCGTCGATCTTATTAAAATGAAGGCCATCTACTGGGACGACGCGACTCAGGGCATGAAATTTGAGGAACGTGAAATTCCGCAGGAATTGCTGGCAGATGCTAAGTCGTGGCGGGAAAAAATGGTGGAAACCGCTGCTGAAGCCAGTGAAGAACTGATGCACAAATATTTGGAAGAGGGCGATTTGAGCGCGGCTGAAATAAAAAAAGGCTTACGCATGCGTACTCTCCATAACGAAATCGTACCGATGTTGTGCGGCTCCGCCTTTAAAAATAAAGGCGTGCAAGCCATGTTAGACGCGGTCATTGATTTTATGCCGGCACCGCTGGATATCGCCGCTATTAAAGGCGAATTAGAAAACGGCGAGCCTGCCGAGCGCCACGCGGATGATAGCGAACCCTTTTCCGGTCTGGCTTTTAAAATTGCTACCGATCCTTATGTGGGTCAGTTAATTTTCTTTCGCGTGTATTCCGGCGTGGTGTCGTCCGGTGACACCGTATATAACCCCATTAAAGGGCGTAAAGAACGCATTGGCCGGTTGTTGCAAATGCACGCCAATCAGCGCGAAGAAATTAAAGAAGTGCGCGCTGGGGATATTGCCGCGGCTGTCGGCCTAAAGGAGGCCACCACTGGCGACACATTATGCGATCCTGACAAAGTCATTACCTTGGAGCGCATGGTTTTCCCCGAGCCCGTCATTCACGTGGCGGTGGAACCAAAAACCAAGGCTGATCAAGAGAAAATGGGCATCGCACTCAATCGCTTAGCACAAGAAGATCCTTCCTTCCGCGTGCGCACCGATGAAGAGTCCGGCCAGACCATCATCTCTGGCATGGGTGAACTGCATTTAGAAATTATTGTGGATCGCATGAAGCGTGAATTTAGCGTCGAAGCTAATGTTGGTGCCCCTCAAGTTGCCTATCGCGAGGCCATTAAAAAGCCCGTGGAAATCGAGGGCAAGTTTATTAAGCAATCCGGGGGTCGCGGCCAGTATGGGCATGTATGGTTAAAAATGGAGCCTAACGAACCTGGTAAGGGTTATGAATTTATTGACGCCATTAAAGGGGGTGTCGTGCCCCGGGAATATATTCCGGCTGTGGACAAAGGCTTACGCGAGACCTTGCCTAACGGGGTACTGGCAGGCTTTCCAGTGGTCGATGTCAAAGTTACTTTATTTGATGGTTCCTACCATGATGTCGACTCTAATGAGAACGCATTTAAAATGGCGGCTTCGATTGCCTTTAAAGATGGCATGCGCAAGGCGAATCCGGTGCTGCTTGAGCCCATGATGGCCGTCGAAGTGGAAACGCCGGCGGATTTTATGGGCAACGTAGTGGGGGATTTAAGTTCACGCCGCGGCATGATCCAAGGCATGGACGATTTACCTGGCTTAAAAGTGATACGCGCGGAAGTACCCTTAGCTGAAATGTTCGGCTACTCCACGTCACTACGCTCGGCGACACAAGGTAGAGCAACCTACACCATGGAATTTAAGCATTATTCTGAGGCGCCTAAGAACGTCGCAGAAGCCGTTATTAATAAAAAATAATAGGACTCAAAAATGGCAAAAGGCAAATACGAGCGTACCAAACCCCAC
>CAYYOS010000150.1:0-5611 GCA_964473355.1 uncultured Burkholderiales bacterium | reverse complement strand
TTTCTAATTCTTGCAAAAGCTCTTCAGCGTACTGAGTGATGCGCATAAAATATTGCGGAATCTCACGTTTCTCCACAAGCGCGCCGGAGCGCCACCCCCGGCCTTCAATCACTTGTTCGTTGGCGAGCACCGTTTGGTCGACCGGGTCCCAATTTACTTGAGCGGTTTTTTTGTAAATTAAATCTTTTTTAAATAATTGAATGAACAACCACTGTTCCCAGCGATAGTACTGGGGCGTACAGGTAGCAAGCTCGCGGCGCCAGTCTATCGCGAGGCCCAAGCGCTTGAGTTGGCCACGCATATAGTCTATGTTTTCATATGTCCAGGCTGCGGGCGCGACCTTATTTTGAATAGCGGCATTTTCCGCGGGTAAGCCAAACGCGTCCCACCCCATGGGCTGCAGCACGTTTTTTCCGAGCATACGGTTAAAGCGAGCCAGCACGTCGCCAATGGTATAGTTGCGCACGTGCCCCATGTGCAGTTTCCCGGAAGGATAAGGAAACATCGATAAGCAATAGTATTTAGGCTTATCACTGGCTTCGTCCGCTAGGTAAGCGCCATGTTTATCCCAAAAAGCCTGCGCCTGGGGTTCGATGGTATGGGGAGCGTATTCGGGTTCCATTAAGGCTAAGTAAGTCAAAAAACTAGGATTATAACTGATCGCGCCTCAGCGCTTATGCTAGATCCCTCAATTAAACACAAACTGGCGACCTGGTTGCCCGGTAACTTCGATGATGCCCATCCCTTGTCGGGCGGCTGCGTGGGTGAGGTGTATGAATTTCGTTCCGGTGACGAGAATTATGTGGTGAAAGTAGATTTACCCGCTAGCGGCACGCTGACGATAGAAGGCAAGATGCTGGATTATTTAGCGAGTAACACCTTATTGCCCGTACCCAAACCCGTGGCCTATGACAGCACTTTTTTATTGATGCCCAAGCTTCCCGGCGGTAGCGGCTTTAATCACGCCGCGGAAATTCACGCAGCCGATTTACTCGCTGACTTACACAGTAAAACCCATACAACTTTTGGCTTCACTTTCGACACCGTCATTGGCGGCCTGCCACAACCAAATTCATTCTCCGCCAATTGGCTCAATTTTTTCGCCGAACAGCGTTTACTATTTATGGCCAAACAGGCTTTTGATGCCGGCAATCTGCCACGCAAGCTTCTGCCGACTTTGGAGAAACTAGCTGGTCGACTTTCTCATTGGTTGGACGAACCCAGCCATGCGTCCTTAATCCATGGTGATATTTGGAGTGGCAATGTATTGGCTGAAAATGGCCGCATAACTGGATTAATTGATCCGGCGATTTATTACGCGGATTCTGAAATTGAATTGAGTTTTATCACCTTATTTTCAACCTTCGGCCAAACATTTTTTAGTCGCTATGCAGAACATCGGCCCTTATCCCCGGCATTTCATGAGGTAAAAAAACCCCTCTATAATTTGTATCCCTTGCTGGTACACGCACGCCTTTTCGGTGGTACGTATATAAATAGCGTGGCACAAACATTAAGCAAGTTTGTTTAAGCGTCAATAGAATGCGGGTCCCAGCATCGCTTGTAATTCCAATTCGCAATAGAAGGAGAACAAGGCGGCAAGGATAAGGCGACGAAGACAGTACAGCTAGTACGGCGAGGAGCCGAAGACGAAGCCAACACAGTTATCGTTCTATTGCGAATTGGAATAATAGCCAGGCACGCTATAAAACCATATAATTACCTACTTTTTATCATTACAGCGGAACTTTCTCCATGTCTACAAAGCATCCTGTGATTGCCGTCACCGGCTCATCTGGCGCGGGTACCACGACGGTCAAGCGCGCGTTTGAACATATTTTTCGTCGTGAAAAATTGAATCCTGCCATCGTCGAGGGTGATAGCTTTCATCGTTACGATCGCGAAGAAATGAAGGCGGCCATCGCCGAATCGGAAAAAAACGGGGGGCGGGCGTTAAGCCATTTTGGCCCAGAGGCCAATTTGTTTGAGAATATCGCCAGCTTGTTTAAGGAATACGGGGAAACCGGAGGCGGTAAAAAACGTTATTACCTGCACAACGATGCCGAAGCTGCACCATTTAAACAAAAGGCCGGCACCTTCACCCCGTGGGAAACAATTCCCCAAAGTGATTTATTGTTTTATGAAGGATTGCATGGCGGTGTCGCCGACGGCAAAGTTGATGCCGCCAAATACGTGGATTTGTTAATTGGCGTGGTACCGATAGTAAACCTCGAATGGATTCAAAAAATCCATCGGGATACCGGCGAGCGCGGTTATTCGGCGGAGGCCGTCACGCAAACCATTCTCCGGCGCATGCGCGACTACGTGCACTACATTACCCCACAATTCTCCCGCACCCATATTAACTTTCAGCGCGTGCCCACCGTGGATACGTCTAACCCCTTTATTGCCCGCGACATTCCGACGCCCGACGAAAGTTTCGTGGTAATACGCTTTCGCGATCCGCACACGACCGATTTTCCTTATTTGTTAAACATGATTCAAAATTCGTTTATGTCGCGGCCGAACACAATTGTCGTGCCCGGGGGAAAAATGGGTTTTGCGATGGAGTTAATTTTAACGCCGCTGATTCACGAGTTAGTGAAGAATAAATCTTAGGGGCAGGCCGTTGCAGAAAGACGCCTGCGACTGTCATTATTCTTTAACTGGCTCTTCATCCGCCGGAATTTCGCCAGCGCCTTCTTCCAACCCGAGTTCTTGAATTTTGCGGGTCAAGGTATTGCGCCCCAATCCTAATAGGTTGGCGGCCTCGATGCGACGCCCGGCGGTACGCTCCAGGGCGCGGCTAATCAGCGCTTTTTCAAATTGATTGGTTAAGGGGGCCAAGATTCCGCGCTCTCCCGCGCCCAGCGCTTGATCAACGTGAGCCTCCAGTGCACTCACCCAATTGGTTTTAGGGCTGCCGACGGCATCCGATTTAATTTCCGGCGGCAAATCATTTAATTCGATATTTTGGCCTGGCGCCATCACCATCAACCAGTGGCAAACATTTTCTAACTGCCGAACGTTGCCGCTCCAGTTTAAGGTCGCTAAATATTTTAAAACATTCGCGGATAATTTTTTTTGTTCCACCCCTAAATCGCTGGCGCTTTTCCGCAAAAAATACTTTGCAAGCAAGGGAATATCTTCACGTCGCTCGCGCAGCGGTGGTAAACGCAAGCGAATAACGTTAAGACGATGAAATAAATCTTCGCGAAACAAACCTTGTTTGACCCGCGTTTCCAGGTCCTGATGGGTCGCCGCAATCACCCGCACGTTGACTTGAATGGGTTGATGTCCACCAACACGATAAAACTGCCCATCAGACAACACCCGCAACAATCGGGTTTGCAAATCAGCCGGCATATCCCCTATTTCGTCCAAAAATAAAGTGCCAAGATCGGCTTGTTCAAACCGCCCGCGGCGCATGGTCTGCGCCCCCGTAAAAGCGCCTCGCTCATGACCAAAGAGCTCCGACTCTAAAAGGTCTTTAGGAATGGCGGCGGTGTTAATCGCGATAAAAGACTTATCCGCCCGCGGACTATGGCGATGCAGGGCGCGCGCAACCAGCTCCTTGCCGCTGCCGGATTCGCCATTGATCAGCACCGTGACATGCGATTGCGATAATCGCCCAATGGCCCGAAACACATCTTGCATGGCCGGCGCTTGACCCAAAATTTCCGGAGAGCTCTCCAGCACCTCGATTTTTTCCGACTGTCGCGTACTTTCGTCACAGGCACGGCGGATCAACTCTAAGGCGTGATCCACATCAAAAGGCTTAGGCAAGTATTCAAAAGCCCCCCCTTGGAATGCCGCAACTGCGCTTTCTAAATCCGAGTGGGCGGTCATGATGATGACCGGTAAATCCGGCAGGCTTTGCTTTAATTGTTGCAAGAGCTCCAGGCCAGACTCCCCGGGCATACGTATGTCGCTAATCACTACTTGCGGGGGAAAACGCTCCAGCGCCCCCAGCGCTTCTTTAGCGGAAGCAAAGCTTCTAAATTCCATGTTTTCACGCGCTAGGGCTTTTTCAAAAACCCAACGTATGGAGCGATCGTCGTCAATTATCCAAACCGGTTTCATAGCATGTTCATCATTAGGGAACCTAAAAGCTTACTCTAGAATGGGGAGAAACAGCGTAAAACAGGTATGCCCGGGGCGGCTTTCACATTCAATCGAACCCTGGTGCTGCGTGACAAAGGTTTGCGCGAACGTTAACCCCAACCCGGTGCCTTGTTCTCGCCCAGAGACCAAGGGATAAAACATTTTTTCGCGGATGGCGGCATCAATGCCGGGCCCGTTATCAATAATCTCTAAGTGAATAGCATGGCGGTAACGTTTTTTGGCCAATGTGACTTGCCGAGCTATACGCGTCTTGAACGTAATCTCGCCCTGCCCTTGCATCGCTTGCACGGCATTCCTGGCGATATTTAAAAAAGCCTGGATCAATTGCTTGGGGTCTGCCCAGAGCTCGGGTAGGCTCGTATCATAATCGCGGCGCAACAAGATGTTCGGATATTCCGCGGTAATCAAACTGCGCACGCGCTCTAACGACTCGTGGACGTTGTGAATTTCAAATTGCGGTAAGCGATGTGGCGTCAGCAGTTTATCCAATAGATTCTGCAAGCGATCCGCCTCTTTAATAATGACTTGGGTATATTCGCGCAGTTGGGTTTTTGGCAGTTCGCGCTCCAATAGTTGGGCTGCGCCCCGTAATCCGCCCAAGGGGTTTTTTATTTCGTGGGCTAAGTTACGTAGTAACTCTTGATTAGCTTGCTGCTGCAGGCGCATGCGTTCTTCGCGGGCTACGCGAATTTGGTTATCCATTTCATGAAACTCTACTAATAATTTTGTATTCGCTACGTCAATTTGCGTGAACGTACCGCTAACGACAAGCTGGGGATTTGTCGGGGTCGCTAAGGTTATTTCGTGCTCGGTGTAACTACTGTTGTGGCTTAAGGCTTTTTGTATGGCGGGATTCAGGGCGCTGCAATCGGCAAATATGGCGTCTAAGGACAAGCCTATGACGTGGTTAATACTCATCGCAAATAAGTTTTCCGCGGCTGGGTTCAAATATTGCACCTGCAATTTATCGTCCAAGAGCAACACTGCGGTAGTTAGATGTTCAATGCCAACAAAATCGTGGGGAATCACACAAATACTATCGGGATAGACAAAATTAAGCGCAACGCTAGCGGGAAGAGTTATTTTAAATTGGCTAATTCTTTTTGTAAGGCGGCAATATTTTTTTCATGCAAAGCAACGTTTTCTCTTAAGCCCTGGACCCGGTCCAAATATTTTTGATAATTGCGCTCGTTGCCTAGGCGCACGCTTTCGCCGTCGCTCAGCGCCAATTTCGCCTCGCCTAACTGCTTCATCTCGGCCGCGAGCTCATCGTTTAAAAGCTTGCGGCGCATATCGTCGCGCTTTTTCTGTGTTTCACCGTCAACTTTTGGGAAATTAGCCGGGGTGCTATTATTTACCGAAGCATTACGTGGCTTGCCACCCGAAACGGTTGAAAGCGGTTCTAAATTTAAACGCTGGGCGCCTTTAGTAGGAATATTGGAATAGGTTATTTTTCCGTTCGCATCAATTATTTTA
The DNA here is from genome assembly GCA_964473355.1 of uncultured Burkholderiales bacterium. Taxonomy (GTDB): domain Bacteria; phylum Pseudomonadota; class Gammaproteobacteria; order Burkholderiales; family REEB80; genus CAYYOS01. The sequence goes on along the minus strand of CAYYOS010000150.1, from coordinate 10 downwards.
TAAATCTCAG
>CAYYOS010000149.1:0-5680 GCA_964473355.1 uncultured Burkholderiales bacterium | reverse complement strand
TTTTCTGACCTTCTTTCATGCGGCTGACGTAATCCGCCAAGCCCACATTTTGCTCTTCGGAATCCTGTTGCGTCGAAGCGAACCGCAGTAATTTGGCAATGCGTTCGCGATTGGCATAGTCTTCACCCACGCCTTCTTTTAGCACCACCCCAAATTCCTTCCAAAACTTAGCGTATACGTCCTTCTGGTTGTCTGCTAAGTCTTCCAAGAGCCCTAAAATTTTTTTTACGGCACCGGCGCGGATTGCTTCGACATCGCGGCTATGTTGCAACAGTTCGCGGGAAACATTAAGCGGTAAGTCGTTAGAATCTATGACGCCGCGCACAAAGCGCAAATAACGCGGCATTAGTTGTTCGGCGTTTTCCATAATGAAAACGCGCCGTACATAAAGCTTAACGCCATGCCGCGATTCCCTGTCCCATAGATCAAAGGGAGCATGGGCAGAGATGTAAAGCAGTAGCGTGTATTCTTGCTTGCCTTCCACAACACTATGCACATAAGCCAACGGCGGTTCAAAATCATGGCCGACGTGCTTGTAGAATTCCTCGTATTGTTCCTTAGTAATGTCATTCTTGGGGCGAGCCCATAACGCAGATGCTTGATTGACTGTCTCGTCCTCATCTTTATCCTCCGCCTTCATCACGATGGGTAAAGTGATATGGTCTGAGTATTTGCGGATGATGGAACGCAAGCGATAACCGGTTAAGAATTCGTCTTCTTCCGGCCGTAAATGCAGCGTGACATCCGTACCCCGGCTAGGCTTGTCGACAGGCTCTATCGTATAGTCGCCCTCCCCCGTGGACTCCCATCGCACACCTTCACCGGGCGCCGCACCAGCGCGGCGCGTGGTAAGCGTGACTTTATCCGCGACAATAAACGCCGAATAAAACCCTACGCCGAATTGGCCGATAAGATGCGCATCGCGTGCTTGGTCACCGGTGAGTGCTTCAAAAAATTCTCGAGTACCGGACTTGGCTATGGTGCCGATATGCTGGATTACCTCCGCGCGAGACATGCCTATGCCATTATCAGAAATTGTGATGGTGCGGGCCTCTTTATCAAAGGAGACGCGGATTTTTAAATCCGCCTCGCCCTCATACAGGCTTTGGTTGGCAAGCGCCTCGAAGCGCAACTTATCAGAAGCGTCCGAGGCGTTGGATATCAATTCTCGAAGAAAAATTTCTTTATTGCTGTACAGCGAATGAATCATTAAGTTGAGCAGTTGGCGCACTTCAGCCTGAAAGCCCATGGTTTCTTTAGTAGCTGCGGTCATAATTTACCATCCTGAAGTCAAATTTACTCGTATGTTTGGGCGGGCGTTTACAAATTCAAGCCCAAAGCACCGTGCTTATTTTTTCCGCCCAAAAAATACCAACTATGCTTTTAGCATCGGTAATTTTACCTTGGCGTACCCAGCCTAGCGCGTCGCTGAGTTTAACGCTGATAATATCTAGTAACTCGTCGGGATCGGGGGACTGTCCTTGCCACATCAAGTCCTCGGCTGCATAAAGATGCATCGCTTCGTTCGAATAGCCTATGCATGGATGAATGACGGCGAGACTTTTCCAGGTTTGCGCCGTGTAGCCCGTTTCCTCTAAAAGTTCACGCTTAGCGGCGACGAGCCGGTCTTCGCCGCCATCAATTTTTCCAGCGGGTAGTTCGAAAAAATCCCGGCCCAATGGGTAACGATGCTGGCGCTCCATGATGATGATCTCCTTGTCCAGCCATGCTATGACTACTACCGCGCCGGGGTGAACAATATATTCTCGCCAGGCCTTGTGGCCATTAGGTAGCTCTACCTCATCTTTCCTTACGTCCAGCAGGTCCCCGGAAAATACCTGTTGCGAGGAAAGCTGGCGCTCTTTTAATTCTTTCGCCATAAATAACGGTAAATAAATCCGGGGAAAGCAAACACTAAAAAAAGGCAAGCGGTGATGGCGTAAAATTCCCAAGTGTGTTTGTGCGGCGGGCCGAAACTGCGCTCAAAAAAGTACGCTAACATGCCAACTAAAAAATACAGGATGATGAGTTCAAGCAACCGCCACGCTAAATGTTTGCGGGTCGCCCTGAGCGGCATGAAGAAGAAACGACGTTCAATTAAAAACGGCAAGTTTGCCGCGAGAAAGGACAGAAACAGCAAAAAAATTGCGGCTTGTTTCACACTATAATGCGCGCGTGTTGCATGGCATAAATACATAAGGCCATTAGCGGCTGGGGCAGCACCCCTAAGGCCAGCATTGACAACCCGTTCGCGCTCATCAGCAAGCTAACGTCGGCTTGGGGACGAATAGCGTGGGTATCATTCGGCGCATCGAAATACATAAGTTTGATTATGCGCAGGTAGTAAAATGCGCCAATAACGGAAAATAGTACGGCCACTACCGCTAACCACACAAAGCCGGCTTGCACGGCCGCTTGTAGGACGGATAACTTGGCATAGAAGCCGATTGTAGGCGGGATGCCAGCCATCGAAAACATAAGTAGCAGCATAACAAAAGCGTACCACGGGCTACGTTGATTTAATCCCCTGAAATCCTCCAAGTTTTCCGCTTCGAAGCCCTGCCGCGATAGTAAAAGTATCATGCCAAATGTACCCAAGGTCATCAGCACATAGGCAATCACATAAAACATGGCAGCGGTGATGCCGGTGAATGTGCCACTTAAAAACCCCAGCAATAAAAAACCCATATGAGAAATCGTGGAGTAAGCCAGCATGCGTTTTAGGTTGGTTTGGGCAATTGCCGTGATGTTACCTAGTGCGATAGACAGCACAGCCATGATGATCAGCATCGCCTGCCAGTCCGGGGTCAAACCCTGCAGGCCACTTATCAGCAAGCGGATGAAAAAAGCAAAGGCCGCAATTTTCGGCGCCGACGCGATAAAAAGCGTAATAGCGGTAGGCGCGCCCTGATACACATCGGGGATCCACATATGAAAAGGTACCACGCCTAGTTTAAAACTTAGGCCGGCGATAACGAACACCAGGCCCAAGATTAACACCCGGGGATGTTCCACGCCTGCTTGAATCGCATCTTTTAGCGCTCCTATCTCTAGGGTGCCCGTCACCCCATACATAAGGGACATGCCATACAACAACATCCCTGAAGATAACGCGCCAAGCACAAAGTATTTCATCGCGGCTTCCGTCGCTATCGCAGAATCTCTTTGCAACGCCACCAGCGCATACAGGCATAACGACAATAATTCGAGGCCAAGATATAAAGTCAGAAAGTGATTTGCGGAAATCATGATCATCATGCCAAGCATGGCGAACAAACTTAAAACAAACACTTCACCGCGGTAAATGCCGTGCTCGCGGAGATAATTTCTGGAATATACCAGCACCATTGCCACAGCAATATAAGTAGCAAGCTTCAGAATGTCGGACAATGCGTCGGCGACAAACATGTTATTAAACAAATGCACCACACCATCGGTACGCACGCTTATAGTTAGCCAAATTGAAACCAACACGGTTAACTGCGTTAGTCCATAGGTAACGAAGCGGTTTTTATCCGTTAAGAACGAATCAATCAATAAAATGAGGCAGGCCATGATAAGCACAAATATTTCGGGCATCAGCGGCACGAGATTCGGCAATGTCATTTGATATTCCTAAAGTTTGCTTTGCATGAGGTGCGCCAACAATTCGTCGACCGACACATGCATGACATTGGTAAACGGCAAGGGGTACACGCCCATCGCTAAAACGGCAACGGCCAAGAGGCCCAATACCAAAAATTCGCGTGGGGTAATATCGGTTAAAGCCGCGACCGCCTCATGACGCACCGCGCCAAACACGACGCGCTTAACCATCCATAAGGTGTAGGCTGCACCAAAAATTAAAGTGGTAGCAGCCAAAAATGCGTACCAAAAATTAACTTTCAGTGCACCCATAATGACCATGAACTCCCCAACAAAGCCGCTGGTGCCCGGAAGGCCGGAATTAGCCATGGCAAACAATACAAAAAGCGCCGCGAATACCGGCATTTTATTGACCACGCCGCCGTAGTCCGCGATCATGCGCGTATGCATGCGGTCGTACATGACGCCGACGCACAAAAACAGCGCGCCGGAAATAAAGCCATGGGAAATCATTTGTACCAAAGCGCCTTCCATCCCCAGGGCATTAAAGATAAAAAACCCTAGCGTGACAAAACCCATGTGGGAAATAGATGAATAGGCAATGAGCTTCTTCATATCGGTTTGCACCAGCGCGACCAGCCCGATGTAGACAACCGCAATCAACGATAACACGATCATGAAACCGGCTAGCTCATGGGATGCATCGGGCGCGATCGGCATGGCGAAACGCAGAAAGCCATAAGCACCGAGCTTCAGCATAATGGCAGCCAAAACCACGGAACCCGCGGTGGGTGCCTCGACGTGGGCATCCGGTAGCCATGTGTGTAGGGGTACCATCGGCACCTTCACCGCAAAGGCCATAAAAAAAGCAAAAAAGATAAATAATTGCGCAGGTAAGGTAAGCGGCAACTTATAGTACGCCAGCACTTCAAAGCTGCCGGATTTACTATATAAATATATAAAGGCCACCAGCATAAGCAAGGAGCCGAGCAGCGTATAGAGAAAAAACTTTACCGCCGCGTATACTCGATTGGGCCCGCCCCACACACCGATGATAATAAACATGGGAATCAACATTGCTTCCCACCAGACATAAAATAATATTGCGTCGAGCGCCGCAAAAACGCCATTCATTAAGCCCGACATAAATAAAAAAGCGGCGAAGTATTGCGCGACTTTTTTTTCTATCACCCGCCAAGACGCGATGACAACTAAAACGGTCGTAAAACTATTGAGCAGAATAAATAACAGGGAGATGCCATCAACGCCCAAGTGATAATTGACATTAAACGACTCTATCCAGGGACGCATTTCAGAAAACTGCATGCCGCTAAACTGGCTGTCGAAGTTACTATATAGCGGGATGCATAGCAAAAAGCCGATTAGCGTACCAATCAGGGCTATCCATCGCGCGAGGGGCGCATTACGATCGTTGCCGGTAGCGAGCACCGCTAAGCCCGCCACGATAGGCACCCAAATAATTAAACTTAATAAAGGTAAGGTTGCCACTACGCTTTAACAAACCAAGTGATGAATACGAATACGCCAATTAACATGGCGAACGCATAGTGATAGATGTAACCCGATTGGAAGTGGCGGATTATCGATGAAACCCAGCCCACGGTACGGGCCGTGCCGTTGACAAAAAATCCATCAATAATTTTCACGTCGCCTACTTTCCACAAAATCGTGCCTAACTTACGAACGCCGCCCGCAAAAAACCAATCGTTAAAATCATCAAATCCATATTTTTTTTCTAATACGGCATAGACCCAGCTGAACCGCTCCTTAATCAAGCGAGGGAATTCCGGTCGCTTTAGATAAAACAGCGCCGCGGTCGCAATCCCAAAAACAGCCAGCCAAAAGGGCAGGCTCACCATGCCATGCAAGACAAAAGCGGCGGTGCCCTGAAAATCTTCCTTCAGTGTCGCCAACACGTCATGTTGAGGCAGTACTTGTATCGCACCGCCAAAAAATCCTTCGAACAACATCGGTTTTAAGTACACCCAGCCGGCATACATTGAGGGGATAGCCAGTAACACCAGCGGCGTAACCATCCAGGGAGATTCATGCAAGTGATGGCGCGTGTGCTCGT
>CAYYOS010000148.1:0-5792 GCA_964473355.1 uncultured Burkholderiales bacterium | reverse complement strand
TTAAGATGAAAACTAAGGGCACCGCAACACCCCGCCTGCGGCGCTTTAATTAAAGAAACACCTAGTTTGTCTAGAATTCGCGCGGCGGCAGCGTTAATATCGGGCGCTAGACCGGGTTGCACGCAGCCGTCTAATACCAACATTTTTCGCGGATGGCCATCGGCCGGCCACCAACCCGCCCTGCGACGCGTGGGAATAATTTTTTTTAAGCTGGCGGGCAGCATCCAGCGGAAAAATTGGCCTGTTCTTAATAGTGATAAAAAAGTAGTTTTATGGGATAGGGTTTTTCTCAGGAGATAGCGTTGCATGGTTTGCAGCACGTTGCGCGGTACTTTGGCTTCCATGATGTCGCGGCCTATGTCGACTAAACGCCCATATGCTACGCCGGACGGGCAAGCGGTTTCGCAAGCTCGGCAAGTTAAACACCGGTCCAAATGCAATTGGGTTTTTTCCGATATGGCTTCGCCCTCTAGCATTTGCTTCATTAAATAAATGCGTCCGCGGGGGCTGTCCAGTTCATTCCCTAATATCTGGTACGTAGGGCAGGTTGCCAAACAAAACCCGCAATGCACACAAATTCGGATGATTTTCTCCGCTTCCCGTGCCGGCCCGTAAGGTTGGTAGTCTGAGCTTAGTTGAGTTTGCATTTAAAATTCTGGGTAAAGACGGCCGCGATTAAAAACTTGGTTGGGGTCGAATACCTCTTTGAGCCGCTGATGTAAGGCTAAGACTCCGGGGCTTAAAGGATGAAATGTTATTGGGGGTTTATGGCTGCCGCGGAAAGCGCTAGCAGTACCCCCTAGCGCTTGAGCTTCCGACCTGACCTCGTCCGCTGCAAGTGTATTTGCCAGCCAACGCTGCCCGCCCCCCCAGTCGATAAGTTGCCGGCCAGGTAGATTTAACCTTAAGGTTGTAGGGGGGAGTGATAAGCGCCATAACGTTTCCTGTTCTTGCAATTGAAAAAAGTCATGCGTTTGCTCACGTACGCGACGCCAGAACTGGGCACCCTCGGCAACTTCCTCGCCACCCAGTTGATGGTGGGCCTGGACCACTGCGCTTACTGCACCAGAAAGTCGCACATACGCTCTGTCCTCATAAAAGCAACTGGCCGATAAAGGCAGGCCCTTCCCCGCCCACCAATTAAATTCTTGCAACGCCTGGCGTTCATCCATATCGAAGGCCAAGGTTAATTCCATAGCGGGCAGCGGATTAACCCTCAGAGAAATATCCAGTAATAGCCCCAATGTCCCGCATGACCCCGTCATAAGACGCGAAACGTCATAGCCCGCCACATTTTTTATTACGGTCCCGCCAAATTTTAAATCATCGCCGCGGCCGTCCAGCATCCTTATACCTAATACAAAGTCGCGAACCGCGCCCGCGTAGGGTCGCCGCGGACCGGAAAGGCCCGCTGCGACGCAGCCCCCGAGTGTTGCGTTGAATCCAAAGTGCGGCGGTTCAAACGCCAGCATTTGTCCGGATTCCAAAAGTAACACTTCGATTTCGGTAAGCGTCGTGCCAGCGCGCGCCGTGATCACCAATTCCTTTGGATCGTAATCGACCACGCCCACATAGTCTGTCGTGGCGAGCAATGTACCGACTGGCTCCCCGCCAAAAAACTGCTTACTGCCCGAACCCTGAATCGATAACGGTTCCTTAGCTACGCCGGCCCGTTGAATGCGTTCGACAAATTGCGCGACCAGTTCCTCCATTAAAAACGCGGCAATTCTGGAAATTTTAGTTCGCCGCCGTGCACGTGCATTGCCCCAAATTCCGCACAGCGGTGTAACGTGGGTACGGCTTTCCCGGGATTTAACAATCCGCCGGGATCAAAAGCGTGTTTTATTCCATGAAAAATTTCCAACTCGGAATGTTTAAATTGAGTGCACATCTGACCAATTTTTTCTATGCCGACGCCATGCTCGCCAGTGATGGTCCCGCCCACTTGAATACACAATAGTAGGATCTCGGCGCCCAATTCCTCAGCGCGTTGCAGCTGACCGGGTTGGCTAGCGTCATATAGAATTAAAGGATGGAGATTGCCATCACCGGCATGAAATACATTGGCGACATCGAGTCCAAATTGTTTTGAAAGTTCGTGAATACGGCGCAGCACAAAGGGTAGTTGCTTACGTGGAATCGTGCCGTCCATGCAGTAGTAATCGGGTGCCAGGCGCCCCACCGCGGGAAACGCCGCCTTACGGCCCGCCCACATGCGGCGCCGTTCTTCTTCATTTTGTGCGGCACGAACTTCAGTTGCGCCGCAAGCTCGCAATATCCCCTCGACCTTGGCCACTTGCTCGCTTGCCTCGCTAGCCACACCGTCTAGCTCACAGAGTAACAATGCCTCGGCGTGCAATGGATAGCCGGCATGAACAAATTCCTCTGCTGCGCGGATGGCCAGCTTATCCATCATTTCCAAGCCAGCGGGAATAATGCCCGCTGAAATAATATCCCCCACCGCTAATCCGGCATTTTCGATGTTATCGAATGCTGCGAGCAGCACTTGCGCCGCTTCAGGCGCAGGTAACAAACGCACCGTAATCTCTGAAATGATTCCCAGCATGCCTTCACTGCCGGTAATCAGTGCGAGCAGATCAAAACCCGGCGCATCTAGCGCATGGGAACCGATTTCCAGCAACTCACCTTGCGCCGTGAATAATTTAACTCGCAAAATATTGTGCACGGTCAAACCGTATTTCAAGCAATGTATGCCGCCGGAATTTTCCGCGACGTTGCCGCCAATGGAGCACGCAATCTGACTCGAGGGGTCGGGCGCGTAATATAGCCCGAAAGGCGCTGCCGCCTGGGTAATGGCCAAATTGCGCACGCCGGGTTCTACCACAGCGGTGCGAGCAAGCGGATCTATTGCTAAAATTTTATTGAATTTCGCGAGGCTAAGCAGCACGCCTTCGGTATGCGGTAAGGCCCCGCCGGATAAGCCCGTACCCGCGCCCCGCGCCACGACCGGAATACCACGACGATGGCAAACACGCAATATTTCTTGGATCTGCAATTGAGTATGCGGAATCACCACGACCATCGGCAACCGACGATAGGCGGTTAATCCATCACACTCGAAAGGCCGCACATCTTCTTTGTCGAAGAGTATCGATTCCTCGGGTAAGATCCCCTGTAGCGCTTCGACTAAACTAAGTTTATCTTCCACGTAAGCGCCTATAAGCCAGGGCCAGGCCGTCTCGATCGCCAACATTGCCCGGAAATATAACGACGGGTAAGGCCGGGAATTTAGGATGGTTAGCCGGAGTCAGCACCAAAGTACACCCCGGAATAATTTGCCCGGCAACTCGGGCTGCCCGCACCGCCAGTGCGTGGCTTAAAATATCGTTAGAAGTAATGCCGCCTTTAGTGATAAGAAATCCTATGGTTTCCGGCAAGCCTTTCACAACCCGTACAAGAAAGCTTGACACTGCCGCGCCAAAGCGCAACCTCGCTGCATCTGAATCGAAACGTAGCTCCTTGCGCGTGGTATAGATCACTGCGGTCTTACCGTTCTTATGGATCGTAATAGCCTGTTGCAAAACAGTTTCGAACAGCGCGTCGCCATCCTCGGCGACCTTACTTATATCAACCTCGATAGCGTGGGTGCTACTATCGTCTAATAGGACCATCAATTGCTCACTGGTTTTTGCCACGTGCGAGCCCACTATCACAGCACCGGGTCGCGAGGTTTTAACGTATTGGTTCATATTTTCGCCCGACACTGGCTGCGCCGGCAATCTGGCCAGAGCGGTAATTAAACTTGCGGCACTTCTAAACAAAAAACGCTTGCCGCGATGGGTGGCGCTTTCTAAATCGCGCGCGAATAGATTTAAATCTTCTTGGTTAACCGCGTCCACCACGCAACACGCGTTATTTTTTAAAGTCAGTAATTTTTCTAGGACGCCATGGCGCACTTCCTGCAAACTAAATCGAATCACATCCTTGGCTTTAATGCGGCCTTTGGTTTTTTCTTCGACGTAGTCCGGCAAAAAACTGTGCTTATAGCCAAATACTGCGTCGCGGGCAAATTCGGTCTCGTGCGCCGGAACATTTTTTTCACCTATGCGCACGTAGTGGGTCCCACCTTCGGTGAACCTTCCGGCCTCGAAAAAAGCGGGCACTAGAAAATGTGCATCAAAAGGACCAAGCTCTTGCTCGAGAATATCGGTTTCCAAGGGATAATGACCGCGCAGGGTGGAATCCGAACGACTCATAATTAATTTTGGATTGTTGAATTCGCGCAGCAAGGGTTTTAAATTCTTGCACACCTCGCGCGTGACTACCCTCGATTCATCGGGACTTAGAGCGCGGGTGTTCGTCAGTATGAACATCAGCGGCGAAGCATCATACAAACCCAATTTTAGCGTTGCCGAATCCCAACGGGTTAGCAACAAACAGCTGTGGACCGTTTGCGCGCCGGTAGGATCGTCATCTAAGATAATTAGCTTTGCTTGCATGGTTTATTTCAAGTTGGATTAGCGTAAATCCTAATCTTTGCCGGGGTGATCCCGATATTACAAACGAGGTCACAGTAAATGCAAAACTTTTTTCACGATCGCTTCCGAATTCATACCGTTAAAGCTAAATAATTGCCCCGGATTGGCGGCGGTATCTCCCCGCCTCCAGCAAATCAGATCGTACTTTTTCGCGATGTTACGAAGCATTACAGGTTCCAATATGACGCCCGGCCCCCCACTGATTCCAATTAGCACATCACCGGAAAAGATTTCACGGAACCGCGCATCCGACATAAATCGCCCGTCAGGCTGCGCGCAACTCTCCCATGCCACGTCCTCTGGACGATACAATCGGCGCGGGTTGACCACAGCCACAATGCGCACGCCGTAGCCTTGGGCCTGCAACGTGGCTGCGGCCTCAAACACCGGCAGCAAAATCATATCGCCTACCACGGCAAACACAATCGTGTTTTTTCCAACTGAGTCGAGCAGCGTAATGGCGCCTTCCTCTGTTGCGACCTTGCTTTGCGCTAAGCTTACGCGCACCGGCAACGGCGATTTGGATGCCGTGATTACGATGCCTTTATTAAACGTGCTCAAAGCCCACTCATAAACAGCTTGTATCATATTCGCGTCAACCGGAAAAACCGGAAAAACATTGCCGTTGCGCATCATCGCCGCGAAATAAGCTTCTACTTCCGGGCGTTGATGGGTCCAGCCATTGCGTCCTTGTTCCAAGGCACCGGCCGTAAATAATGTAATTGTGCTTGGCGTTTTGCGGCGTAACTCGGCCATAGCCTGCGTAACCGTTTGCCAAATCGGCAGACCGTTAATCACAAACGATTCATAAGAACACCACAAGCTGCGTGAGCCAAACAAAGCTAATGCAGCGGCAAAGCCGGCGCACGCATCCTCGCTCAATGGCTCGTAGACTTGGCCTTCCGGACCCTGAAAGTACAGCTCATCTGGCGTCGGATGGCGAATCACCAAACCTTTATTAATGTTTGCCATACCGGACGCTTCGTTGCCATCCGCGTTGGTCACAACAAAAAGTGGATCACGCAAGCCGACTTCCTTGGCAATTTCGCCAAAAGCCGTCGTAGGCACTTGGCTTCCCCCGATGCTAAAATCTACCAGCGGTAAGGGGCCTAAACCAATCAAGGGCAATTCCGATTCAGTTACGGCTTTTTTTGCAGCCGGCCCGCCCCCGGCAAATCGCATATTTTCCCGTACCACCGCCCAAGCCTTCGGGCTTAAGCTTAAACCCTGCAATGCAGCTTTTATCTCTGGGCTTTCTAATGTGTGATGCCCATAAAGATTATGCGATTTGGC
>CAYYOS010000147.1:0-5818 GCA_964473355.1 uncultured Burkholderiales bacterium | reverse complement strand
AGCTTCGATACTTATTTTTTCTTGGTTTCTTTAATAATGATTACTTCGTCCGCGTAACGCACGCCCTTGCCTTTATACGGTTCAGGTTTGCGGAACGCCCTGATTTCTGCAGCGACTTGGCCCACTTGTTGTTTATCGATGCCTTTAATGACCACTTCAGTTTGCGTTGGCGTTTCGGCTTTTATGCCTTTGGGTAATTTGTAATCCACGGGGTGAGAAAATCCCAAAGCTAAATTTAGTATCTCACCTTTGGCCTGCGCTCTATAACCCACGCCAACTAAGGTTAATTTTTTTTCAAAGCCACTACTCACACCCTTCACCATATTGGCGATCAAGGCTCTAGTCGTGCCGGACATGGCGTTCGCTTCATAACTTTCGTCGGCGATTTTGCATTGCAATTGATCACCATCGCGGGTAACCGTCACGTTTGCCGTCAACTTTTGCTTAAGTTCCCCTAAGGGGCCTTTAACAGTAATCTCTTCCCCCGTTAAATTCACTTCAACCTTGGGTGGAATTGGCACGGCGTTTTTCGCTATTCTTGACATGATCTACCTCGCTTAAGCCACGACACACAAAATTTCGCCACCGACACCGGTGGAACGCGCCTTACGGTCGGTCATTACGCCGCGCGAGGTGGAAACAATGGCAATACCCAGGCCATTCATGATCGTAGGAATTTCTTGTGCGCCTTTATAAATGCGTAAACCTGGGCGGCTAATGCGTTCAATTTTTTCAATCACCGGACGCCCGGCGTGGTATTTAAGCTCCATATCCAAAAGCGGTTTACCATCATTATCAACTTGCTTAAAGTCTTCGATGTAGCCTTCATCTTTTAAAACTTGGGCTATGGCCGTTTTTAGTTTCGATGCCGGCATGGTGACGGATGTTTTTTCCGCGGATTGTGCATTGCGGATGCGCGTCAACATATCGGCTATAGGGTCACTCATACTCATAATGATGGCGCCTTCATTAAACGCTTTTCAAAAGGTATTACCTTAAAATTTTTTGGCATATAAATTCTCTCTTACCAGCTCGCTTTAATTACGCCCGGCACTTCGCCGCGCATAATAAATTCCCGCAACTTGCCCCGGGCCAAACCAAATTTTTTGTAAACGCCTCTAGGCCGGCCGGTTAGCGCACAGCGATTCCGTAGACGCACTGGGCTCGCATTTCGGGGCAAAGCTTGAAATTGCTGGCGCGCAGACGCGCGATCTTCATCGCTAAGCTTAGGATTGCTAATATCTGCAATTAGCGCCGCCCGCTTAGAAGCAAATTTTTTAACAGTCGCACGGCGTTTCAGTTCTCGATTTATAACGGATGCTTTGGCCATATTCCTAGTTCTTAAAAGGGAATTTAAAAGCGGCGAGCAAGGCTCTGCCTTCTTCGTCAGTTTTTGCTGAGGTGGTAATGCTGATATTCATTCCACGCAACACATCGATTTTGTCGTATTCAATTTCGGGAAAAATAATTTGTTCTTGCACGCCCATATTGTAGTTACCGCGCCCGTCAAACGACTTGCCGGATATGCCACGAAAATCGCGGATGCGCGGAATGGCGACCGAAACTAAGCGATCCAAAAACTCATACATGCGCTCGCGGCGCAAAGTGACCATGCAACCTATTGGGTAGTTGTCACGGATTTTAAATCCAGCGATGGATTTACGTGATTTTGTAATCACCGGTTTCTGCCCGGCAATTTTTTGCATGTCGGACGCGGCGTGATCGATAATCTTTTTATCTGCAACCGCTTCACCGACGCCCATATTCAAGGTTATTTTTTGAATGCGGGGCACTTGCATAGGGGACTTATAGCCGAACTGCTCCATTAGCTGTTTGACCACTTTTTCCTTATAGAACTGTTGTAAACGCGCCATATTACCCTCTAATCCAATCCGCAATAAAAACGATAACTGCGTTGCCTTCGTCTTCGGCTCCTCGCCGTACTAGTTGTACTGTCTTCGTCGCCTCATCCTTGCCGCCTTGTTCTCCTTTTTTTTGCGGATTGGAATACACTGTGTTAACGCACATCAACGACTTCGCCGTTGGATTTAAAAAAACGTACCCTGGAACCATTTTCCAAAGTTTTAATACCCGCCCGATCAGCTTTCTTTGTCGCCGAGTTATATAAGGCGATGTTTGAAATATGTATAGGCATTTCCTTCTCGACGATGCCACTGGCCACACCTTTACCGGGATTCGGTTTTTGGTGTTTTTTGAGCTTATTTGCGCCCTCGACGACCACTTTTTCTAAGTCGATAATGCGCAGCACCGTGCCGCGCTTGCCTTTATCTTTGCCTGTAATGACGATGACATCGTCACCTTTTTTAATCTTGCGCATGGGATGGTATCCGTAATCAAAGCACTTCAGGGGCTAAAGAAACAATTTTCATAAAGCGCTCGTTCCTTAATTCACGAGTAACTGGGCCAAAAATTCGCGTGCCGATAGGTTCAAGCTTGGCATTTAACAAAACCGCCGCATTTGAATCGAACTTAATCAAAGAACCGTCGGCACGGCGCACACCCTTAGCGGTGCGCACAACCACTGCGTTATAAACTTCGCCTTTTTTCACCCGGCCTCTGGGGGCGGCATCTTTAATACTGACCTTGATGACGTCGCCTATGCCGGCATAACGGCGCTTGGACCCGCCTAACACCTTGATGCACATAATCGAGCGAGCGCCAGTGTTATCTGCCACTTCCAGTATGGATTGCATTTGTATCATTTTATTTACATCTCCAACTTGATACGCCAAAGGCGATCAGTTTTGGCCCCGATTGTGGTGTCGAGGAATTACGAAAAAGGGTGGATTATACGGGTAAATCAGGTCTAAGGCAATAAGTTTGCTATTCCACAAGAGCCCAGGTCAACGCCTAAATCGACCCAGAGTTCAAATCTCCTGGCTTTTCTCGAGAACTTTAGTGATACGCCAAGCCTTGGACTTAGAAATAGGGCGACATTCTTCTATGGTAACAAGATCGCCAGTTTGGCATTCATTGGTTTCATCATGCGCATGATATTTTCTGGAGCGGCGCACGACTTTGCCATATAAAGGATGGGGCACTTTGCGCTCAATTAAAACCGTGACGGTTTTATTCATTTTATCGCTCACTACGCGGCCGGTTAGGCTACGGGCTACTTTTTGTTCGGTCATGCGCTTCTCGCTTTCTCATTGAGCATCGTATGCACGCGGGCGATATCTTTACGCAGTTTACCCAACTGATGAACTTTGGTGCTTTGTTGGGTGGCAATTTGCATGCGCAAGCTAAACTGGGCCTTTAATAGCTCCAGCAGCTCTTGATTTAATTCGTCGGCGGATTTCGCTCTTAATTCACTGGTTTTCATATTAACCTACTTGCCTGATCACAAAAGTAGTGGCTATCGGCAGCTTGGCAGCGGCCAAGCGGAAGGCTTGGCGGGCCAATACTTCTTCGACGCCGTCCATTTCATATAAAACTTTGCCGGGCTGGATCTCGGCAACAAAATATTCCGGGTTCCCTTTACCGTTACCCATGCGGACCTCAGCGGGCTTTTGCGAAATTGGCTTATCCGGAAAAATGCGTATCCACACGCGCCCGCCCCGTTTAATGGCACGAGTCATGGCACGTCGCGCGGCTTCGATTTGCCGCGCAGTGATGCGTCCACGTCCCACGGCTTTTAGACCGAATTCGCCAAAGCTCACTTTATTGCCGCGGGTAGCAATGCCGGTGTTACGGCCTTTTTGCTGTTTGCGAAATTTTGATCTAGCTGGTTGTAACATTTTGCTTTCCTAATTTCTGATTACGCGGCCGCACGAGCAGGGCGCGGTGCGCGTACTTTTTTATCTTGCGGAATCTGATTAACCGCGGCGGTTTGTTCCGGCATGCCGGAGGTCTCACCTTTGAAGACCCAAACTTTAATGCCGATTACGCCATAAGTCGTCTTTGCTTCAGCAGTACCGTAGTCAATATTGGCACGGAGTGTGTGCAAGGGCACACGGCCTTCTCTATACCATTCGCGACGCGCAATTTCGATGCCGTTTAAGCGGCCGGAACTCATGATTTTAATACCTTGCGCGCCTAGGCGCATGGCGCTTTGCATAGCGCGTTTCATGGCGCGACGGAACATAATACGTTTTTCCAATTGCGCAGCGATACTCTCCGCAATTAATTGCGCATCGATTTCCGGCTTCCTAACTTCTTCGATGTTTAAATGAACGGGCACGCCCATTAATTTTTGCAATTGTTGTTTTAAGGACTCGATATCCTCGCCTTTTTTACCGATAACAACCCCGGGGCGCGCGCTGCAAATAGTAATCTTGGCATTACGCGCCGGGCGCTCAATTTGAATATTCGAGACCGCCGCATGCGCGAGCTTTTTCTTTAAGTAATCGCGGACTTTAATATCGTCTTGCAGCATATCCGAAAAATTTTTGCTATCGGCATACCATTTCGAGGACCAGTTCTTTAGTACGCTTAAACGAAAACCGGTTGGATTAATCTTTTGACCCATAGTGTTCCTTACTTGTCGCCTACTGTGACTAATATATGACACGTCGGCTTTAAAATTCTCGCGCCGCGCCCTTTGGCCCGCGCTCTAAAGCGCCGCAGAGTTGCACCTTCATCCACTAAAATCGTGGTCACTTTTAGTTCATCGACATCCGCACCTTCGTTATGCTCGGCATTGGCAATGGCCGACTCCAACACTTTTTTGATAATGACCGCACCCTTTTTGGGGCTAAAGCTTAAAATGCTTAAGGCTCTGGCAACCGCCAAACCCCGTATTTGATCGGCGACCAAGCGACCCTTTTGCGCGGACAATCGCGTACCCCGTAATTTAGCAGTGACTCTCATTTCTAAGCTCCTTATTTCTTCACGGCTTTCTTGTCGCCCGTATGACCTTTAAAGGTTCGGGTTAAAGAAAATTCGCCCAGCTTGTGTCCGACCATGTTTTCGCTAATATACACCGGTACATGCTGCTTGCCGTTGTGTACCGCAATCGTTAGGCCGACAAAATCCGGGATGATAGTAGAACGCCGTGACCATGTTTTAAGCGGGCGCTTGTCGTGCGTTGCACGCGCAGCTTCCACTTTACGCAGCAAATGCGCATCGATGAACGGACCTTTTTTAACTGAACGAGCCATAACGCTTACCTCTTATTCGATGGACGACGGCGTACGACCATGCCTTGTGTACGCTTGTTAGCACGCGTGCGATAACCTTTGGAAGGTGTACCCCAGGGGCTGACCGGATGACGCCCGGCTGCTGTTTTTCCTTCACCCCCACCATGCGGGTGATCAATCGGGTTCATGGCGACACCCCGCACCGTCGGACGCACACCGCGCCAGCGCATGGCGCCGGCTTTACCGATGGAGCGTAAGCTGTGCTCAGAATTTCCCACCTCGCCTACGGTGGCACGGCAATCCACATGCACTTTACGAATTTCACCGGAGCGTAAACGCAATTGCGCATACGCGCCTTCCCGAGCTAACAGCTGTACCGAAGTACCCGCAGAGCGCGCAAGCTGCGCACCTTTCCCAGGCATGAGTTCCACACAATGCACGGTGGTGCCCACGGGAATATTGCGCAAAGGTAAGGCATTACCATTTTTGATGGGCGCTTCCGCGCCGCTTAAGAGTTCCGCACCCGCGCTAATACCCTTAGGCGCGATAATGTAACGGCGCTCGCCATCGGCATAACACATCAGCGCGATGTTGGCGCTGCGATTGGGGTCATATTCCAAACGTTCGACTTTTGCGGGAATGGCATCTTTGTTGCGGCGAAAATCAATAACACGATAATGTTGTTTATGCCCGCCCCCTTGATGCCGGGTAGTGACATG
>CAYYOS010000146.1:0-5874 GCA_964473355.1 uncultured Burkholderiales bacterium | reverse complement strand
GTAAGCGCGTAACCCCAGTCACGGTCTATCCAATAAAAAGTGCTCACGTTATTTTCTAGGGCATAGCGGAATGACGTATCCGGCTGGGGCTTCACCATGGCACGGACATAGAGTGTTAAGCGCCGTCCTTGCGTATTTTCATACATGAATTGCGCCGCCACGCCACTGGCTTCGGCAGGAACGAGCCGCCCACCCATTAAGGAAAACCCTTGTTTTACTAGGCTCGGCGCTTTAAGGGATCTACCCAAGCGCTTGGAAAGCCAAGCACTTAAATGCGCCTCTTCCGCCGCTGCGACCTCCACGGGGTGTCTCACTTCCGGCGCATAGGCGGCATAAGCCAGCGATGCCTGCCGCGCCAATAAAATATCTTTTGCTACGGCAGCTTGCGGCGCGATAGGTTGAAAATGACTATTTAAGTTCCAACCCACGGTTGCACCTATCGCTGCGATTACGGCGCCAGCCAGCACAGACCTAAATGACCTTCCGACTGATGATTGCGCCTGAACTTGTAAACGTGGCGGCGGTGTTTCAGTAAGAATGCTATCAAAAGTTTGGTGTAACGCAGTATTCTGCAGACGGTACGCGTCTACTCTGCGCGCCGCATCTTCATGCGTGCGCAAGTAATCTTCTACTTCCGCCCGCCTTTGCGGAGGAAGCTGGTTATCGGCGTAAGCCAATAAATCCTCGACTGATATTTTCCCTACAATTTTTTTCATTTGATCACTTTTAACGCCACTGACGAGTCGTCGACGCCTTCCAACAGTTGCTGTAAGCGCTCGCGCGCTCGCGCCAAGCGAGACATCACTGTTCCGATAGGAATTTCCAGAATCTTAGCCACTTCCGCGTACTTTAAATCCTCTAGGCCGATTAATAATAAAACCTGACGTTGCTCTATGGATAAGCGCATTAAGGCGTATTCTAAATCTCTTAGCGCCATGCCCGGCTCCGAGCTTGCGGGCCCAGCAATCTCGCCAGCTTCGTCTAATCCAATTAGCCTAGATAGGCTGGCATTACTTTTAAGCTGATTTAAAAATATGTGATGCATCATGGTAAATAACCAGGCGCGCAAATTGCTGCCGCTTTTCCATAGGTGCCACTTAGCGCAGGCCCGTTCCAAGGTATCTTGGACAAGATCATCCGCGTAATGCGGATCTCGCACCAGGGCACGCGCGTAGCGACGCAGCCGAGGAATGTGGGCTTCAAACGCGTGCATGGCTTAAATATTCATTATCTATGCTAGGTCCCTGGCATTAAGTATCTCGGCGTTCCAGCAAGCCAATGTTTCACTATAGTAGAATTGCGGACATATCTAGTAACAGTCAGGTTGTGGGTTTTATTCCCTAGTAAACTAAATATTCCCTGAGCTATTCCGGGTTAGCCAGAAAACGCTCAAATCCCCAACGCCCCACTTTGCTGATGTTAATTCTAGCGTCGTGGCGGCGGTATATAGTCATGGGCCTTATGCTAAAAAGTTTGTATAGTATATGTTTCGTTATTACCTGGTTCCGTGTGGCTACCTCACCATTAAGTAAAACCATCCAAATTGCGCTGCTGTCCCTACTTCCTCTGGAAAGTGGTTGGACTGCGGACCTGACGACCTTGCGCGATGCCGATTCTGGCCTGTATTCCTGGAAGATAGTTGATCGCGGATTCAGCCTTGAGTTGATTCAGCTTCCCCCGGATTTTATACGTGCCGTGTATTCTGCGCGCGACCTCCCCTCTGCAATGGTTGAAGGCGTAGCGCGCTATTGCACTTTTGGAACGGTGGTACGCAATGAAACCGATTATCCGGTCACTTACCGGGTTGCCGAGTGGCGGGCGGTGCGTGACGACGGCGTGCGCCAGCGTTTGCGTACCAAATCTGAATGGCTGAGAGCGTGGAAAAAAATGGGTATCGATTTTGGCTACTCCATTTTGCCGGACGTGATGACTTTTGAAGTCGGCGACTGGGCCCAAGGTTTTACTACTGTCAAACTGCCACGCGGCGCCCGTTTTGATCTAATTTACAGCTGGAGGCAACATGGGAAAACTTATACCGGCAAACTTCCTAACTTGGTTTGCCCATCCGATGCACCTGCTTAAGTATTTCGGCGTCGCATTGGCCTTAGGCAGTCTCTCAGCGCCGATTCCGGCGCAAACGGTGTTGCCCGATCTCAGCCATAAACTCACTAAACTAGCGACACGGGCGCCAGCGAAAAATTTTACCTTTAAGGACTTGGAAGATAAATCACATTCCTTATCCGATTACCGAGGAAAGGTTGTGCTCGTGAATTTTTGGGCCACCTGGTGCCCGCCCTGCCGCCGCGAAATGCCGTCGATGGAACGCCTCTACCAAAAATTAAAAACGGAGCCCTTTATGGTATTGGCTGTCGACCAGTGGGAAAGTTACGATCTGGTGTTTGCCTTTATTGGGCAGCTCGAGCCCCAGCCCACCTTCCCTATTCTGTTTGACCCAAAGAGCAACGCCGCGAAGCAGTGGAACGTAAAAGGCTTACCGACCAGTTTTATCGTAGATAAGCGAGGTCGGGTAGCCTACCGGGCTGTCGGCGGCCGGGAATTTGATCATCCGGAAATGGAAAAAGTGGTTCGGGCGCTAATTAACGAATAATTCTTCAGCCATTCTCTACCAACGTATCCCGCTCACAATTAACCGAGCACCAGGCGGCAAGGATGAGGCAACGAAGGTACCACAAATAATGCGGCGGGTAGCCGACGCAGCCAACACAGTTATCGTTTAATTGCGCAGCCTGGCGTCAGCCTGCGCAACAAGATAGCTGCGTCACATCCTTCCAAAATGTTTGCGCGCATAGTTTCAATCCCTCCGCCATAGTTAAATAAGGGAATAACTCGCCCGCTAAATCTGAGACAGTTAGTCTATGGCGAATTGCCAGGGCCGCCGCCATGATGATTTCCCCGCCATCGGAGGCCAATACTTGCACGCCTAGGATGCGGCCGCTGGCTTTCTCTACCACTAGTTTAATAAACCCTCGGGTATCAAAATTTGCCAACGCGCGAGGCACGTTATCGAGTGCCAGCCTACGGCTATCGGTGGCGATGCCTTGTTCGGCCGCCTGGGCTTCGGATAAACCTACGGTGGCAACTTGAGGGTCGGTAAAGACAACCGCCGGCATAACGGATAAATCCAACACCGCGTCTCCGCCGGTCATATTGATAGCAGCACGCGTGCCCGCAGCGGCGGCGACGTAAACAAACTGTGGCTGATTAGTACAGTCACCTGCGGCGTAAATGTTCGGCAGATTTGTGCGCATGCGTGCATCCACAACTATGGCGCCATTCGCCATAGTTTGAATTCCCAGTTTTTCCAAGCCGAGTTCCTTAGTGGTAGGCGAGCGCCCAACCGCAATTAGCAGTTGATCCCCGCTTATCACGTTGGTATCAACGACGACGTTAAACTGCTTACCCGAGAAGCGCACGCTACTAATAAGACTTTCCGTTAAGATGCGCATGCCTTCTTTTTCCAACAACACCTTGAGAGTTTCACCGATTGCCGGGTCTTCTTTCGGCAATAAGCTCGTACGAGCAATTAGCGTCACTCTCGAGCCCAGCCTTAAAAATGCCTGCCCTAATTCCAACGCCACCACGGACCCGCCATAAATAATTAAATGCTTGGGCAAAGTTGAGCTTATCAAAGCTTCGTTCGAGGTCCAGTAAGGCGTATCTTTTAAGCCGGGAATATTCGGGATAAAGGGTGTGCGGCCTGTTGCAATTAAAATGCTCGCTGCACGCACTTCGTATCCGGGGCCAAAAGCTCGCGTTATTTCCAGGGTATCGGCCTGTTTAAAACGTGCGAAACCACGAATTAGCTTGATATTCGGGTGGGAGGCTAAAATTTTTTCATATTTTGCCCCGCGCAATTCTTGGACGAGTGCTTGTTGTTGGGCCACCATCGCGGCCCGGTCAACTATGGGAAGATTTCTTTTCAGCCCCGCGAACGCGTGGCGATCTTGCAGGTGGGCAAGATGAGCCGCGCGTATCAAAATCTTTGAAGGCACGCAGCCCACATTTACGCAGGTGCCGCCTAGCTTGCTATTCTCTATAAGCGTGACGCCAGCGCCTTTTTCCGCAGCATAGGTAGCGGCGGCGAAAGCAGCCGAGCCGCTGCCAATTATTGCAATGTTAACGCTGTTAAATCTCATTCCTAATCTTTTACTTAGCTAGGCTTAAAACAATAAACTCCGTATCATGGTACGGAGTCAAGCAGTTTACGGAGCCGGAACGATGGGAAAAAATTTAACTATTGGCGGGTTAGCGGGGCGTGCCGGGGTAAATGTCGAAACGATACGCTACTATCAACGACGGGGCTTGCTCAGGGAGCCCCTTAAGCCACTTGGCGGCGTCCGTCACTATAGTGACGTTGATACGCATCGCGTACGTTTTATCAAAGCGGCCCAAGGACTAGGCTTTACCTTAGGAGAAGTTGGAGAGTTGCTGAAACTCGAGGATGGCGAGCAGTGCGTACAAGCGCGCGCCTTAGCAGAACGCAAGTTAACCGATGTGCGGGCCCGTTTAGCTACATTGCTGAGCATCGAATCTGTACTGAGGGACTTGGTAGAAAAATGCCGGGGTCGGGAGGGCGACATTTCCTGCCCCTTAATCGCCACGCTGCACGACGCCAAAATGCCTACGCTAGACCAACGGCAATTCTAGAAATAACATTAGATATAATTAATAAGATTATATCTTATAACGCCTTTTATCGAATACAACGGTTGAATAAAGCCACGTCGCTATAAGCATGGCGCACCAACCGCCCAAAATTTGAGCGGCGATAAAATAGGGCGTGTCGCGAGGGCGTATGCCCGTAAATGTATCGGTAAGAGAACGAGCTAAAGTGACGGCGGGATTAGCGAATGAGGTTGATGAGGTAAACCAATACGCTGCGGCAATATAGGCAGCCACGGCAAAAGGTGCGCTACTGGGCCGGCTACGCGAACAACTTAAGATAACCATTAGCAAGCCGAAGGTGGCCACAAATTCGCTCCACCATAATCCACCGCCTGTGCGTGCGTGAGTAGAAACAGAGAAAAGCGCCTCCCCAAACATGAAATGCGTGGCGGCAACCCCGGCAAACGCCCCCGCAATTTGCACGACAACATATAAAAATGCGGCCGACCAGCTAGTGCCATTTTGCAAGGCGTCCATTAAAGTGACGATCGGATTAAAGTGCGCACCAGAGACGGGGCCAAAAATCGAAATCAACACGTATAAACCCAACCCGGTAGCCGTAGAATTGGCAAGCAGCGTCAGCGCGACGTTGCCCCCCGCCAGCTTCTCTCCCATTATGCCGGAGCCTACAATTACCGCGAGCAAAAACGCTGAGCCCAGTCCTTCCGCAACCAACTTGCGGCCTAATTCCATTCCCATATTAAAACTGACTTTGTCGACTTTGCCTTGCCATCCCGTCAGGCGGGATCGAGATATTATTCATACTGTCTGCAGCTCGCCTTCGCGTCGCTTTTAATTTGGAAAAGGAATAAATTCATTTTTTTCCGATGTCCCGCAGCTCCGTCTGTATTGAAATACGATCCAAACTAGTAAGGGGGAGATTGATTAAGAGACGTATACGCGTCGCAATTTGGTGAAAGATTTGTTCAAACACCCGGCGTTTTTCCTGCTCGCTTCCTGTCACAGCGGCTGGGTCCGCGAAACTCCAATGCGCAGATAATGGCTGGCCGGGCCATATGGGACACACTTCGCCGGCTGCCCTATCGCATACAGTAATTACAAAATCCATTTTCGGCGATTCAACTTGCGCGAATTCGTCCCAGTTTTTGCTACGTAAATTTTCTAGCGGATATCCTGTTCCTTTAACCAATTCCAAAGCCAGGGGATGAACTTGTCCGGTGGCCTGGC
>CAYYOS010000145.1:0-5901 GCA_964473355.1 uncultured Burkholderiales bacterium | reverse complement strand
GATAAGTGAAGACGCTGGCAAAGGAAGTGTGGCGGCGGTTACCCGAATCGAACGGAGATTTACGTACTAGACGGTGCACGCCGGTTTCAGTTCGTAGATGTCCGTAGGCATAGTCGCCGCTTATTTTTAAGGTAGCGCTTTTTATGCCCGCCACCTCGCCTGATGATTCCTCGAGTATTTCCACAGAAAAATTTTTGCGTTCGCAATAACGCAAATACATACGCATAAGCATAGCCGCCCAGTCCTGCGCCTCGGTCCCGCCCGAACCCGACTGGATATCGATGAAACAGTTGTTAGGGTCCATCGGATTGGAGAACATGCGGCGGAATTCCATGGCTGCTAATTTCTCCGCCACTGTCTCAGTCTCGGAGGCGAGCGCCTCTAGTGTTGCTTCGTCCGCTTCTTGCCGCGCAAGCGCGAACAGCTCGCCGATATCATGCACGCTTTGGTAAATTTGGGTAAGGGTATGCACCACGTCTTCCAATATTTTTCGTTCGCGACTCAGCTCGGTTGAGCGTTTGGTATCGGCCCAGAGCGCAGGATCTTCCAGCTGAGTGATAATTTCGTTTAAACGCGCTTGCTTTGTGTCAAAGTCAAAGATGCCTCCGCAGTGCGGCGATACGCTCCCCAGCATCGCTGATTTTGCGAGCAAGTAAATTAAGGCGTTCCGCTTCCATAATTGTTCTTATTAAAAGCGCTGAATTATAGCCTAATTTTCTGCTTAGGACGCGGCGCTTTGAGCAGACTGCCAGTGCTCAACCGTTAATTGCAAGCCCCGATTGTCGTTATAATCGTTGATGCCCAGCCGGTAGATCAAGTTGACGCGCTCTGCCATGAAGTCGGGCTTGGAAAAAACTATGGCTTCATAAAGTCGCCCGAACTTTTTGACTTGTAGTTTAAGATGTTGTTCGCCGACTACGCGTTGACTGACTACCTCAAACTCATCGACAAACACCGGTGATGGAAAACCTTGACCCCAAACATTCGCACTTAGATTCTCGGCGAGCTGTAGGGTTAGGTCTTCGTCATTTAAGGAACCGTCCAATTCAACTAAGAATTGCAGATCGCTGGGCGACAGTAAATCACGGACAACTTCTTCCCATGCCTGCTTAAATTTTTCTAAGCTATGTTCAGCGATGGTTAGCCCTGCCGCCATGGCGTGGCCGCCGAATTTTAAAATAAGCCCGCCATGGCGTTTGGCGATTAGATCGAGCGCGTCGCGTAAATGCAAACCCCGGATCGAACGACCAGACCCTTTAATTTCACCATCCTGGCTGCGGGCAAACACAATAGCGGGGCGGTTAAATTTGTCTTTTAAGCGTGAAGCGAGAATGCCAATCACGCCCTGGTGCCAGCTCGGTTCATACAAGCAAAGGCTGTAATTTTCCTCGGGAATAACGTTGTCGAGTATGGCAAAAGCCCTGTCTTGCATGTCACGCTCGACCTCGCGGCGCTGCCGATTTAAGCTGTCTAACTGCTGGGCAAGCGCGCTGGCCCGCTGCTCATCGTCGGTAATGAGGCATTCTATACCTAAGGACATGTCATCCAAACGACCGGCTGCGTTTAAGCGCGGGCCGATAACAAACCCCAGGTCATATTCGGTGGCGGCCGATCTTTTGCGCCCAGCGGCATGCAATAGCGCGCTAATACCTGCCACGCACTTCCCGGCGCGAATGCGCCGTATCCCCTGATGAACTAAGAGACGATTATTGTCATCCAGTTTTACGACATCGGCGACGGTGCCTAAAGCCACTATATCCAGCAGCTTAGCTAAATTTGGCTCCGGCAAGTTGACATAAGCGCCGCGTCGGCGCAGCTCCGCCCGCAAAGCCAGCATCACATAGAAAATGACGCCTACTCCGGCTAAATGCTTACTGCTAAACGCACAATCTTGCTGATTCGGGTTTACGATACACCGTGCTTGGGGTAAAACATCGCCCGGCAAATGATGATCGGTAATCAACACCTCGATGCCGTTTGCTGCGGCCGCTGCCACGCCTTCAACGCTGGCAATGCCGTTGTCCACGGTAATAATATAATGCGGCTGCCGCGTAGCCGCCAGCGCGACAATCTCCGGACTTAAACCGTAGCCGTACTCAAAGCGATTCGGGACAAGATAGTCGACCGTCGCTCCAAAGTTTTTTAACGCACGCATTGCCACGGCGCACGCAGTGGCGCCATCGGCGTCGTAATCGGCAATAATCAATAAATGTTTTTTAGCGGCAATGGCGTCGGCTAAAATCATGGCCATCTCGGCGCAGTTTCTTAAGTCCGCAAAGGAAAGCAAAGCATCTAATTTGCAATTTAACTGGGCCGAACTAAGAATACCGCGCGCAGCAAAAATGCGTGCTAACACCGGGTGCACCCCTTGCAATTCAAGGTTTTTAGCCACAGCGGCGGAGTATTCTCGTTGTTTCAGGCGTGGTGCTGGCATCATTAAATGTCGAGCTTCCGATTAAGGCAGCATAAAAATTTGGAACTTAAGCTTCGAGAACGCGCCCAAGAGCAAGGTAACAAACCGAGACCCGAAGGGGTGTAGCTGCTTGACAACCCCTTTGGTTGCTGATTATAGTCAAGTATAACTAGCCGAAAAAGAAATTGCATGATGAGGCTCTCCCGCAAGACAAGTTTTTTTACCTCACTCACTGCGCTGCTTAGCATCTTTTTTATGCAGCTTGCGGTAGCGGCTTATGCGTGTCCCACCGGGGCGAACGACCTATTGACAAACGGTAACGCGGCCCTACATCAGAATATGCCGGGATGCAACAAAATGGATATGCAACAGCCGGCACTGTGTCACGCTCATTGCGAAGCCGAAAATTTCTCGCTGGATAAACCGCAGCTTCCACAAGTGCAACCTTTTCTGGCATTAACCTTAATAGACGTCGTTACCGCAACCAACCCTCCGCTTACCGGGCATCCCCCTCTGTTTTTGCTGGCGCGAATAAGTGCACCCCCTTTAACCATCCAAAACTGCTGTTTCCGCATTTAAGCTCCCAGACGTGATATAAGCGGCTCGCTTTTGAGTGAGCCGATGGCTTAACTTCGTCTGTGGAGTCTTTTATGGGTTTTTATTCTTTTACATGTAGTTGCTCAAGTTGGCGATGGCGTAATCGTATCACTAGATACCTGTTCCTGTGTCTGGCAACCATGGCGCCCCACGCGCTCGTAGGTGCCGCCGAAATGCCACTGTCACTCGCCGAGGCGCAAAGGCTCGCCATTTTGAGATCCGCGCAACTCGCCGCGCAAGCCTCGGCGATCGCCGCTGCGCGCGAGCTCGCGGTGGCAGCGCAACAGCTTCCGGATCCAATACTCAAATTTGGTGTTGAGAATTTGCCCGTGGACGGTGAAGATCGCTTGAGCCTAACGCGCGACTTTATGACCATGCGTCGGGTGGGCGTGATGCAGGAATTTACGCGTGCGGATAAACGACAATTTCGCGGAGAACGCGTCGAGCGAGAAGGCGATAAACTCGCCGCGGAGAAACGTTTGAGTTTGGCTGCTATTCAACGCGACACTGCGCTAGCGTGGTTGGAGCGCTATTATGCAGAAGCCATGGCGACGGCACTTGCCGAACAACATACGCAGGCCAAATTTGAACTACAAGCTGCAGAAGGTGCTTACCGGGGCGGTCGCGGCGAATTGGCGGATGTGCTTATTGCTCGCAGTGCCTTGCTGATGTTTGATGACAAAGCCAGCGAGCTTCAGCGCCGTGTTAACAACGCCACCACTATGCTGGCGCGCTGGGTGGGGGAGGCAGCTACCCGGCCGCTCAGCGCAAAACCGAATACCGAAAATCTGCGCTTAGATATCAGTGCTTTGGACAACGAACTGCGCCATCATCCGCAAATACAAGTTCTGGCACAGGACGAGGCGATCGCCACTGCCGATGTGCGTTTGGCCGAGGCTAATAGAAAATCAGATTGGAGTGGAGAAATCGCGTTTAGCCAGCGCGGCCCACTTTACTCAAATATGATTTCGGCGGGCGTTTCCATTCCCTTACAGTTGAACCGAAAAAATAAACAAGATCGGGAATTGGCATCAAAATTAGCGACGCTAGAACAAGTAAAAGCCTTGCGGGAAGATGCGTTGCGTAGCCACATCGCAGAAGTGCGTGCACTGGTTACGGAATGGCAAAGCGGTCAAGCTCGTCTGGTTCGCTACCAACGTGAATTGATCCCGCTGGCCAGTGACGCCACCAGCGCCGCGGTTGCGGCTTATCGCGGTGGCAAAGCTAAGCTTGTGCAAGTGTTTAGCGCACGTCGCAGCGAGATTGAGATGCGCACCCAGGCTTTGCAGCTGGAATCCGACACGGCGCGGCTTTGGGCGCAACTGAATTATCTCTTTCCCGAAGATCAACCGGCTCATTTTATTCATGATTCAAATAGAGAGACGCCATGAAACGTAAGCTATTTCTTACCATTTTTGGCCTAGGCATTGCGGTTGTCGCTGCCTTTGGATTTTATGCTGCCGGCAAGCATCAAGGCAGGAAGGATATGGCGCCCTCGGGCGCCGCATTACCAACCGCTCAGCAAAATGGCAGCGCGGAGAAAAAAATCCTGTATTGGCATGACCCCATGGTCCCGGGGCAAAAATTTGATAAACCTGGCAAATCGCCATTTATGGACATGCAGTTAGTACCCGTTTATGCCGGCGCAGATGATGATCAAGGCGGCGTCACCATCAGCCCGCAGATACAGCAGAATTTGGGCATACGTACGGCGGAAGTCATGCTCGGTAAATTCAACACAACGGTCGAGGCTGTAGGCAGCGTCGCGTATGACGAGCGCGATGTGGCGGTGGTCCAGTCGCGCAGCAACGCTTACGTCGAGCGGCTCTATGTGCGGGCTCCCCTCGATTCCGTAAAACAAGGCCAGGCGCTTTTGCGTCTTTACGTACCAGAGTGGATTGCCGCGCAAGAAGACTATTTCACCGTGATGCGTATGCGCGATGGCGGCTTATTGGATAGCGCCCGGCAGCGCATGCGCTTAGCGGGAATGTCCGACGCGCAAATAAAATTAGTGGAAACCAGCGGCAAAATTCAACCGTATTTGACGGTGACGGCGCCGCTTAACGGCGTGGTGACTGAGCTTAGCGTCCGCGAAGGCATGACGGTCGCGGCGGGCGCGCCACTATTTCGTATTAACGGCACTGCGAACGCTTGGATAAACGCCGAAATCCCAGAAAATTTAGCGGCGTTAGTCAATATCGGTCACCAAGTGGAAGCGCGCGTGGCGTCTTTACCAGGGACGGTTTTTACAGGTAAGGTCATTGCGCTCTTGCCCGAGCTAAATGCCGAAACCCGAACCTTAAAGGTACGCGTAGAACTCAATCGTCCCCATCCGCCACTGGTGCCCGGACTGTTTGTGTCGGTGCGATTGGCAGCTAATCCGGGTAAGGATGTGTTACTGGTGCCCAGTGAAGCGGTAATTCAAACCGGCACCCGTACCATCGTCATGGTTGCAGAGGGGCAGGGCAAATTCTTGCCGGTCAACGTTGAAATCGGTACCGAAAGTAAAGGTCAAATGGAAATCCGCCGCGGCCTAAAGGTCGGGCAAAAGGTGGTGGTTTCCGGTCAATTTTTGGTTGATTCCGAAGCGAGATTAAAAGGAATAAGTGGATCACAAAGCACCCTACCGCGGGAAAATATGCGGCCACCCGCTCACGATATTCATCGCGGAACAGGCAAGATCGAACGCTTAGGCGCAACTGAAATCACCCTGTCACACGGCCCCATCCCGTCTTTGGGTTGGGGTCCCATGACCATGAATTTTAAATTTCCGGCGCAACTCCAAAGGGAAAACTTAGCAGTGGGAGGCATGGTTAGCTTTGCAACGCGCCAAACACCCGATGGCACGTATGAAATTACCACTATCAACACAACCGATGCTAGGTCTGCTG